>NZ_JBQEPN010000001.1:253576-431884 GCF_052045775.1 Curtobacterium sp. 22159
CGAGACTCGGTCGCGGTGCGGCGAGACTCGTAGGAGGCGTGCCGAGACTCGGTGTGAGCGACAGTCCTCGCGCTCGGGGGCACGAGAACTGTCGCTCAGCCCGAGACTCGGGCCGCGCCGGACCCCGCCGCCGCGCCGGACCCCGCCGCGGCGCCCGCGAGCGCCGCGGCCAGGTCGGCCTGCACGAGGTCGCCGTGCGCCGCCACCCCCGCCTGCACCCCCGCCGCGGCGGACGCGATGACGGTCGCCATCGGAGCCGCGACGTTCCCGGCCGCGTACACGCCGCGGACCGCTGTCTGCCCCGCAGCGTCCACCGTGAGTGCGCTCCCGAACCGGAAGCCGTTCACGACGACGTCGGACGCGGTCAGCCCCAGCCCGGCAGCGAAGTCGACGCGGGCCTCGGCGGTGCTCGCCGCCGCGAGGGCATCCAGCGCGACCACCTCGCCCGACCCGAGTTCGACGCCGGTCAGCACACCGTCGGAGGACCGCACCCGACGCACCGAGTCGTCGACCACCCGGATGCCTCGGGCTGCGAAACCCTCCCGGGCGGTGTCGTCGACGAGGGTCGGATCCGTGACGAACGCCGTGACGCGGTCGCTCAGCGCCCGGAACATCAGCGCGTGGTGGACCCCGTTCGGCGTGGTCACGAGCACACCGATGTGCTGGTCGCGGACCTCCCACCCGTGGCAGAACGGGCAGTGCACGACACCGCGCCCCCACTGCTCCGCCAGCCCGGGGACCTTCGGCAGCACGTCCACGGCGCCGGAGGCGACCACCAGTCTGCGCGCCGCGACGACCCGGCCCGAGTCGAGCGTGACCGAGAAGCCGACCGGGTCGACACCGTCACCGTCCGTCGGGGACGCCGCCACGATCCTCCCGGGCTGCACCTCCACACCGTAGGCCGCGACCTCGTCGCGTCCGATCCGGTACAGCTCGCTCGGGGCGACGCCCTCGCGTCCCAGGTAGTTGTGAGCGCCCTCGGCCACGGCGTTCCTGGGCTCGCCGGCGTCGACGACGAGGACGGAGCGCCGCGACCGTCCGAGGACGAGCGCGGCGGACAGACCGGCGGCAGAGCCGCCGATGACGATGACGTCGTAGTGATCTCGCATGCCTGCATCCTGCGCATGCGATCGCTGGACTGGCAACGATCGTTGCCGGTCTGGCAACATGGTCGCCATGGTGCACAGCCGGGAGGAACGGATCACCCCACCCACGACCGCCGAGGTCGTCGACGCGGTCGGCCCGCGACTGCGTTCCCTGCGCGGACGGCGCAACGTGACCCTGGCGGCGCTCGCCGCGGAGACCGGTGTCTCGGTGTCGACCCTGTCGCGCCTCGAGTCCGGCCAGCGTCGACCGACCCTCGAACTCCTGCTGCCGCTGGCCCGGGCGTACCAGGTGCCGCTCGACGACCTCGTCGGGGCGCCGCAGACCGGGGATCCCCGGGTGCACCTCAAGGCCGAACGGCACGGCGGACGCGTCGTGATCCCGTTGACGAAGCGGACCGGCGGGGTGCGGTCGTTCAAGCAGCTCATCCCTCCCGAGCCGCCGAACCGCGACCGCAGCCTCAAGACGCACGAGGGGTACGAGTGGCTGTACGTGCTGTCCGGACGGCTGCGCCTGCTGCTCGGCGACCGGGACTTCGACCTCGGGCCGGGCGAGGTCGTCGAGTTCGACACGCACACCCCGCACTGGGTCGGCAACACCACCGACGAGGTCACCGAGGTGCTCTGCCTGTACGGCCCGCAGGGGGAGCGGGCGCACGTGCGGTCGCGCCCCGCCGGATGAGCATCCGTCCCGATGGCGTGTGCCGTCACGTCGGCGAGCAGGCCGTCTTTCGGGACGTTCGACTGCGGGATGTGAACGCCGACGTCGCCGCCGGTGACGGAGGTGTCGCCGTCGGCCACCGGACCCGCGAGCCATGACCGGCCGTCAGCGATGCGTCACCGATCCGTGACCGGCCGGACTCCGACGTCCTCGCGCCAGACGACGCGCGGGGTGAGCAGGTGGTGTCCGGTCGGACCGGGCAGGACCGACCGGCCGCTCCCCATGAGGAGTTCGAGTGCGGCCCCCGCTGCCGCGGCGAGGGGCTGCTCGACGCTCGAGATCGCCAGCGCCTCGGCCACGGGGGTGTCGTCGTAGCCCACGACGGGCACGGACGCCCCCAGGGCGAACCGTGCCCCGAGCGCGAGGGTGTCGGAGGCGCAGACGAGGGCGTCGACGGCTGCTCCCTCGGCGACGGCCCGGGCGACCGTCCGGGTGGCGGCCGCGACGTCGTCCTCGCAGACGAGCGCGACCGGGTCCTCGGTCGCGAGTCCGGCCTCGGCCAGCGCGTCCTGCCAGCCGTGCCGTCGCTCGTCGCCCTGACCGGACGGGCTGGGCCAGCCGAGGAACCCGATCCGTCGGTGTCCGGCCGCGGCGAGGTGCGCCGTCGCCTCGTGCAGTCCGGCTCGTCCGTCGACGTCGACCCACGGCAGCGTCTCGATCCGGTCTTCCGGCTGTCCCCACGGCCGGCCGAAGAGCACGAAGGGGACCTCGCGGTCGGCGAGCCAGCCGGGCCTCGGGTCGTCGTGGAACGTGGAGGTGAGGACGAACCCGTCGACGTCCGAACCCTCGACGAGCCGTTCGATGTGCGCGAGCTCGTCGGCGACGTCGGTGGCGGTGAAGAGGAGGATCCGCATCCCCCGGGCATCGGCGCTGTCGACCAGGGCGTGCAGGAAGCGGTCGAGCACGGCGCCGGAGATGCCGTGCACGGGTTCGAGCCGCACGCCGAGGGTGGAGCTCTGCCGGGTGCGGAGGCGTCGGGCGGACGCGTGCGGGCGGTACCCGAGGTCCTCGATCGCGGCCTGGACCCGCGAGAGGGTGGCGGGTCGGACGACCTCGGGCCGGTTGAGCACGTTCGACACGGTCTGCCGGGAGACGCCCGCGGCGAGGGCGACGTCGGCGACGGTGGCGGGGTGCGACATGGGGTTCACCGTAGCGCCTCGGCGGTGTATGGTCGACTCGTTTGATCGATCAAATTTGAACGATCGAAGCCCGACACTCGACGAGGAGTCCCCCGATGCAACGACGCCCAGCACGCATGCTGACCGCGGGAGCGATGGCGCTCACCGCAGCCCTGACCCTGTCCGCCTGCGGCTCCGGCTTCAGCGGATCCGGGTCGTCCTCCGGCTCCGGCGCCGGCAAGCTGACCTCCAGCGACAAGGACCTCACGGTGCTCATCGGTTCCTCGGGCGACGCCGAGACCGCCGCCGTGAAGAGCGCCGCCGCCTCGTGGTCGAAGTCCTCCGGTACCGGCGTCTCCGTCCAGGCCGCCAACAACCTCGACCAGCAGCTCGCCCAGGGGTTCGCGTCCGGCAAGCCCGCCGACGTCTTCTACGTCAGCACCTCGGCCCTCACCGGCTACGCGTCCAACGGGTCGCTCCTGGCGTACGGCGACCAGCTGTCGAACAAGGACGACTTCTACCCGACGCTCACGAATTCGTTCACCGTGGACGACAGGCTCTACTGCGCGCCCAAGGACTTCTCGACCCTCGCGCTCTTCATCAACACGAAGGACTGGAAGGCTGCGGGCCTCACCGACAGCGACGTCCCGAAGACCTGGGACGACCTCGCCTCCGTCGCCGAGAAGCTCACGCAGGACGGCCGGGTCGGCCTCACGATGAGCCCGCAGTACGAGCGGCTCGGTGCCTTCATGGCGCAGGCCGGTGGTTCCCTCACCAACGCCGACCAGACGAAGGCGACCGTCGACTCGGCGGCGAACGTCAAGGCCCTCGACTACGTGAAGGGGCTGCTGCAGGACGGCTCGACGAAGTTCTCGAGCGACCTCGGTGAGAGCTGGGGCGGTGACGCGTTCGGCAAGGACAAGGCCGCGATGACGGTCGAGGGCAACTGGCTCACCGGCGCGATGTCGGCCAGCTACCCGAGCGTCGACTACAAGGTGGTCCAGCTGCCGGAGGGCCCGAAGGGTGCCGGCACGCTCCAGTTCACGAACTGCTGGGGCATCGCGAAGGACTCGCCGAACCAGAAGGCCGCGCTCGCCTTCGTCGAGAAGATGACGAGCACGTCGCAGCAGCTGACCTTCGCGAAGGAGTTCGGCGTCATGCCGTCCGTCGAGTCCGCGGCGAGCAAGTGGAAGCAGGAGTACCCGCAGTACGCCGCGTTCCTCGACGAGGCCGACAGCGCGAAGGGCGTCCCGAACAAGGCGGGGACCGCCGACGTGATCGCGGACTTCGACTCGAAGCTCGGCGGCCTCGCGAAGACCGACACGAAGACCCTGCTCGAGGGCGTCCAGAAGAACATGGCCGCCGCGCTGAAGGGCTGACGCGTGTCCCGGAAGAACCGCGCCGAGGCCGTCTCGGGCTGGCTGTTCACCGCGCCGACGATCATCGTGCTCGGCCTGTTCCTCGCCGTGCCGGTGCTCATGGCGGCGTGGGTGAGCGTCTCCGACTGGCACGGAGTGGGCAGCCCGTTCTCCTCCGACGTCTCGTTCGTCGGCGGCCGGAACTACGCGAAGATCCTCGGCGGCGGAGGCCTCGACGAGCAGAACTTCGGCACGGCCCTGCGGAACAACCTCTGGTACGTCGTGTTCGTCGTGCCGCTCCAGACCGCCGTCGCGCTCGGCCTCGCCCTCCTCGTGAACGGGCGGGCCCTGCGCGGGCGCGGTTTCTTCCGGACCGCGTTCTACTTCCCCTCGGTGACGAGCTCCGTCGCCATCACCGTCGTCTGGCTGTTCCTGTTCTCGTCCACCGGCGCGGTCAACAAGATCATCAGCTGGGTCGGTGTCCACGGGCCGAACTGGTTCAACGAACCGACCGGCCTGTTCCACCTCGGGGCCGGCGACCCGCCGCCGCTGCTCGCCGACCACACGATGCTCGGCATCTCGTGGTGGGAGTGGCTCGCGGGTCCGTCGGTCGCCATGACCGCGTTCATCCTGCTGGCGGTCTTCACGACGAGCGGCACGTTCATGCTGCTCTTCCTCGCCGCCCTGCAGAACCTGTCGGCGGACGTGGACGAGGCAGCCATGATCGACGGCGCCGGCGCGTGGACCCGGTTCTGGCGGGTGACGCTGCCGCAGCTGCGCCCGACGCTGTTCACGGTGCTGACCCTCGGGCTGATCGGGACCTGGCAGATCTTCGACCAGATCTACACCGGCACGAAGGGCGCCCCGGCGAACACCACGATGACGCCCGCGTACCTGTCGTACTCGTCGGCCTTCGGGAGCCAGCAGTGGGGCGTCGGCGCGGCGATCGCGTTCATCCTGTTCGCCATCATCGTCGCGTTCACGCTGGTGCAGCGCTGGGCCCTGCGCGAGCGCCCCGTGTCGCGGCGCCGCATGCGCTGGATCGAGAAGGGATCGGTGCGATGACCAGCACCCCGACGTCCGCCCAGCCTGGAGGCGCGGTGCCGGACGTCCGCGCCGCCACCGTCACGCGGGCACCCGCCCCGCGCCGGCGGCGGGCGCGGCCCACGCCACGCAGCATCGCGCTGCTCGTCGTCGGCGTCGTGATCGCAGTGGTGTACCTGCTGCCGTTCTACGTGGCGGTCGTCAACTCGTTCAAGACCGACCAGGACGCCTCGCTGCACCCCTTGGCGCTGCCCGGGACCTGGACGACGGCGGCGTTCGAGTCGCTGTTCCAGCGCTCCGACTTCGGCGTCTGGGCGATGAACTCCGTCATCGTCGCGGTGTTCGTCACGCTCGGACGGATCTTCTTCGACTCGCTCGCCGGGTACGCGCTCGCACGACTGCGGTTCCGCGGGCGGCAGGCCGTGTTCGCCGCGCTCGTCGCCGTGATGGCCGTCCCCGGGGTGGTGCTGCTCATCCCGAAGTTCCTCGTCATCAACCAGCTCGGCATGTACGACTCGTACTCGGGCATGATCGTGCCGCTGCTCGTGGACGCCGCCGGGGTGTTCATCATGAAGAACTTCTTCGAGTCCATCCCGGTGAGCGTCGAGGAGCAGGCGAAGATCGACGGCGCCGGCACCTTCCGCACGTTCTGGTCGATCGTGCTCCCGATGGCGCGGCCGGCCGTCGTGACGATCACGATCCTGTCGTTCCAGGGCTCGTGGAACGAGTTGGCGCACTTCATCGTGTCCTCGTCGTCCCCGGGCCTGACCACCCTCACCAAGGGGGTCGCGTCCCTGGCGTCCGGCGGACTGAGCGCCGGGAACCAGTTCCCGATCAAGCTCGCCGCGGCGTTCGTCATGACCATCCCGGTCGCCGTCGCGTTCTTCGTGTTCCAGAAGCGGATCATGAACTCGAGCGAGGGCGCGGTGAAGGAGTGACCGCGTCCGAGCCCACGATCCTTGCCACGTGCGGCGGACTCGTCGAGGGCGACTGGGACGACTCCGCGTACGGTCCGCTGCTGTTCGAGGCGATCCGACTCGCCCGCGTGCCGGAGAGGCGGCCGCCCCGCGTGCTGCACGTCAACACGGCGGGCGGTGACCAGCGCAGCGTCGAGGGCGCCGAACTCGCGGCGGCCCGCGCGGTCGGGGTGGAGGCGGCCCATCTGCGCTTCTTCCCGCGGCGGAACGTCCCGTCGCTCCGGGACGCCGTGCTCGGTGCCGACGTCGTCTGGGTCTCGGGCGGGTCCGTCGTGAACCTGCTCGCGGTCTGGCGCGCCCACGGACTCGACGACGTCCTCCGCGCGGCGTGGGAGGCCGGTGTCGTGCTCGCGGGCGGATCCGCCGGCGCGCTCTGCTGGCACGCGGGCGGCGTCACCCAGAGCCACGGTCCCCGTCCTGCCGTCGTGGCGGACGGACTCGGCTTCGCCGCCGGCTCACTCGGCGTGCACACCGACTCGGACCCGGAGCGTTCGCCCGTGTTCCGCGCCGCCGTGGCAGCGGGTGCGCTGCCCGACGGCGTCGAGCTGGACGAGGGTGTCGGGATCGTGCTCCGCGGCCGCTCGGCCTCGCTGGTCGAAGCCGTCACCGACCACGACGGCGGCCGTGCCGTCCGGGTGCTCCGCGCTCCCGGCACGCCCACCGGCGTCCGCACCGAGGCGCTCCCCGTCCGCCGACTGCCCACCACCCCGCCGCCCCAGCCGGGCTGGCACCCGACCTGGACCCCGTCCCCCGATCCCGTCGACGAGGAGACCGCATGACCTCCACCACCACCGCCACGCCCACCGCCACGAACGCCCCGACCGTCCCGCTGCAGCCGCTCCTCCACGACGAGGTCGCCGTCGTCGCGGCCCCGACCCAGGCGTGGTCCGGCCGGGACGGCTCGCTCGGGAGCAACCCGGTGCACGGGTACTGGACGGGCGACCAGCGGTTCGTGTCCGCGGTGCACGTGGCGGTCGCGGGCACCGACGTCGAGCCCGTCGCCGTCGTGCCCGTCGGTGCCCGCGAGGTCGTCTTCACGGGGCTCCTCCGCGGTCTCGACGCTGCCGGTGCGGACCCGGACGTCCGACTCGACCACCGCCGCAGCGTCCGCATCGACGGCGTGCAGGAGCGGTTGCGCATCACCGATCGTCTGCACGGCGCGGCGGCCGGTGCCTCGCAGCTCGTCGTGACGGTGCGGATCACCCCGGACGCCTCCGGGATGGACGCGGTCAAGGCCGGGCTCGGCACCGACCCGGTGATCCCGGACGCCGACGGATCGTGTGCGTCGTGGACCGCGGGGTCCGTCCGCGTGCGGCTCGATGCGCCGGGCGCCGAGGTGATCGCGGACGGCGCAGACGTGGTGCTGCGGTGGCGGACCGCCCGGGTTCGGGAGGCCGAGTTCGGCTGGGACTGCACCGTCGAGACTCCCGACGCCGTGGTCTCCGGCGTGACGACCCCGCGTCCGTTCGACGCCCCGACCGGTGTGCAGGACGACCGGCTGCGTCGGTGGCTCGAACGGGCGACCGACGACCTCGACGCCCTCCGGCTCGCACGGCCCGAGGGGGAGTTCCTCGCTGCCGGCGCCCCGTGGTTCTTCACGCTGTTCGGCCGTGACTCCATCTGGGCCGCCCGATTCCTCCTCCCCGTGGACACGAGCATCGCGGGCGGGACCCTCCGGGTGCTCGCCGCGCTGCAGGGCACGACCACCGACCCGACGACGGCGGAGCAGCCGGGCAAGATCATGCACGAACTCCGCCAGGCGTCCCTGCCCGTCGACAACGACGAGATCTCCCTGCCGCCGCTGTACTACGGCACCGTCGACGCGACCGCGCTGTGGGTCTGCCTGCTCCACGACGCCTGGCGAGCGGGCCTTCCCGACGCCGAGGTCGAGGCCCTCCTGCCGACGCTCGAACGGGCGCTCGCGTGGATGCGCGACCACGGCGACGCCGACGGGGACGGACTCCTCGAGTACGTCGACGAGTCCGGTCGCGGTCTGGCGAACCAGGGGTGGAAGGACTCCGGCGACAGCGTGCAGTGGCGTGACGGGACGCTCGCGGACGGTCCGATCGCACTGTGCGAGGTGCAGGGCTACGCGCACGAGGCGGCGGTGCACGGCGCCGACCTGCTGGACGCGTTCGGTCGGCCCGGCGGGGACGACTGGCGTGCGTGGGCGGCCCGGCTCGCGGAGCGCTTCCGTGCCGCCTTCTGGGTGTCGGACGACATCGGTCCGTACCCGGCGATCGCGCTCGACGCCGCGAAGCGTCCCGTCGACTCGCCCACGAGCAACATCGGTCACCTGCTCGGCACCGGCCTGCTCTGCCCGGACGAGGAGTCCGTCGTCGCCGCGCGGGTCGTCGCGCCCGACATGGCGAGCGGCTTCGGCCTGCGGACCCTGTCCACGACCGCTGCCGGGTTCTGGCCCCTGAGCTACCACGGCGGCACCGTCTGGGCGCACGACACCGCCGTGGTGGTCGCCGGGCTGACACGCTCGGGGCACCACCAGGAGGCCCGGGAGCTCTCCGAGCAGCTCCTCGCCGCCGCGGTCGCGTTCGACTTCCGGATGCCGGAGCTGCACGCCGGGGACGCCGCCACCGACGTGACCCGTCCGGCGCCCTACCCGGCCGCCTGCCGGCCGCAGGCGTGGAGTGCAGCGGCGGCGTTCCCGGTCTGGGTCGCCATGCGCTGAGACCGTGCCGTCCGCGGAGGCACTCGCCGACGGTCCGGTCCGCCGGGACCCTCAGCGGTGGATCCAGCCCGCCGATGCGCGCTCGCGCACCGCCACCCGAGCCCGGCGCGCCCACCGTCGCACCGGGTTGGCGCGGCGCCCGTTCACCCGGAACGTGTGGAAGGCACGGCGCGTCCGCACGAACGCGGACCGGAGACCCGACAGCGGTCGCGCGGACACCTGGACCGCGAGCGCACGGTCGGCCACCACCCGCCATGCCGGGTCGAGCTGCATGCTCAGGTCGACGTCGTCGTGCACCTCGGGGTCCTCCCGGTGCGCCCGACCGCGGATCGCCAGCCAGGTGTCCCGACGCATCGCCATCGCCGAGCCGAACAGGGGCGGTCGACCGAGCGCCGCCGACACGAGGGCGAAGTACGGACGCATGTACACGGCGCCCCAGACCAACCGGACGATCGGGCCCCCGTCGTGCGGTCGCCCGGGACCGGTCACGGCGACGGCGGCACGGTCCTCGAGGATCCGGACGGCCCGGGCGACCCAGTCGGGCGGGGGGACGGAGTCCGCGTCGAGCCGCACGATCACGTCCCCGGTGGCCCGGTCGTACCCGCGTGCCGAGGCGCGGGCGATGCCGCGTACCCGCTCGGTGAGGACGATCGCCCCCGCGGCCTGCGCCACGGCGACGCTGTCGTCGTGGCTGCCGTTGTCGACGACGATGACCTCGTCCGGGCGCCGGGTCTGCTCGGCGAGCGCGTCGAGGCAGCAGCGGAGGTGGTCGGCGTCGTCGAGGACGGGCACGACGACCGACACGGAGGGCATCCCCCGATCCAACCGGAAGCGCGCTGAACGGACTTCGGATCCGCGCTTCCCGACGTTCCTGTGCCCCGGCTCAGTGCGGTGGGCGCACGGTCGGTGACGCAACGCCACCGGCGCACGTCGGTGGCGACGACAACCGGAAGGCCGACGATGACCACGAACCCACCCGGGAACGACTCCGGGACGCCCATCCACGACCGCACCGCAGCGTCCGAGGGACACGAGGTCCGTCCCGGTGTGACGGTCCCGTCCTTCGCGACCGGCACCCCGGCGGCAGGGCCCACCGACCCGGACGTCGCGCAGACGTACGACCCGTACGGCGAGGACGTGGCCGAGGTCCCGTTCGACGCGCCGCTCGACGCGATCCCCGCCGACGAGCAGCTCCCGCCCGCGCCCAGCCACGACGGTGGCGGCTCGGGCAAGGCGGACGCCGCGAAGGGTGCAGCCCAGGACGTCGCAGGCGACGCGAAGGAGAAGGCGTCGCACGTCGCCGGCACTGCGAAGGAGCAGGCCTCGAACGTCGCGTCCGAGGCGACCGACCACGCGAAGCAGCTCTACTCGCAGGCGACCGAGACGCTCAAGGAGCAGGCGGCCGACCAGCAGCAGCGCGCCGCCGGCGGGCTCCGCAGCCTCGGCGACCAGCTCGGCCGCATGGCCGACAACGACGACGAGCAGGGGATCGCCGCGAAGGTCGTCCGCGACCTGTCGCACCGCGCCGGCTCCGCCGCCGGGTACCTCGAGGGACGTGACCCGGGCTCGCTGCTCGACGAGGTCAAGTCCTTCGCCGCCAAGCGACCGGGCACCTTCATCGCCATCGCCGCCGGCGCGGGCATCCTGGCCGGACGCCTCACGAAGGCGCTCGCGACCGAGATCAAGCACGAGAAGGAAGCCGACGGACCGTCGACGGGGACCGGGAGCGGCGTATGAGCCACTCCGTCCCCGGCGCAACACCGCTGGGCGAGCCGACCCCGGAGGAGCGCGCCGCGACGACGCCTCTCGGGGAACTGCTCTCCGACGTCTCGCGTGACCTCTCCAGCCTGTTCCGGCAGGAGGTCGCCCTCGCGAAGGCCGAGCTGACCGACTCCGCGAAGAAGGCGGGCAAGGCCGGCGGCATGTTCGGCGGCGCGGGCCTCACCGCGCTGTTCGCCCTGCTGTTCCTGTCGATCGCTGCGTGGTGGGGTCTCGGGTACCTCATCGGCAACGCCTGGTCCGCGGTCGTCATCGCCGTGGTCTACGCGATCATCGCCGCGATCCTCGCCCTCCGCGGTCGCAAGGAGATCAAGGAGATCCAAGGCGCCCCGCAGACGGTCGAGACCGTCAAGGAAGTCCCCGAGACACTCAAGCCCAACACCGGGAGGAAGCCATGAGCACCCCAGACGAGATCCGCGCCGACATCGAGCGCACCCGCGGCGAACTCGGCTCCGACGTCGACGCCCTCGCGGACAAGGTCAGCCCGTCGGCGATCGCACACCGTCAGACCGAACGCGTGAAGAGCCGCTTCCAGGGCGTCCGCGAGTCCGTGATGGGCGCGGCCGACTCGGCACGGTCGAGCGCCTCCGGGTCCGCCTCGGACGTGACCGGCCAGGCGAAGGACGTCGCGCACCGCGGGGTCCAGAAGGCGAAGGGCAACCCGCTCGCCGTCGGCCTGATCGCGTTCGGCGCCGGATGGCTGGCGTCGTCGCTCATCCCCACCTCGGACAAGGAGGAGGAGCTGGCCGGCGAGCTGAAGGACCGCGCCGTACCCCTCGTGGAGGACGTCAAGGAGCAGGCGAAGGACGTCGGCTCGCAGCTCGGGGACGCGGCGAAGGAGCATGCGCAGGACCTCAAGGACACCGCACAGGACGCTGCCCAGACCGTCAAGGACGAGGCGCAGGGCGCCGCGTCCGACGTGCAGGACCACGCGCGTGGTGCTGCTGACGACGTGCGCAACAGCTGACGCACCAACCTGCGGACGGGAGGCGCGGTGCCGGTCGGCAGCGCGCCTCCCGTCCGTCTGGCGGTACGGTCGGGACATGACGCCGACGCCGGATGCCCTCGCCGAGGAACTCCGCGAGTCGATCGGCCGCATCGTGCGTGCCACGCGGGCGCTCACCGACGAGTTGCCGCAGGCGCAGAGCGCCACGCTCGGCCTGTTGGAACGGCAGGGGCCGATGAGCATCGCCGAGCTCGCCCGTGCACGGGGCGTGAAGCACCAGGGGCAGTCGAGGACCGTCGGGGAACTCGAGGAGCGCGGGTTCGTCGGGCGGGGCGTCTCGGGAGGCGACCGTCGGGTGTCGGTCATCCGGCTCACGGACGACGGGCGCACTGCTCTGCTGCGCGAGCGTCGTGCCCGAGCTGGCACGTTCGCATCCGTCATCGAGGACGACCTCTCCGCCGCGGAACGTGCCGTGCTCGCACAGGTCCCCGAGCTCTTCCACCGCATCGCGGCCCGCCTGGAACGGTGAGCGGGTTCTCATGCCGTTCCCGCACGAATATGTACAACACGGTTGTACACTTGTCGACATGGAGCTGACGAAGCACAACCACGCCACCGTCGTCCTCGACAAGGACGGCACCACCCTCGTCATCGACCCGGGCACCTTCACGCCCGAGGCCGCCGACCTCGTCCGGCAGGCCACGGCGGTGCTCATCACCCACGAGCACGCCGACCACTTCGACGTCGACGCCGTCCGCGCCGGCCTCGCCGCGAACGACTCGCTCGTGGTGCGCGGACCGGCCCCGGTCGTCGAGCAGTTGGGCGATCACGACGGCCGCGTCGTCGCCGTGCGGGCGGGTGACTCGTTCGAGGTCGGACCGTTCTCCGTGCAGGTGTTCGGCGAGCAGCACGCCGTCATCCACCGGGACATCCCGACCATTGCGAACGTCGGATACCTCGTCGACGGCGCGCTGTTCCACCCGGGTGACGCGTACCTCGTGCCGGGTGTCCCGGTCCGGACGCTGCTCGTCCCGACGAGCGGCCCGTGGGCGCAGACCGCCGCTGCGATCGACTACGTGCGGGAGGTCGCGCCCGAGCGTGCGATCCAGATCCACGAGCTGCTGCTCAGCGACGCCGGGCAGCAGATGAACGTGCGCATGCTCGGGACGGACGGGCTCGGCGGTGTGCCGACCACGATCCTCCCGGCGGGCGAGACGGTCACCGTCTGACGGGCTGGAGACCGTATGTCGCGTGTTGCCTCTCGGAATCGTCTCCTGCCGCTCGCGGTCGTGGCCACTCTGACGTTCGCCGGCTGCGCTGCACAAGCGCCTCCCCACGCAACGGTCGGCGTGTACCGGGGCAGAGGCGGCGTGGAAGTGCAACTCGAGCGCGACGGGAAGGGGCGGTTCCTCGACATCCCGGCGCAGGCGGTACTCGGCGCCGGCGAGCCGGTGACCGGCCCGATCGAATGGTCCGCCACGGATCGTCCCGATGGTGCGTTGGACCTGCGGTTCTACGGCAGCACCGGTATCCGTCCGGGGACGTACGAAGGTTCGGGTATGAGTGCGGTCTACCGAGCGGGTCGTCGGCCGGCAATCCAGTTCACGATCGGAGATCCCGACGAAGGGCACGACCTCGTCCTCACGCTGGTGGAGGACTGACTGCCCACTGCGCTGAGCGCCGATGGCATCGAGTGGGCGGCGCTCGCCGGCCGCCCTGGGTCGCTCTCCACGATGTGCTCTTCGCGGTCGCACTCATCCGGGCACGTGCGCGGGGTCAGTCGCGGAAGACGAAGTCGACCGCACCATGAACGGCGACGAGGACAGCCGCCGCCGTCGCGGCGAGTGAGACTCCGAGCGCGATGGCCGCAGTGACACGCTCCCGGCGAAGCGCGAACGATGTGCCGGAGAGCGCGGTGGCGATGACGGCGACAGGGAGCGAGAGCATCTCGAGCGTGCCCCACGCTCCTTTGACGCGGTTCTGCAGGTCGGTCGGGGCGACGTAGTCGAGGTCGTGGTCGAAGCTGATCGGTGGGTAGCCGACCGATCGTGCGTACAGACCGGCGAACACCATCGCGATGACCCAGCTGAGCAGTGCGGTGAGCGTGGCGACGGCGAGCCAGTTCAGGCCCCTGCGCGGCGCCTGCTCTCGGACGCCGCGTCTGCGCCTGCCCGACGGGTCCCAATCGTCCTCGTCGCCCCAGGAGTCCCAGTCCGTCACGGTGCGAGCCTACGAACCCGAGCGGCGCGGGCCATCGCCCTGGCGATCGAGATACGCCCCGAGGAGCAGTCGGAACCAGGGCATCCGCCGTCGAGCAAGCGGTCCGTTCGGGGCGCCGGACGACACGGAGCGAAGTCAGGATGGCGACGCCGGGTGGAGCCGCTCACAGCGCCTCCAGGGCAAGGTGGGGGGATGTCCGACGCTCCCGCCACCGCCGTCCTCTTCGACATCGACGGGACCCTCGTCGACTCGAACTACGCCCACGTCGACGCCTGGTGGCGCGCCTGCCGCGAAGCGGGCGCGCCCGTCGACGCCTGGCGCGTGCACCGTGCGATCGGCATGGACTCAGCGATGCTGCTCGAGTCGCTGCTCCCCGACGAGAGCGACGACGTCCGCTCCACCGCGAAGGAGTTTCACACCGCGTACTACGCCGAGCACATGCCCCGACTCCGGTTGCTCCCCGGCGCGCGGGACCTGCTCCGGGCGGTCGCCGAGGCCGGGCACGCCGTCGTCCTCGCCACGAGCGCACCCGAGTCCGAACTCACCCGGCTGCGCGAACTGCTCGACGCCGAGGAGTGGATTACCGCGGTGACGAGCTCCGAGGACGTCGAGGATGCCAAGCCCGCGCCCGGGATCATCCAGGTCGCCCTGGACAAGGTCGACGTGGCACCGGACCACGCGGTCATGGTCGGCGACGCGATGTGGGACGTCGAGTCGTCCGGCAAGGTCGGCGTGCCGTGTGTCTCCGTGATGACCGGCGGGATCGGCGGGGACGAGCTCCGCGGTGCTGGCGCCGCCGAGGTGTACGACGACGCGGCCGCGGTGCTCCGGGCCCTCACCGACGGGGAGGGGCCGATCGCCCGCCTGTCCTGACGCCGTCGGTGGGGCGTGCCAGGATTGACCACCGTGATCACGATCGAACGCGTCCCGTGGGAGGACCCCCGGGGAGTGGCGCTCCGCGCCCGCATGGACGATGAGATGCACGAGCGCTACGGTGCCTCCCGACCGGACGAGGACCCCAGCGTGACCGCTGCACGGGACCGTGCGCTCGCCGTCGATCCCGCGACGATCATCACCTCCGTGCTCGCGATCGACGAGGACGGCGAGGCCCTCGGGCACATCGCTGTCCGACGCCTCGGCGACGAGATCGAGCTGAAGCGCCTCATCGTGCTCGCCGCAGCGCGGGGCAAGGGTGCGGCGACCGCGCTGCTCGCCGAGGGGGAGCAGGTCGCGCGGGAGCAGGGCGCCCCTCGGCTCATCCTGCAGACCGGTGACAAGCAGCCCGAGGCGGTCGCGCTCTACCGGAAGACGGGCTGGACCCCGATCCCCGTGTACGAGCCGTACGCGGAGACCATGCCGTGGTCGTTCTGCTTCGAGAAGGCCCTCTAGGCCGCACACTCGTTGCACTTTCAGCTTGAGAGTGCAATTCTTCTTCGGTGAGCACCACCGAACGCACCCGCGCGCTGCGCCAACGCATGATCGTCGAAGCACGTCGAGCGACGGTCGAGCACGGGTTGCACGGCTTCACGATCGAGCAGCTCTGCGAGACCGTGGGGGTGTCCCGCCGCACGTTCTTCAACCACTTCGCGTCGAAGGAGGACGTCGTCCTCGGCGTCGAACTGCACGCGAACGAGGACGTGCTCGTCGAGTACGCCGCAGGGCGGGGCGTCCCCGCCGACCTCGACCCCCTCGGGTCGATCGTGGCGCTGGCGATCGAGCAGGTCCACCTCGTCGGCATCGACCGCGCCGACGAGGCCCTGGTGCGCCGGGTCTTCGAGCGGGAGCCCGCCCTCGTCGCACGGTTCCTCTCGGCGACGGACGTCCAGCTCGCCAAGGTCACCGACGCCCTGAGCGAGCGGTTCGGTTGGACCGACCCCGGCGACCGACGCCCCCGGCTCGTCGTCGAGGCGGCCGCCGGCCTGCTCAAGGTGACGGCAGCGACGTACTTCGACGACGCGTTCGACGAGCGGACGGGCCCGGCGTTCGACGCCTTGCTCACCGAGAACCTCCGCCTCCTCAGGGCGGCCATCACGACCGGACAGGACCACACCGCATGAGCGCCACCGCGCCGGGCACGACCAAGCGTGCCCGCCCAGGCTCCGACGGACCGCTGCTCCTCACGCAGCGCCGGATCTGGATCATCTTCTCCGCGCTCATCGCGGGGATGCTGCTCTCCAGCCTCGACCAGACCATCGTCTCCACGGCGATGCCCACCATCGTCGGCGAGCTCGGCGGTGTCGCCCACCAGGCGTGGCTGACGACCGGGTACCTGCTCGCCTCCACCATCGTCATGCCGGTCTACGGGAAGTTCGGTGACGTCCTCGGTCGCCGCAACCTGTTCCTCATCGCGATCGCGCTCTTCACCATCGCCTCGGCCGGGTGCGCATTCGCCGGTGACTTCACCCAGCTCGTCGTGTTCCGCGCCGTGCAGGGGCTCGGCGGCGGCGGCCTGATGATCCTGTCGCAGGCGATCATCGCCGACATCGTCCCCGCCTCCGAGCGCGGCAAGTACCTCGGGCCGCTCGGCGCGATCTTCGGCCTCTCGGCGATCGGCGGCCCGCTGCTCGGCGGGTTCTTCGTCGACCACCTCACCTGGAACTGGGCGTTCTACATCAACATCCCCGTCGGGATCGCGGCGTTCTTCGTCGCCTGGTTCGCCCTCACCCTGCCGAGCAAGAAGGCGACGAAGCGGATCGACGTGCTCGGGGTGCTGTGCATGTCCGCCGCGACCACGTGCCTGGTCTTCTTCTCGGAGTTCGGCGGCAGCAAGGACCACGGGTGGGACGTCCCGGAGACCTGGGCGTGGTTCGCCGGCCTCGTCGTCGCGGCCGCCCTGCTCGTCCTCGTCGAGTCGCGTGCGCAGGACCCCGTGCTCCCGCTCTCGTTCTTCCGGAACCGCACGTTCCTGCTGGCGACCGGCATCGGCCTCGTGCTCGGCATCGGCATGTTCGCGGCGATCGGCTTCGTGCCGACGTTCCTGCAGATGGCCTCCGGCACCTCGGCGGCGGTCTCGGGGCTCCTCATGCTGCCGATGATGGTCGGCCTGATCGGGACCTCAATCCTCTCCGGCAACCTCATCACGAAGACCGGCCGTTACCGGGTGTTCCCGATCATCGGGACCGTTCTGGTGGCGCTCGCGATGCTCGCCATGACCCGGCTCGCGGCGGACACCCCGATCTGGCTGATCTGTGCCTACCTGTTCGTCTTCGGCGCCGGGCTCGGCCTGATCATGCAGGTGGTCGTCCTCGTGGCGCAGAACGCCGTGCCCGCGGAGCAGGTCGGCACCGCGACCTCGACGAACAACTACTTCCGTGAGGTCGGCGCCTCCCTCGGCACCGCCGTCTTCGGAGCGCTCTTCACGGCGCGGCTGACGACCTCGCTGACCGACGTGTTCCGCGGGGCCGGCGGCTCGGCGACCGATGCGGCGGCGTCGGCGGGCAGCATCGACCCCTCGACGGTGGCGAAGCTGCCGGAGGCGGTGCAGGACGGCATCGTGAACGCGTACGCCGACTCCCTGGCGCCGGTGTTCTGGTACCTGCTGCCCTTCATCGCGGTGGCCTTCCTGCTCGCCCTGTTCCTGCCGCAGATCACGCTCTCGGACACGGCCGGCATGGTCGCCCGCGGCGAGGCGATCGGCGGCGCGGAGGCCGACGAGCTCGAGCGTGCGCAGCGCGCTGGTCGCGTGGCGGACGGTCCCGCCGAGGCGGCGGATGCCGGAGCGGGCGCTGCCCAGGAGCCGTCCGAGCGCTGACCCTGACGCGACCTCCGCCGGACGGGAGGCGCGGTGCAGCCCCGCACCGCGCCTCCCGTCCGCCGTCAGCGGCAGGGCGAGTCTCGGTCTGAGCGACGGATCACGGGCTCGGGAGCGCGAGGAGTGTCGCTCAGCCCGAGACTCGGGCCGGGCGGACCGGCTTCGCCTGCTCCGCGCCGGTGCTCGCGCGCCGGACCAGGCGGGCGGGCAGTGCGGCCGGCTCGGGAACGCTGCCGCCCAGGGTCGCGAGCAGCCGGAGCGCCGCCGCCCGGCCGAGGTCGGCGCCCGGCAGCGCCACGCTCGTCAGCGCCGGTGCCGTGACGGAGGACGACGGCAGGTCGTCGAAGCCGGCGACCGCGAGGTCGCCGGGTACGGCGATCCCGAGCTGGACCGCGACCCGGAGCACCCCGTACGCCAGGGTGTCGGCGGCCGCGACCACGGCGGAGACCCCGTCCTCCTGCCAGGCCTCGATGACGTGCTCGGTGGCCGACGCCGCAGCATCCACCGTGAGGTCGGCCCGCGCGGTGACCTCGGAGACCGCGATGCCCGCGGCCGCACACGCCTGCTCGAAGAGCGCACGACGGACGCCGAACGTCGTCGCGCGGGAGGTGCCGTCGAGGTACCCGACGCGGCGGTGCCCCTGCTCGTGCAGGTGCTCCACGAGGTCGTGGACGCCGGGGGAGAGGTCGTAGTTCACGGCCTCGGCACCGCCCGGTGCGTCGAGCAGGACGACCGGCACGGTGGCGGTCATCGCCTCGCCGGCGGCCGGAGCGTCCACGAGGATGCCCGCGGGACGGAGCCGTTCGAATCGCCGGACGTCGTCGGCGACCGGCTGCGCGCCGCGTTCGGTGACCGAGAGCACGAGCTGGAACCGGTCGCCCACGGTGTCACGGACGCCCCGGATGACCTCGGCGAAGAACGGGTTCGACAGGTCCGGAGCGATGAGGACGACCAGGTCGCCGCTGCCGCGGGCCAGGGAACTCGCCGCGTGGTCGACGACGTAGCCGAGCTCCTCGACGGCGTCGCGCACGCGGCTGGCGATCGGCGCGGACACCCGGCCGCGGTCCTTGCCGTTCACGACGAGGGACACCGTCGCGATGCTCGTCCCGGCGCGTTCGGCCACCATCGCTGCGGTGACACGACGTGGGACCGGGGCGGGTGCAGGCACGTTGCGAGCCTACCGAGAAGCGCGGGTCGACTTGACGTCAAGCGCTTGATGCGCTGTGATGTCAAACGCTTGACGTGCCGCGGGAGCTGATCCTCCGCCGCGGATCCCCACCACGTCGAGCCCAGACCTCGTCCCCGAAGAAGTGGAGCGCCCCGCGTGCCCGAGAAGATCATCCTCGACTGCGACCCAGGCCACGACGACGCCGTCGCCATCCTGCTCGCCCACGGCAACCCGGACATCGAGCTTCTCGCCGTCACGACCGTCGTCGGCAACCAGACGCTCCCGAAGGTCACCCGCAACGCGCTCGCCGTGGCGCGGATCGCCGGCATCACCGGCGTGCCCTTCGCCGCGGGCGCCGACCGGCCGCTGCTGCGCGAGATCGAGGTCGCGCCGGACATCCACGGCGAGAGCGGCCTCGACGGGCCGATGCTCCCCGAGCCGTCGTTCGCGCTCGACGAGCGGCACGCGGTGGACCTCATCATCGAGACCGTGATGGCGCACGAGCCCGGTACCGTCACGCTCGTGCCGACCGGCGGTCTGACGAACATCGCCCTCGCCGCGCGCAAGGAGCCCCGCATCGTCGAGCGCGTCAAGCAGGTCGTGCTCATGGGCGGCGGCGTGCACGTCGGCAACTGGAGCCCGGTCGCCGAGTTCAACATCGTCATCGACCCCGAAGCGGCATCGATCGTGTTCGAGGCGGGCTGGGACGTCGTGATGGTGGGCCTCGACCTCACCCACCAGGCGCTCGCCACACCGGAGGTCGCCGCGCGGATCGCCGCCGTCGGCACCGCGCCCGCCGCCTTCGTCGGGGAGCTGCTCGACTTCTTCGGACAGACCTACAAGGACGCGCAGGGCTTCGACGCCCCGCCCGTGCACGACCCGTGCGCCGTCGCGTACGTCATCGACCCGACGGTGGTCCGGGCCGTGAAGGTCCCGATCCACATCGAGACCCAGGGCGCCCTCACGCTCGGCATGACCGTCGCGGACTTCCGTGCACCCGCGCCGGACGACTGCCGCACGAGCGCCGCGATGGAGCTCGACCACGGCCGCTTCTGGGACCTCGTCGTCGACGCCCTCGAGCGCATCGGCGAGACCCCCGACACCGGCTGGACGCCGCGGTCCGCCGCCACCGCCGTCGAGAGCGGCACCACCACGACCCCGGAGCACTGACCCCCATGACCACCACCTCGACGACGAAGTCGACCACGCCGAAGCGGTCCATCGCCGCCCTCACCGCCGCGCTGCTGGCGGCGTGCATCGCGTTCCAGCTCAACGCGAGCATGCTCAGCCCCGCGCTCGTCACGATGGCCCGCGAGCTGCACACCGACGACGCCACGATCGGCCTGTCGCAGACGCTGTTCTTCACCCTCGCGGCGCTGTTCTCCCTGTTCCTCCCGCGTCTGTCCGACATCGTCGGCCGCAAGCGGGTCCTGCTCGGGATGCTCGTGGTGATGCTGGTCGGGAGCATCGTCGCCGCGCTCGCGGTGAACGTGCCGATGCTGTTCGTCGGCCGCATGATCCAGGGCGTCACCGGACCGGTCGTCCCGATCGGCCTGCTCATCCTCCGCAACGAGATCGCCGACCCGAAGCGGTACGGCGCCGCACTCGGCCTCCTCACCGCGGTCAACGGCGGCATCGCGGGCGTCGACGCACTCGCTGGCGGGTGGATCGCGACGCACTTCGGGTTCCGTGGGATCTTCTGGGTCATCGCGGTCGTCACCGTCGTCGCGGCGATCATGGTCGCGGCGTGGGGCGTCGAGTCCAAGCCGTCCGCCGGCACCCGGATGGACTGGTGGGGCGTGCTCCCGCTCGTCGTCAGCGTCGGCGCCCTGCTCACCGCGTTCAACGAGGCCGGCAAGCTCGCGGCCGCCGACTGGGCGCTCGTCGTCGGCGGCATCGTGCTCGCGCTCGTGGCTTTCGGGGTCTTCTGGGCCGTGGAGTCCCGGGTGCGCGAACCACTCGTCGAGACGCGGTTCCTCAAGCGCCGGGCGACGTGGGCGCTGCTCGTCACGACCCTGCTCACCATGACGGGCGTCTTCGCGGTCGTCAACGGGCTCGTCACGAGCCTCGCGCAGAACCACGACGCCGGTTTCGGGATGGAGGCCGACCTCGCCTCGCTCGCGTTCCTCACGCCGTACGCGCTGGTCGGCTGGGTCGTTGGGCCGTTCGCGGGCCGACTCGCCCCGACCCTCGGCTACCGTGCCGTGCTGCGGTTCGGGCTCGTCGGGAGCATCGTCGCGACGCTCGTGATGGCGTTCGTCGGCGTGCACTCGCTGCCGGTGCTCATCGCGGCCACGGTCCTGATCGGCATCACGTACGCCGGCATCGCGAACATCATCCTCAACGGACTCGGCATCGTGCTCTCGCCGGAGTCGAACCCCGGCTTCCTGCCCGGCCTCAACGCCGGCGCGTTCAACCTCGGCGCGGGCATCAGCTTCGCCGTCCTGCCGGCGCTCCAGATCGCACTCGGCACCGGCGGGTCCGCGGGGACCGCCGGCTACTCCGGTGGGATGCTGCTCGGTGCCGTGATCACCTGCGCGGCCCTCGCCACGTCCTTCCTCATCCCGCGCCCGGCCTCGGCCGAGACAGGAGCCGCCGCATGACCGGCATCGTCGTCGTGGGCAGCCTCAACGCGGACCTCGTGGTCCGTACGGAGCGCTTCCCGAAGCCCGGTGAGACCCTCCAGGGGTCGGACCTCGCGATCCTGCCCGGCGGCAAGTCCGCCAACCAGGCGGTGGCAGCCGGGAGGCTCGGGGGCACCGTGCGCATGATCGGTGCGGTCGGCGACGACGGGAACGGTCGACTGCTCCGCGACTCCGTCGCGGCTGCCGGGGTCGACACGACGCACGTCGCCGTCCGCGAGGGCGTCGCCACCGGCACCGCCGTCATCACGGTGGACGCCGCCGGTGAGAACACGATCGTGATCTCCGCCGGAGCGAACGGCACCCTGACCCCCGAGGACGTCCCGGCCGACGCGTTCGACGGCGCCGGCGTGCTCGGGCTCTGCCTCGAGGTCTCGATCGACGTCGTCCTCGCGGCCGCCCGTGCCGCCCGTGCCGCGGGCGTCACCGTGTTGACGAACCTCTCGCCGTTCGGGGACGTGCCGGCCGAGCTGCTCGAGCTGACCGACGTCCTGCTCGTGAACGAGCACGAGGCGGCCGAGCTCGGTGACCACGGCGTCCGGCGGTCGATCGTCACCCGGGGCGGCGAGGGCTGCGTCGTGCACGACGGCGACGCAGCACCGGTGGCGGTCGACGCCGTGCGGGTCGACCCCGTCGACACCACGGGCTGTGGCGACGCCTTCATGGGGGCGGTGGCGCTGCGGCTCGCGGCCGGCGACTCCCTCACCGACGCCGCGCGGTTCGCCGTCGGGGTGGGCGCGTACGCCGCGACCAAGCCGGGCGCGCAGGCCTCGTACCCGACCACCGCGGAACTCGAGGCGTTCCTGCGGGCGTAGGCCGCGCCTCCCGTCCGACGCCCACTAGCGTTGTGGACATGCGCGTCGGAGTCCTCGACATCGGGTCCAACACCGGCCACCTGCTCGTGGTGGACGCCCACGGCGGAGCGGCGCCCCTGCCCGCGTCGTCGTTCAAGCAGCCGCTCCGGCTCGCCGAGCACCTCGACGAGTCCGGCGCGGTGACCGACGCCGGCGTCGACGCCCTCAACGCGTTCGTCGCCGACAGCGTCCGCGTCGCCGAGGAGCGCGGGTGCGAGGACATGCTCGCCTTCGCCACCTCGGCCGTCCGTGACGCCGTGAACTCCGAGGCGGTGCTCGCCCACGTGCAGGCGGCGACCGGCGTCGAGCTCGCCGTGCTCTCGGGCGAGGACGAGGCACGACTGACGTTCCTGGCCGTCCGGCGCTGGTTCGGCTGGTCAGCCGGGCGGCTGGCGGTGTTCGACATCGGTGGCGGTTCGCTCGAGATCGCCGGCGGCGCGGACGAGGCGCCCGACGTCGCGTGGTCGATGCCCATCGGCGCCGCCCGGCTCGCGCGATCGTACTTCGCGGCGGGGACCCCCACCGACGAGGACGTCCGGCGCATCCGCCACGAGATCCGCGTCGAGATCGCCCGTGACGCCGGGCTCCTGCTCCGCGCGGGGCGACCGGACCGGGCCGTGGCGACCTCGAAGACGTTCCGGTCGATCGCCCGGATCTGCGGTGCGGCCCCCTCCGGAGCCGGGCCCCTCGTCCCACGATCGCTCGACGGCGGCGAGCTCCGGCGGCAGCTGCCCGGGCTGCTGCGGATGTCGCTCGACGAACTCGCGTCGTTGCCGGGTGTGTCCCCGAGCCGGGCGCACCAGGTCGTGCCGGGAGCGCTCGTCGCCGAGGCGTGCCTCGACATCTTCGACCTGCCGGCGCTCGAGATCTGCCCGTGGGCGCTCCGCGAGGGCGTCATCCTCGAGCGGCTCGACCAGTTGTCGGTACTCGGCTGACGTGGGCCGGCACGCCGCCGACGCCCCGGCGGACGCACCGAAGACGTTCGGGCTCCGGGAGCCCTGGGCGCGTGCGGGGCTGTGGACGGTGCGCGGCGCCCTCGTGCTCGTGGTGCTCGTGATCGTGCTCGCGGTGGTCGACCGGCCGGCCTGGGAGCGGTTCGGCTACGACGACGACGGCTTCCCCCGTGCCGCACTCCCGAACGCCGCACTGTTCTGCGCGTTCGTCCTGGGCATCGGGTGGCAGTGGTTCACCGGTCTCGCGACCCCGTCGTCCATGGTCCGCCGCGATGGTGACGACCTCCGGGCGGTGACACTCATCGGACCGCGCCGCGTCCGCGTGCCGGGTGCGCTGCTCGTGCGGTTCCGGGTGTGGACGAACGTCGGCACCGTGCACGGGATGATCGTGGTCGACCGGCGGTGCCGGGCGCTCGTCGTCGGCAGCCCGGTCGGCACCGGGGACACCGGCCGGACGCGGGCCCTGGTCCCAGCGCCCGCGGACTCCTTCCGGCGGGCGCTCGTGGAGCACATCCTCGGGATCGGGTGGCTCCTCAGCACGGTGGTCGCCGTGTTCGTGCTCATCCTGGTGCTCGACGTGCTCCTCGCCGCCCCGGGCTCACGCATCGGCTGATCGTCCTCGGGATCGCGGCGGGGCGAGGAGCCACGGGCGGATCAGGCCGGTCACGAAGGGGAGCACCCAGAACGTCATGATCGGGGTGAGCACGAGCGTGGTGATCAGCACGCGGGGGAGCACCGGCAGCGAGCCGAACGCCGGGACGAGCCAGCCGACCAGGAACGTGAACGCCAGGTTCACCGGGAAGAACCCGAGCCAGATGCTCACCGCCTGCTTCCACCGCGGCGGTGCGCTCGACGCCGGGGTGTCCTGCGGCGCGTCGAACCAGCCCTCGATGCCGGTCCGCTTCTCGACGCGGGACTCGACGACCAGGTCGCGGCCGAGGTCGAGCCACCGGAGCCGGTCGTCGGAGTTCTCCCACGTGGCGAGCTGCTCGTGGTCGGCGAACCGGTAGAGCATGTGCCACTCGCGGCTGCTGGCGTGCGAGCGGACCCACCCGGAGCCGAGGAAGCCCGGGTAGCGGTTCGCCAGGTTGACCCCGGACTGCACCCACGCGGTGGCGTCCGGGATGCGGTCGGGTTCGACGAGTCGGGTGATGGACACGGTGACGGGCGGCCCTGCGGTCACGGATGACGACTGCAGTCTGCCTGGCTCTTGTGGAGTCATGCTCCCAGTGTCGCCGAGCCGTGTTTCCGGTTCGTGACGGCTGGGTAGGTTCGGGGCATGAGCGAGGCGAGCGGCGACGCGCACGACACCGAGCGGGGACGCCACGAGACCCCGACCGAGCGGTGGGACCGGAACTGGACCGACATCCAGCAGGAGCTCCGCATCGTGCAGACCGGGACGCAGATCCTCGCCGGGTTCCTGCTCACGCTGCCGTTCCAGCAGCGGTTCAGCACGTTGAGCGCGAGGCAGGTGACGATCTACCTCGTGCTCGTGGTGCTGGCCGTGCTCGTCACCGTCACGGCGTTGTCGGCGGTTGCGTCGCACCGGCTGGTGTTCCGGCAACGGCAGAAGCACGACCTCGTCCGGGTCGGGAACGTCATCCTCATCGCGGCGCTCATCGCGAGCGCGTTGCTCTTCGCGGGCACGGTCCTGTTCGTGTTCGACGTGGTCGTCGGGGACGTCGGGGGACTCGTCGGCGGGGTCGTGGTGTTCGTGGGCACGGCGCTGCTCTGGGTGTCGATCCCGATCGGCCTCCGCCGCACCCGGAGGGACGGTTGAACCGTCCGGGCGACTAGCTGGCCTTCTTCTTCGCGGCGGGCTTCTTCGCGGTGGTGGCCTTCTTCGCCGCCGGCGTCTTCTCCGCGGTGGAGGTCTTCTTCGCGGGGGTCTTCTTCGCCGGGGTCCGCTTCGCGGGCGTCCGCTTCGCCGGTGCCTGCTCCGCCCCGTCCCCGTCGTCGGATCGCGACGTCGACGAGCGCGACGACGACGACCTCGACGACGACGAGCGCGACGACGACCGGGTCGACCGGTTCTTGTCCACCGACGCCCGCAGTGCCGCCATCAGGTCGATGACGTCCCCGCCCTCGCCTTCGTCGTCGTCCGACTGCTCGCCGAACGTCTCGGACGTGTCGACGTCGTCACCAGCCTCGAGCTTGGCGTCGATGAGCTGCTGCAGCTCCTGCTGGTACGAGTCCGTGTACCGGTCGGGGTCGAAGTCGGTGGACATGCTGTCGACGAGCGAGGACGACATCTTCAACTCGTTGGCGCTGACCTTCACCGATGTGTCGAGCGATGCGAAGTCGGCCGCGCGGACCTCGTCGCCCCAGAGCAGCCCCTGCAGGAGGATGACGTCGTCGTTGACGCGCAGCACCCCGAGCCGGGTCTTCTGTCGGAGCGTGAACTGCACGATCGCCAGCCGGTCGGTCTTCGCCAGCGTCTCCCGCAGCAGCACGTACGCCTTCGGGGAGCGTGAGTCGGGTTCGAGGTAGTACGACTTCTCGAACATCATCGGGTCGACCTGCTCCACGGGCACGAACTCGAGGACCTCGATCTCGTGGGACTGCTCCTCCGGGAGCTTCTTGAAGTCGTCGGCGGTGAGGACGACCGTCTTGTCACCGTCGTCGTAGGCGCGCTGGATGTCGGCGTACTCGACTTCGTGCCCGAACTCGCACACGCGCTTGTACCGGATGCGGCCCTTGTCCTCGTCGTGGACCTGGTGCAGCGACACGTCGTGGGTCTCGGTCGCCGCGTACACCTTGATGGGCACGTTGACGAGCCCGAACGCGATGGAGCCCTTCCAGATCGACCTCATGCGCTCATGATGCCCGGCGACCGTCAGCCGGGTCCCAGTTCTGGGCGGATCGACAGGCGTGTCGGGCGTCGGAGGGGTTAGAGTGCGGTCGAGTCGGGGGAGGCTGACGTGATCGACGTGGATGACGGCACGACCGGGGGTGCTCGCGAGCGGGAGACCGCCGACGAGGACGACCGACTGGACCCGGCCGGCTGGTGGCAGCTCGCCGGTCTCGCGGTGCTGGGGGCGGTGCTGCCCCTCGCGGTGAGCGGACTGGGGACCAGGCCGTTGCCCTGGTTCGTCGTCGTCGGCATGGCGATCGTGCTCGCCGTGGTCCTGCCGGTCGCGCAGCTGCGGACGTGGTGGAGTCGCGGGGGCTTCGGCGCCGTCCGCGCCACGCGGGGGTGGGTCCGCGCCGGCCGTGTGCCGGACGACGTGCCGGACGCACTGTGGCGCCCGCGGGTCCGACAGTTCGCCGCCGACCTGCTCCGGCGGCGCATCAGCGCGTGGGTGAGTGCGGCGCTCGCGGTCCTCTGGGGGGTCCTCGCGGTGACGGACCAACCCGGTGAGTGGGTGATCGTCGCGGTCTGGGCAGTACTCGCCGTCACGAACTCCCTGCGGGACCGCGGGGGACGTGCCGCGAGTGACCGCCTGCTGGCGTCCGCACGTCGACCCGCGACGCTGCCGGCCGTCACGGACTGAGCGCGACGAACTGAGACCGTCCGTGTCCGGTGCGAGCACGATGGGCGCATGAGCCAGCTCGACAAGCAGGACCCGCGCTCGCAGTTCCCCCGTCCCCCGTTCCCGGCGCAGACGCAGCAGGGGTCGGGGCTCGCCGGCGCCATGGACCCCGTGCCCGACCACGGGGAGACGAGCTACCTCGGCACGGGGCGCATGCCGGGCTACCGGGTGCTCGTCACCGGGGCCGACTCCGGCATCGGACGCGCTGCCGCGATCGCGATGGCGAAGGAGGGTGCCGACGTCGCACTGAACGCCCTGCCCGAGGAGCGCGAGGACCTCGAAGCGGTGCGTGACGTCGTCGGGGACCTGGGGCGCAAGGCCGTCCTGCTGCCGGGTGACCTCACCGACGAGGCGTTCTGCGACGTCCTCGTGCGCGACGCGGTGAGCGAGCTCGGCGGACTCGACGCCCTGGTGCTCGTCGCCGGGCACCAGCAGGTGCACGAGGACGTCACCGAGCAGTCGACGGAGGACTTCGACCGCACGATGAAGGTCAACCTCTACTCGCTGTTCTGGCTCGTCCGTGCCGCGGTGCCGCACATGGCCCCGGGCAGCGCGATCGTCACGACGAGTTCGGTGTCGGCGTACCAGCCGCAGGACCGGATGATCGACTACGCAGCCACGAAGGCCGCGATCATCACGTACACGAACGGCCTCGCCCGGCAACTCGCCCCCAAGGGCATCCGGGCGAACACGGTCGTGCCGGGGCCGGTCTGGACGCCGCTCCAGCCGATCAGCTACCCCGGCGACGAGATCGCTGCGTACGGGCAGGACACGCCGTTCGGTCGCCCGGCCCAGCCCGTCGAACTCGGCAGCGCGTACGTCTACCTCGCCGGACCCGAGTCGTCGTACACGTCGGGCACGACCCTCACGGTGGCGGGAGCGACCGGGGTCGCGCTGTGAGCCCGGCGGCACGGAAGACCGTCGCGCTCGTGGGCGACCGTCGCATCGCACTGACCAACACCGACAAGGTGCTCTACCCGGAGACCGGGACGACCAAGGGTCGCGTCATCGAGTACTACGAGCGGGTGGCGCCCTGGATGATCCCGCACGTGAAGGACCGCCCGGTCACCCGGAAGCGCTGGGCGAACGGCGTCGACGGGAAGGTGTTCTTCGAGAAGAACCTTCCCGACTCCGCCCCGGACTGGGTCCGCCACCACACGATCGCGCACAAGGAGCACGACACCGAGTACCCGATCGTCGACGACCTGCCGACGCTGGTGTGGATGGCGCAGCAGGCGGCGCTCGAGTTGCACGTACCGCAGTGGCGGTTCGGGCCGCGTGGTGCGCAGCAGAACCCGGACCGTCTCGTGCTGGACCTCGACCCGGGCGAGGGCGTCGGGCTGCGCGAGTGCGCCGAGGTGGCGTTCGCCGCGCGCGAGGTCCTGCACGGCATGGGGCTCGACCCCTACCCGCTGACGTCCGGCTCCAAGGGCATCCACCTGTACGCGGCACTCGACGGGCGTGCCACGACCGCACAGGTGTCCGACGTCGCGCACGAACTCGCCAAGGCACTCGAACAGGACCTACCGGACCTGGTGCTGTCCTCGATGAGCCGGGCCGAGCGCACCGGCAAGGTGTTCGTGGACTGGTCGCAGAACAACGGCAACAAGACGACGATCGCCCCGTACTCGCTCCGCGGTCGGGAGCGGCCCACGGTCGCCGCGCCTCGCACCTGGAAGGAACTGGAGGAGCGGGGACTCGCGCAGCTCACGCTGGACGAGGTGCTCGAACGTCTGGAGGCGCGGGGCGACTTCCTCCACCCGGTCGCGTCCGCCTCGCTGGCAGTGGGGCGGAAGGACCGCGGTCACTGGGACAGCGACCGGACCCAGCGCGCGAACGACGCCGAGCAGCCGGCGCGTGACCGGCTCGCGGCGTACCGCGCGAAGCGCGACGCGTCGAAGACGCCCGAGCCGGTCCCCGAGGAGGCGCCGACGGTCCGGGAGGACGGCCTGCCGACGTTCGTGATCCAGGAGCACCACGCCACCCGGGACCACTACGACTTCCGGTTGGAGCACGAGGGCGTGCTCGTCAGCTGGGCTCTCCCGAAGGGGGAGCCGACGGACCCGGGCAAGAACCACCTGGCGGTCCAGACCGAGGACCACCCCCTCGAGTACGGCGGGTTCGAGGGCATCATCCCGAAGGACGAGTACGGCGGCGGCACGGTGACGATCTGGGACGACGGCACGTACGAGCTCGAGAAGTGGCGCGAGGGCGAAGAGGTGATCGTGACGCTGCACGGTCGTGCGGGCGGCGTCCGCCGGCTCGCGTTGCTGCACACCCGGGGGCGCGGACGTGGGCGCGAGGGCGACGAGAAGAACTGGCTGATCCACCGCACGAAGGAGCAACCCGACCGCCTGGCGGACGGTGGCGGCACGGCGGGGACGAGCCGCGCCTCCCGTCCGCCGGAAGCACAGCGGAAGGCGACAGGGGACGGGCGGCGGCGGATCGACGGTGCAGCGGCGTCCGAGACGGCTCCGTCCGACCGGAGGACGATGCAGGCGACGCTCGCGAAGGGCGAGCCGCGACTCGACCCGGCGGTCTGGGCGTTCGAGATGAAGTGGGACGGCATCCGCGCGCTCGCGACCGTCCGGGACGGTCGGGTGACGCTGCGCAGCCGGAACGACAACGACCTGACCGACCAGTACCCAGAGCTGCAGGAGCTCGGTGAGCGTGCAGGTGTGGACGGGGTCTTCGACGGCGAGATCGTGGCGCTCGACGACCGCGGGCGTCCCTCGTTCCAGCTGCTGCAGAACCGGATGGGCCTGACCCGCAAGCGCGAGGTCGACGCTGCCCGCGCGGGCACCCCCGTCCGGTTCCTGCTGTTCGACGTGCTCGAGGCCGACGGACACGACCTGACCCGGCTCGGGTACGACGCCCGCCGACAGGCGCTCGAGACGGTCGTGGACCCGGGCGGCGCGATCGACGTGCCGCCGGCGTACCAGGGCGACCTGGCGCGGGCGATGTCCGACTCGGCGGCGCAGGGGCTGGAGGGCGTCGTCGCGAAGAAGCGGTCGTCGAAGTACGCCGAGGGACGGCGCTCGGAAGCGTGGCTCAAGCTCAAGCACCACGCCACGCAGGAGGTCGTGGTCGGCGGGTGGAAGCCGGGCAACGGTCGGCGCGCCGGCGGTGTCGGGTCGCTCCTGCTCGGCGTGCCGGGGCCGGACGGTCTCGAGTACGTCGGCAAGGTCGGGACCGGGTTCCGTGACCGCGACCTGGACGAGATCGGGACGGTGCTCGGCGCCCTCGAGCGGAAGACGTCCCCGTTCGTCGACGTCCCGCGTCCGGATGCCCGCGACGCACACTGGGTGACGCCGAAGCGCGTCGGCGAGGTCGAGTTCGCCGAGTGGACCTCCGACGGTCGGCTCCGGCAACCGTCCTGGCGGGGGTGGCGTACCGACAAGGACCCGGAGGACGTCACCCGCGAGACGTGAGCATGCGTCCGCATGGGGTCAGCCCGCGGCGAACTTCCGTCCCCCGTTCCCGCCCTTGCCGGGGGACGATCCGTCGGTGCGGGTTCGCCCCGCGGCCTGGCGCTGTTACGTTCGCCGGGACGAAAGGGCGCGAGCATGAGCAAGTACCTGCCCCCGTTCACCGCGGAGGAGCGAGTCACGGCCGAGGGGGACCGGCCGGAACGGGTCCCGGCGGACCCGAGCGGGCTCCCCGGCGAGCCGAGCGGGCTCCTCGTCGAGCCGAGCGGGCTCCTCGTCGAGCCGACCGGGTCGGAGGTGACCTACGCCGACTTCCTCGGTGACGAGGTCGACGAGTAGCAAGCCGCCAGCGGAAGGCGACCCGTGCGCCGGATCAGGGAACGCACGGGCCGCCGTCGGAGCGCCGTGACCGGCCGTATCAGGGATGACCGGCCACGACGCGCTTCGAGCCGGGACGAGGGTCCGCCCGGCGGGTCCGTCGATGAGACGGAGCGGAGGGCGGGATCGTCACGCCGTGATCGGAGATCGTCGGCGAGCCCCCGGACGCGAGCGACCGCCGCCCCCTCGAGGGGACGGCGGTCGCGGTGTGGTCGGTGCCGACCGGTTCAGGGAGCCGGAGCGGGGCCGTCGGCGGGTTCGGCGTCGTCGCCCACCGGGAGGTCCTCGTCGATGAGCTCGTCCTCCTCGGGTTCGATCACCTCGGCTGCTGCCGCCTTCGCCTCGTCGATGGACTCCTGGGAACGGCGGAGGAGATCGTCGTCGTGTGCTGCGTGGTCCGTCATGCTGCCGACGTTACGCGGGAGTCCCTGTGTCGGCATCGCGTCGACGGTCGCTGCGGTCCCGGGGCAGCGGTGGCTCGAAGTCCACGGCCGAGGTCGGAGCGGGCGTCGTCGGCATCGCCGGGGCAGCGGGTGCGCCGAACGCGTCGGCCGCGTCGAGCACGGCGCGGGTGGCTGCTGCCGCGGTCCGCAGCGCGTCGGCGACGGGCATCGCGCGGTGGGCGGCGGTGCGGACCTCCACGCCCCACGGCTCGTCGAACCCGAGGTCGCGGACGGTCCGGACGAACCCCGGTAGGTCCCACGCGCCCGCACCGGGCAGGTGGCGTGCCTCCCGGGACTCCTCGGCCAGGGTCATGCCCGACGGCGTGTGCAGGAGCCCGTCGCTGAGCTCCACCGCCGCGAGTGTCGCCGGGGCCACCCCCTCGCGGATCGACGCGAGCGTGGAGCCTCCACGGAGCGCGTGCATCGCGTCGACGAGGAGCCCGCCGTTCGGGTGGCCGGCGGCCGCGACGAAGCGGGACGCCCGCTCGACGGTCGGCAGGTTGGACCACGGCTCGGGTTCGAGGACGAGCTGCGCTCCGACCTTCGCGGCCTGACCGGCGAGCTCGACCCAGTCGTCGGTCATCGCCGCCGGCGAGATCCCGGGCAGGGTGGTGTCCGCACGTGCGACGACCTGCCACGCGCTGAGCGTCGCTGCGGCTTCGAGCACCACGCCGCGATCGGCGTCCTGGTCGGCGGTGCGGGACGTGCACGTCCACCAGTGTTCGAGCGGTCCGAGCTGGACCCAGACGATGCCGGCACCGTCGAGCATGCGACGCAGTTCGGCGAAGCCGATGGTGGCCCGCACCTCGTGCAGGTCGCCGAGCGTGAGCGAGAGTCCTGCGAAGCCCGCGGCCCCGACTGCGCTGATGCGCTCCCGGATCGGCTCGTTGCCGGCCCAGGTCCAGGACGTCGCGAGCAGGTCGTGTTCCTGCACGGCGTCACCTCCGTTGTCCGGACACGTTCGGCCGCCCCGTCGCGATCGACGTGTCCCGTGTTGGTGGAGACGTCGCGAACCCCATCAGCGACGTCGAGCCATTGGTACTCGCCGCACCTGTGCGCGTTCCCAGACCGGGGCGTCCGAGCGGTGCGGTCAGACGATCCGGGTCCGGACGGAGCCGACGCCCGCGATCGTCCCCTCCAGCGTGTCGCCCCGGTCGAGGACCCCCACCCCCTCCGGCGTGCCGGTCATGAGGAGGTCCCCGGGTGACAGGGCCACGAACCGGGACAGCTCGGCAATGGTCTCCGCGACCGACCAGATCTGGTCCGCGAGGTCCCCGGACTGCCGGAGGTCGCCGTTCACACGCAGTGTGATCGCGCCCGCCGCCGGGTCGACCCCGGCAGCGGGGACGAGGGTGCCGATCGGAGCCGACGCGTCGAACCCCTTCGCGGCGTCCCACGGACGCCCGAGCCGCTTGGCCTCCGCCTGCAGGTCACGCCGCGTCAGGTCGAGCCCGACGCCGTAGCCCCAGACGTGCTCCAGGGCGTGGTCGGCGGTGACGTCGGATCCTGCGCTGCCGATCGCGACGACGAGTTCGACCTCGTGCTCGAGCCGTGCCGTCGCCGACGGGTACGGGGTGTCCGCGCCGTCCACGACGACCGCGTCGGCGGGCTTGGTGAAGAAGAACGGCGGTTCGCGGTCCGGGTCGTGGCCCATCTCGCGCGCGTGCGCCGCGTAGTTCCGCCCGACGCAGAACACGCGCCGGACGGGGAACCGCCCGCCCGTGGACGTGGGGACGGTCGGGAGGGACGGGGCCGGGATGACGAGGTCGGTCACCCGACCAGCGTGGCACCCCGGCGCCGCGGGCGCCCGGACGACACCGGCGTCAGTTGCCGGGCGCCGCCGCCTCGGTCTCGCCCGCGCCCGGGTCGCCACCGGTCCCGCCCGCGGTCGGTTCGTCCTGCGGCCACCCGTGGAACCGCCACCCAGCGACGCTGGGGTGGTCCTCGCCCTTGGTGTACGCGTGGGTCCGTGCCGCCTCGCGCGCCTGGGACAGCCGTGCGAGCAGGGACTCGTGCGCCGACGCGTCCACCCGGGTCAGCGCGTCGTGCGCCAGCGCGAAGCGGTCCATCTCGTTCCGCATGAGCATGTCGAACGGGGTCGTCGTCGTGCCCTGCTCGAGGAACCCGTGCACGTGCAGGTCGTCGTGCCCGTGCCGACGGTAGGTGAGCTGGTGCACGAGCGACGGGTACCCGTGGAAGGCGAACACCGTGGGGGTGCCGGGCAGGAACAGCTCGTCGTACCGGTCGTCCGGGATCGGGTGCTCGTGCTTGCGCGGGTCGCCGATCGAGAGCAGGTCGACGACGTTCACGACCCGGACGCCGACTCCCGGAGCGTGCTGCCGGATGATGTCCGCCGCGGCGACGGCCTCGACCGTGGGCACGTCACCGGCCGAGGCGAGCACGACGTCCACGTGGCCGACCGACTCCTCGGTGCCGGCCCAGTCCCACGTGCCGACGCCGGCTTCCGCGTGCGCGACGGCGTCCTCGAGCGAGAGGAAGACCGGCTCGGGGTGCTTGCCGGCGACGATCACCTCGATGCGGTCGGTCGTCTCCATCGCGTGTGCGGCGACGGCCAGCAGCGTGTTGGCGTCCGCGGGCAGCTTGATGCGGACGAGGTCCTGCTGCTTCGACGCGACGACGTCGAGGAAGCCGGGGTCCTGGTGGGAGAAACCGTTGTGGTCCTGCCGCCAGACGTGCGACGACAGCAGGATGGACAGGTTCGACACCGGTGCCCGCCAGTCGATGTCCGTCGACGACTCGAGCCACTTCGCGTACTGCCCGACCATCGAGTCGATGATGTGGGCGAACGCCTCGTACGTGTTGAGCAGCCCGTGCCTCCCGGAGAGGACGTAGCCCTCGAGCAGCCCCTCGAGGAGGTGCTCCGACAGGACCTCGGTCACCCGCCCCCGGGCACCGAGGTGCTCGTCGCCGGGGCCGCGCTGCGCACGCCAGACACGGTTCGTGACGTCGAAGACCGCGTCGAGCTTGTTCGAGATCGTCTCGTCGGGGCCGAAGAGCCGGAACGACGACGGGTTCCGTTCGATGAGCGCGGCGAGCCACGGGCCGAGGGTCGCCGTCGCACTGGCGTCCTCGCCGACGGGCACGCCGAACGCTTCCAGCCCCGGCCGGTCGAGCGCCGTCCGGATGCGGCCGCCGTTCGCGTGCGGGGTCGCGCTCATCCGGAGGTCGCCCGACGGCCGGATGCTCGTGAGGATGCCGATCGGCTGACCGTCGTCGTCGAACAGCTCCTCGGGGCGGTACGACCGCATCCACTCCTCGAGCTGTCGGCGGTGCTCGTCGTTCTCCCGCACCGCGGGCAGGGGCACCTGGTGAGCGCGGAAGGTGCCCTCGACCTGTTCGCCGTCGACCTCCTTCGGCCCCGTCCACCCCTTCGGGGTCCGCAGCACGATCATCGGCCAGCGCGGACGGAGGTCGGCGGCCCCGGCGGGCAGGCCGGACGCGGCGCGCTGTGCCTGCGCCCGCGCGGCGGCCTGGATGTCGGCGATCGTCGCGAGCGCCCGACGCAGCGCGCCGTCGAACAGGGCGTGCACGGCGAAGGGGTCGTGGTCGACCCGGGCGGAGTCCACCACGATCGGCTCGTAGCCCAGGCCGCGGAAGTAGGCCTGCAGGTCGGCCTCCGGGATGCGTGCGAGCACCGTGGGGTTCGCGATCTTCCACCCGTTGAGGTTGAGGATCGGCAGCACGGCACCGTCGGACACCGGGTCGAGGAAGGTGTGCGCCTGCCAGGAGCCGGAGAGCGGGCCCGTCTCGGCTTCGCCGTCCCCGACGACGCAGGCCACCACGAGGTCCGGGTTGTCGAGCGCCGCGCCGTACGCGTGCGCGAGGGAGTAGCCGAGCTCACCGCCCTCGTTGATCGAGCCTGGTGTCTCCGGGGCCGCGTGCGACGGGATCCCGCCGGGGAACGAGAACTGCCGGAAGAACTTCCGGAGCCCCTCCGGGTCGGGCGTGATGTCCGGGTACAGCTCGCCCCAGGTGCCGTCCAGCAGCGCGTTGGCGTTCATCGCCGGACCGCCGTGGCCGGGGCCGCAGATGTAGAGCAGCTGGCGCTCCGTCTCGGCGATGAGCGCGTTGCAGTGGGCGTAGACGAGGTTGAGTGCCGGCGAGGTGCCCCAGTGCCCGAGGAGCCGGGGCTTCACGTCGTCGGGCTCGATCGAGCGATCGAGCAGGGGGTTGTCGAGCAGGTAGATCTGCCCGACCGTCAGGTAGTTCGCGGCGCGCCACCAGGCGTCGATCGCGCGGATCCGGTCGGTGCTCGTGGGGGTTGCGGGGGCCATGCCCCCACGGTACGGAGCCACGGCCGGAGTGATCCCAGAAATTCGTTCCAAACCGATCGAGAGGGGGTGCCGAATGCCTGTCACAAGGGCAAACGCCCAGGGCGCTCTCCGGTCGAACTCGGCCGGTATTCGGCGTACGCACAGAAGCGTGCCGCTCGGCCACCGGCCGGAGCACCCGCCACAGGTAAAGGACACGACCCATGCGCAAGCTCACCAAGACCACGATCTCCCTCGCCGCGACCGGCGCGCTCGTCCTCGGCGGCGCAGCGTTCGGCGTCTCGGCCGCCCAGGCCGACGGCACGATCCACACCGTCGCCTCCACCTCCTCCAAGATCCCCGGCCCCGTCGCCTCCGTCCCGGAGGTCCTCGGCGGCGACACCGCCGTCAAGCTGGACTCCGGCTTCACCGACGCGCTGACCGCCCTCAAGCTCACCCCGGGCGTCTCTGGCAACGCGAAGCTCGCCGACGGCTCCGTCTCGTTCCCGATCACCTCGGGTTCGGTCACCTACTGGTCGCCGGACGGCAAGTACCGCCCGTACGTCCAGGGCCTGCTCAACCACGACGACTCGGGCCTCACGCTGAGCGCCGGCAGCACCACCGTCACGCTCCAGAACTTCGTCGTGAACCCGGGCTCGTCGAAGCTCTACGGTGACGTCCTCGTCAACGGCAAGGTCGCGGTCGACAACGCGTACCTCTTCTCGCTCCACGGTGGCACGCTCAAGCCGCTGCAGCTCGAGGGTGACAACGCCATCCTGACCGGCACCACCGTGCACGTCTCCGCCGACGCCGCGAAGCTGCTGAACAGCACCTTCAAGACGGACGCCGTCAAGGCGAACCTCCTCGTCGGTGTCGCGACGATCACCGCGAAGATCAAGTAAGACCGCACCACCAGGGGCAGACCGCAGCACCACGCAGACGCGTGGTGCTGCGGTCGTCCGCGTTCCCGGGCACCGTCGCCGGGAGGCGCGGATCACCTCACCGCCGTCGGTTCCACCACCGGCGTGGCCGGTCTCCCGCCCCGTCCGCACGCGCGGCCGCAGCCCGCGCGTCGGCCGCGGCCCGTTCCTCCCGTCGGTCCCGCCAGCGCGCGACCTCGTCGTCGACGTCGCGCAGTGGGGTGACGACGGGTGGCCCGCCGAGCAGCTGCCGACGCGCTTCCTTCACGCGAGCGTTGAAGTCCTCGAGCACGTCGCGGACGTCGGCCTCGGTGGACAGGGCATCGAGGTGCCCGTCCAGCTCGGCGTCCTCCTTCCGCAGGGCCAGTGCGGGCGGAGCGATCCCCGTGATCTCCTCGCGCTCGATCTTCGCCTTGATCCACCAGTCCGGGTCGTGGTGCCCGTCGTTCCCCGGGAGCGGCTTGCCGTGGTACGGGTTGCCCTCGAACAGCCCGCGGCGTTCGGCGTCCTCGATCAGGGACCGTGCGTGCTGGCCGACGTCCCGGGCCCGCAGCAGTCGGCGTTCCTCGCGGACCTCGTCCGGGTCGAGGGAGCCGCGTTCGATCTCGCTGTCCACGAGCTGCTGGTACCGGTAGCGGGCGGCCCGTCGCAGCCGGTCCATGCGTGCATCGACGTCGTTCATCGTCACACCATGATGCGCCGGAGGGCCGCCGACGTCCTCCAGACGAGCCACCGTGCGCGCACCCGAGAGGGCTCCGGGCGGACGGCGGCCACGATCAGGACCATGGACTCCCTGCCGCTCTGGCTGCTCGTGCTCGTCTTCGCCGCCGGCGCCGCGGTGATCTGGATCGCGGGCGTCCAGCTCTCGAAGACGACCGACGTGCTCGACTCCCGCCTCCACCTCGGCAGTGCGCTCGGCGGGCTCATCGTGCTCGCGGTCGCGACGAACCTGCCGGAGATCGCGATCACCGTGAGCGCCGGGCTGTCCGGGTCGATCGAGGTGGCGGCCGGCAACATCCTCGGCGGCATCGCCCTGCAGACCGTCGTCATCGCGGTGCTCGACGCCTTCGGCAAGCGTGGCCGCGGGGTGGAACCGATCACCTACCGTGCCGCGTCGCTCACCCTCGTGCTCGAGGCCATCGTCGTCGTGGCCGTCCTCGGTGTGGTTATCGCCGGCAGCCAGCTCCCACCGACCCTCGTCGTCGCCCGGCTGACGCCCGACGTCGTGCTCATCGCGGTGATCTGGCTGGTCGGGCTCCTGCTCGTCCAGCGCGCCGGCAAGCACCTGCCGTGGCACGAGGACGGGCGCGCTCCCGACTCGGCGCCGCACGCCTCGGGCCACCGCACCCGGAAGCCCGCCGAACCGCCGATGAGCACCCGGCGCGCGGCGATCGTGTTCGCCGTGTCCGCGCTCGCGACGCTCGTCGCGGGTGTCGTGCTCGAACAGGCCGGCGACGCCGCCTCGACCAAGATCGGACTGTCCGGCGTGCTGTTCGGAGCGACGGTGCTCGCCCTGGCGACCAGCCTGCCGGAGATCTCGACCGGGCTGCAGGCGGTGAAGCAGGGTGACGACAACCTGGCGGTCTCGGACATCTTCGGCGGGAACGCGTTCCTCCCCGTCCTGTTCCTCGTCGCCACGGTGCTGTCGGGCAAGGCCGTGCTGCCGCAGGCGAACGCCAGCGACGTCTACCTCACCGCGCTGGCGGTCCTGCTGACCCTCGTGTACGCCGTGGGGCTCGTGTTCCGACCGCAGCGGCGCATCGTCGGGATGGGTGTGGACTCGTTCGTCGTGGTCGTGCTCTACCTGCTCGGCGTCGCCGGGCTCGTGGCGATCTCGCTGTCCTGATCCGCGGGCTCGTCGTCGTCCTGCGCGGCGGCCATCTCCTCGACCGTGAGCGCCGCCTGGATGAGCGCGAGGTGCGAGAGCCCCTGCGGCAGGTTGCCCATGAACGCGCCGTCCTCGCTGATCATCTCGCTGAGCAGGCCCACGTCGTTCGCCTGGTCGACCGCGTCGTCCATGAGGGCGCGGGCCTCGTCGATCCGGCCCACGCAGGCCAGGGCGGCCACGAGCCAGAACGAGCACGCCACGAACGGTGACTCCTCGTCCTCCAGCCCGGAGTACCGGTACACCAGCGGCCCGTGCTGCAGCTGCTCGCGGATCGCGTCGATGGTCGCGCTCATCCGCGGGCCGCGGTCGAACGCGGACATCGCGTGCAGCAGGATCGAGCAGTCGAGCGCCTTCGACCCCGGGTACATCACGTAGTGGCCGAGCTCCTCGTCCCAGCCGTGCTCGGACACCCACGCCTCGATGAGCTCGCGGTTCTTCACCCAGAGGTCCCGCGAGCCGTCCATCTGGCCGGCGTCGTGCAGCTCGATGGCGGCGTCGAGCGCCTGCCAGCAGCCGATCTTGCTCGTGGTGTAGTGCTGCGTGTCCTCGAGCTCCCACATGCCGGCGTCGGGCTTCTCCCACTGCTTGCACGCGTCGTCGGCGAGTCCTTCGAGCGTCCTCGCGGTCTTCCGGTCGAGGACGTTCCCGGCGCGGACGTACTGCCGCATGATCGTGAAGACGTCGCCCCACACCCCGAGCTGCAGCTGGCCGGAAGCCCGGTTGCCCTCGGTCACCGGCCCGATCCCGCGCCACCCCGGCACGTCCCGCTCCTGCACGCCGTCGGACTGCGAGCCGTCCAGCTCGTAGAAGATCGGCATGCTGTCGCCGTGCTCCGCGATGGTCCGGATCACCCAGGACACCGCGGCGTGGGTCTCCTCGCGCAAACCGAAGCGGGTGAGCGCGTGCACCGTGTACGCCAGGTCGCGGACCCACGCGAACCGGTAGTCCCAGTTCTTCCCACCGGTGCCGTCCTCGGGCAGGCTCGTCGTCGGCGCTGCCGCGATCGCCCCGGTGGGGGAGTAGATGAGCAGCTTGAGTGCCAGGGCGCTCCGCTGGACGGCGTCGGCCCACGGTCCGTCGTACGAGAACTCCTCGGACCAGGTCGACCAGTTGCGGATCGTCCGGTCGATCCCCGCCATGCTCTGCTGCGGGTCGGGTAGGAAGACCGGTTCGTCGTGCGTGCCGACGATCGTCAGGATGTGCTGCGACCCCTCCGACGTGGTGAACCGGCCGGAGAACCGCGCGCCGTCCTCGTGCACCGGGTCGAAACCCTGCTCGACCATCGCGATCGTGACGCCGTCGACGCCGATGACCGTGCCGTTCACGGTGTCGAGGCGCTCCGGCTCCGCGGTGCCCAGCAGCGTGCCGGGGACGATCGCCCACTCCAGCTCGACGGCGCCCGAGACGCCCTGCACGCACCGGCCGATCTCGGCCCACGGCAGGCGTCCGGCGACCCCGGTCACCATCGCGTCCGTGACCGTGCAGGACCCGGACGCGGTCGTCCACGTCGTCACGAGCACGTTCGTCCCCGGTTCGTACCGGCGCTCGGACGTCGCGTCCCCGGTCGGCCGGAGCGCGACGTGGCCACCGTGCTCGGCGTCGAGGATGCTCGCGAACACGGGCGGGGAGTCCATCGAAGGGATCGGCAGCCAGTCGATCCGACCGTCCTGCGCGATGAGCGCGACCGTGCGACCGTCACCGATCGCACCGTAGGAACGGAGCGGGACGTACCCGTCGGTGCGCTCCTCGTTCTCGGTCGCGTCGGGGGTGTCTCGGGTCCGTTCGGTCATGGTCCCAGACTGCCCCGATCGGTGGCGGCACCATCAGGCGGGCGTACCCCGCCGTGCCCTGCCGAGCCGCGCCTCCAGGATGCGACACGCCCGGCCGACTTGTGCATCCCGGGCGTGTCGCACTACTGTCAGTCCTCCTGCCCGTCGGCAGGACCGCCCGTCCCGGGCACCACCGGAAGGACCGCGCATGCGCGCCGTGCAGCACCACGAACAGCGAGTCGAGATCCAGCTCGACCCGAGCGTCGTGCTGCCCGAACGGCAGTACGCGAACCAGTCCCTCCGCGACCCCGCGTAGGCACGCGACGTCACCAGACGCCCCGTGCCCACCCGGCCCGGGGCGTCTCCTCACGCGATCCCGTCCTCCTCGCCGTCCGCCGGCAGACGAGGCAGTGCTCCGTCGGAGTCCGTCTCGGACCGTCATCGAAGACCGTCACGAAAGCGAGACGAAACAGTGCAGAAGATCACCGACCGGTTGTTGAGCTGGGCATCGATGCTCGAGGAGAACACCGAGCAGCAGGCGCGCACCACCGCCCGCATGCCGTTCGTGTTCCCGCACCTGGCCCTCATGCCGGACGCGCACCTCGGACTGGGCGCCACCGTCGGCTCGGTCATCCCGACCCTCGGGGCGGTCATGCCGGCCGCCGTGGGCGTGGACATCGGGTGCGGCATGATCGCCGTCCGGACCCAGTTCCGGAAGGCGGACCTGCCGAGCGACCTGCAGGGGCTGCGTGAGCAGATCGAGCGTGCGATCCCGCTGTCCGCGGGCGCCTCGAACCGGAAGATCGTCGCCACCGCCGAGCCGCGCATCGCCGAGCTCGAGACGATGGCCGAGGCAGCAGGCTTCGACCCCGCAGGCGCCCACGGCGGGTGGCGGAACCAGCTGGGCACCCTCGGGTCCGGGAACCACTTCATCGAGGTCTCGCTCGACGAGGAGGACCGGGTCTGGCTCTTCCTGCACTCCGGCTCCCGGGGCGTCGGCAACAAGATCGCCCAGCGGCACATCACGGTCGCCAAGCGGATGATGCGGCGGTGGTGGATCGAGCTGCCCGACCCCGACCTGGCCTACCTGGTCGAGGGAACGCCGGAGTTCGACCGGTACATCGCCGAGCTGCGGTGGGCGCAGCACTTCGCGCTCCTCAACCGTGAGGAGATGATGGACCGGGTCGTCCGCCAGCTGTCCGAGGTGCTCGGCACCGCGGTCGACGAGCAGGAGCGGATCAACTGCCACCACAACTTCACCCAGCGTGAGACGCACTGGGGGAAGAGCGTGTGGGTGTCCCGGAAGGGAGCGATCCAGGCGACGGCCGGTCAGGCCGGCCTCATCCCGGGATCGATGGGCACGGCGTCGTACGTGGTCGAGGGGCTCGGGAACAAGCCGTCGCTCGAGTCGTCGCCGCACGGTGCCGGTCGGCTGTACTCGCGGTCGGCGGCGCGGCGGACCTTCACGCACGACGAGCTCCGGGCGGCGATGGTCGGCATCGAGTACCGCGACACCGACGCGTTCCTCGACGAGATCCCGGCTGCGTACAAGCCCATCGACCAGGTGATGGCCGACGCGTCGGAGCTCGTGTCCGTCCGGCACACGCTGCGGCAGGTCGTCAACGTGAAGGGTGACTGAGCCGGGGACGGCTCGCGCTCGGCGTGGGCGACGACCGGACGGGAGGCGCGGTGCGGGCCCGACCCGCGCCTCCCGTCCGACGGCTCGTCGCGTTCTGCGGCCTGCTGCTGCGTTCCGCGGCGGTCCGCCGGACACCGGGCACGACACCGGGCAGGCTCGGTGGAGTGAGTGAGCAGGCGGAACAGGCGGCCCGCAAGACCGGCCGCGAAGCGCGACGCGTCGCCGACAGCCGGTGGTTCGAGACCACCGCGCGCGCCGGCTTCGTCGGCAGCGGCATCGTCCACCTGCTGATCGGGTACCTCGCGATCCTGCTCGGCATCGGGGGCTCGTCGTCCGGTCACGAGACCGACCAGTCCGGAGCTCTGCAGCAGATCGCGGCCGTCCCCGGGGGCGTCGTCCTGCTCTGGGTGGTGGCGGTCGGCTGCGCTGCCCTGACGATCCGGCTGGCGGTCGAGGCGATCGTCGGCGGCCGCTCGGACAGTGCGCGCGCCTGGGCGGGCCGACTGAAGAACGCCGGCAAGGCGATCGTCTACGGGGTGATCGCGTACTCGGCGGCCTCGTACGCCGTGGGGGCCGGGAAGAGCTCGTCCGGTTCCACCCGGAGTGCTGCCGCCAAGACGCTCGCGACGCCAGGCGGAGTGTTCGTGCTGCTCCTCGCTGCCGGTGTCGCGATCGCGATCGGCGTCGGGCTCGTGGTGATCGGCTGCCGACGCTCCTACCGCAAGGACCTCGTGCCACCGCCGCGGGAGCTCTCGCGGGTCGTGACGGTGCTCGCGGTCGTCGGCTACGTCCTCAAGGGCATCGCCGTGGTGATCGTCGGTGTGCTCATCGCGGTGGCCGCCTTCCGCAGCGACCCGAACCAGGCGACCGGGCTCGACGGTGCGTTCGACGCGCTCCGGAGCACGCCGGGCGGGGACGTCGTCCTGGTGGCGATCGGCGTCGGGTTCCTGGCCTTCGGGGTCTACAGCTTCTTCCGGGCTCGGTACGCGCGCCTGTGATACGTTGGCCGCGCTCGCCCCCGTTGAGGGTGGAGAAGTAGAAGCCGGGACTCCCGCCGTACGACGGGGCCCGGCTTTCGCGCATCAGCGGAGGTCCTCGCCGCTCAGGTGGATCACGGTCGGTGCGGCCCCGAGCATCCCGAGGCGGCGGCCGTCGCCGGTGAGGGATTCGCCGACGAGTCCCAGGACCTGGTCGGGCAGCCACAGCATCGCTTCCTGATCCGGGAACCCGTGCGAGACACGGAAGGTCTTCGCGACGGCGCCCTGAGCGCGGAGCGCGTCGACGAGTCGGAGGTCGCGGCGTTCGAGCTCCGTCGGCCGCGCCTCCAGGGTGAGCTGGACCACCCCGAGGCAGTCGAGTTCCCACATCATCCGACGCAGGCAGAACGCTCGAGCCCGCTCCTGTCGTCGCAGGGCGATCGGTTCCGCGACGACCGTCAGGTGCGTCGCCGCGGTCGCCGACAGAGCAGCAGCGATCCGGTCGCGCCGGGCATCGTCGAGGTCTCGCCAGTGCAGCTTCTTCCGACCAGAGTGGAGCTCCAGCAGGAGGTCGCGGGTGGCGTCGACCTCGTCGGTGTCGACGATCGAGGCTCCGAGCAGGTACGCAGGCGCGTCGAGCCCGTGGGACCGGATGCTCTCGTCACCCCAGGCGTGCAGTGGGCAGATAACCGGATCACGTTGCCAGCGGGACACCCGACCGACCGAACATTCTGTGTGCACGGCCCGCTGGGCGGGTGCGGAGGCCGCCGTGGGTAGACCGGGGGCATGAGCTCCCACGCCACGACCGGCCCCGCTTCCGTCTTCTCCGACGTCCGGGCGGTCCTCGCCGAGAGCATCGTGTGGGATCCGGAGGCGCAACGGGTCCGGTGGACGGACATCACCCTCGGGACACTGCACACCGCGGACGCCACGGGGACGATGCTGTCGAGCGTCCCCCTGCCGCCGCCGCTCGCGAGCTTCCAGCCGCGCGCCGGGGGCGGGTTCGTCGCGGCGCTCGGGGACTCCGTCGTGGTCACCGATCCCGAGGGCGTCGTCGAGCGGGAGATCGCCCGCGTCGAGCACGCCACCGCGGGCCTGCGCTTCAACGAGGGCAAGTGCGACCCGTTCGGCCGGTTCCTGGTCGGCAGCATGAACCTGACGACAGGCGCCCCCGACGCCGCGCTCTACTCGGTCGAACCGGACGGGACGACGCGACTCCTGCGCGGCGGCTTCGGCGTGACGAACGGCATGGAGTGGTCGGACGACGGCTCCGTGATGTACGTCACGGACACGAGCGTCTCGACGGTCTTCCGGGCCTCGTACGGCCCCGACGGCGAACTCGGCGAACTCGAGCCGTTCATCGTCGGGGCGGCCCACGACGGTCTCGTCCGTGACGACGAGGGCTGCTTCTGGAGCGCGGTGTACGGCGGCGGCCGGGTCGAGCGGTACGCGCCGGGCGGCTCGCACCTCGAGACGGTCCCGATCCCGGCGCCGAACGTCACATCGGTGGCGTTCGGCGGTGGCGAGATGTCCGAGCTGTTCGTGGGCACGGCACGGGAGAACCTGACGGAGGAGCAGCTCGAGCAGGCTCCCGACTCCGGTGCGGTGTTCACGGTGCCCACCCGCGTGCACGGGTTCCCCGCGAACACGTTCAGCGGCTGACCGCCGCGCGGGTCTCCGGTCCGCGGGGTCCCGGGTATCCTGGGCGACCGCCAGGACCGAGGAGACCCACGTGGACGACGAGCGCACGGCAGCCGCACCCGACCCGGCGAGCCGACTGGACGACGCCGAGAACGCCGACGTCACGGTGGAGGTCGACCGCGTCGCCGTCGACGGCACGTACGTCCGCGTGAGCTCCATCGGTGCGCCGGGCGAGCGTGCGTTCGTCCTCGTCGCCGGTCTCGGCATCGCCGCGACGTACTACGAGCGCCTCGCCCCGCACCTCAACGAGAACGGGCCGGTGCACGCCCTCGACCTGCCCGGGTTCGCCGGGGTCCCGCGCTTCTCGGGGCCGGTCACGATCGAGCGCTACGCGGACGCGGTGGAGCACGTCATCGACGACCTGGGACTCGTCGACCCGGTGCTCGTCGGCCACTCCATGGGGACCCAGGTCGTGACGGAGGTGGCCGCCCGCCGCCCGGACCTCTCCGACCTCGTGCTCATCAGTCCGGTGGTGGACTCGCGGGCACGGACGGTGCGGCAGTCGGCGATCCGGTTCCTCCGGTCCACGCTGCACGAGCCCGCGGCGGTCCGCTGGCACGGCATCACGGCGTACGCGCTGTGCGGCTGGCACTGGTTCTCGAAGGTGCTGCCGCGGATGATCGCCTTCCCGATCGAGGAACGCGCAGCCCGCGTGCAGGCGCACACGCTCATCGTCCGGGGCGAGCACGACGCGATGGTGCCGCGCGACTGGATCCGACGACTGGCGCGGGTCTTCCCGTACGCGGTGCTGCGCGAGGTCGTCGACGGCGCGCACTCCGTCATGCACGCGCAGGCGGACGCGGTCGCGCAGCTCGCGGTCGCGCACGTCGCCGGTCGGCTCCCGGACCGCGGGGTCTCGTCGTTGCAGCGCGTCCGGGACGACTCGACGTCGTCGGACCTCGCACGCCTCGGCCCGAAGGACGCGTGGCTGCTCGTGAAGTCGCGCTTCGTCGAGCTGGCCGGGATGGCCCGGAACGACGACGAGGCACTCGAGGCCGCGAAGTCCGCCCACGCGGTCGCGATGGCTGACGGGGACGACCTCCCCGTCGATCCGGCGGACCGCCGAGCGGTCGTCGACGAGGTGGCTCCGGAGACCCGGAAGCCGCACTGATCCGGCGAGACGTCCACACGCACAGGAGGCGCGGTGCCGGTCCTCGGGATCGGCGCCGCGCCTCCTGTGCGGACAGGGGACCTGCGGTCAGGGCGTGATCCGGCCGACCAGCATGTCCGGCGTCAGCGCGTGGGCCTCGGCGAGGACCTTGCGGGCCTCGTCCGTCTTGTCCCACACGTTCCAGAGCAGGACGCCGCGGACCAGGTCGTCCTCGTCGAGGTAGTACACGACACCCGTGACCGTCGGTTCCTGCCAGTCCTCGAGCGTGCGGAGCTTCGTGGTCACCTGCCCGACCGCCTCGTACCCCATGTCGAAGACGTCCGAGTAGAACATCGGCGTGTGGTCGTAGGTCTCGTCGGCGTCGGCGAGGTTGCGGCCCGCCTGCCGACCCTGCTGCTGGGCGTTGTCGACGTGCTCGACACGACGAGTGCCGAGGATGCGGTCCGGGTACTCGGCGACGTCACCTGCGGCGAAGACCGACTCGTCGTCGGTGACCAGCGTGGACGAGACGACGATGCCGTCGCGGACGGTCAGGCCGGCGTCCGCGGCGAGCTGCGTCGCCGGCTCGATGCCGAGGCCGACCACGACGGCGTCCGCCTCGACGACCGACTCGTCGTCGAGGGTCAGCGTGACGCCGCTCTCGTGCTCGGTCCCGTGGTCGACCCGGCGTCCCAGCTTGAGCTCGACGCCGTGGTCGACGAACCGCTGTTGGAACGCCCGGGCGAGGTCGTCCGGGAACATGCGCCCGCCGACGACCTCGTCCGGGTCGACGAGCGTCACCCTGGCGCCGTTCTGCACAATGCCCGACGCGATCTCCGTACCGATGTAGCTGCCGCCGACGACGGCCACGTGCGCCCCCGCGTCCGCCAGCTCGCGGAGCCGTCGGTAGTCGGTGGCGCTGCGGTAGTCGAGCACGCGCGGCGACGGGGCCAGGCCCGGCAGCTCGCGTGGCTTCCCACCGGTCGCGATGAGCAGCCGCTCGTACCCGTGGGTCGCACCGGTGGCGGTGGTCACGGTCTTCGCAGCGCGGTCGATCGCGGTGACCGCGGTGCCCAGCACGAAGGTCGCGCCGGTCTCCTCGGTGTGCAGGTCGACCTTCTCGTCCCAGCTGAAGTCCGGGTCGGTCCACAGCTTCTTCGAGAGCGCCGGCCGGGCGTAGGGCCGGTCGACGTCCTCGCTGATGATGCCGATCGACCCGTCGGCGTCGAGTTCGCGGACGCCGCGCGCGGCCGCGTCCGCGACCATCCCGCCGCCGATGATGAGGTAGCGGAAGTCGGTCATGCGCTCTCCTAGATGGTCGCGACCGAGCCGGAGTCGACCCGGTAGTTCGAGCCGTTCACGAAGCTCGCGAGGTCGGAGCAGAGGAAGGCGATCACGTTCGCGACCTCTTCCGGCTCGCCCCGACGGTCGAGCTCCATGTAGGGCCGCTTCTCGTCGAGGAAGCTCGAGATCGCCTCGTCGAAGCTCTGCCCGGTCTCCTTGGCGCGCTTGTCCATCATCGCGTCCGTCATCGGCGTGTGGATGAACGCCGGCGACACCGTGTTCACGAGCAGACCCTCGGACGCGTAGGAACGCGACAGGCCCTTCGCGAACGAGAGCACCCCCGCCTTCGCGGCGCAGTAGGGGAGTTCGTCGTCGTACGGCTGCGTCGCGTCCTCGGAGACGAGGTACACGATGCGACCCCAGCCGCCGTGCCGCAGGTCGCCGATGAACTCGCGCGTGATCCGCACCGGCCCCATGAGGTCGATGTCGATCGTGTCCGCCCAGCCGGCTTCGTCGATCTCGTGGAACATCCCCTGGGCGCCGGTGACGCCGGAGGACTGCACGAGGATGTCGATCTCGCCGACGGCGTCCCGGACCTTGCCGTGCAGCTCCGCGAGGCTCTCGGCGCTCCGGACGTCCGCCGCGAAGGCGTGCAGCTTGCCGGAGGGCGCTTCGAGCTGGTCGGCGCTGTTGTCGAGCTGCGCCTGGTCGATGTCGGAGACCACGACCGTCGCACCCTCTTCCAGGAGGATGCGGGCGGTGTTCCAGCCGATGCCGGAGTCCGCGCCGAAGACGAGTGCGGTCTTGCCTTGGATCCCGAGGTCCACCCGCGGCCCCTAGGCGTGCGCCGAGGCGTCGGCCACCGCAGGCGTCGTCGCCGAGGCGAGCGGCGTGCTGGGCGCGCGGTTCTCGGCGGAGACCATCCAGGCGAGCTGCTCGAGGCGCTCGATGAAGCCGTGGAGGAGGTCGGCCGTCGTCGGGTCTTCTTCGTCGACCTCGTCGTGGACGTCGCGCATGGTTCCCGTCGCCTGGTACAGGCGCAGGGTGATCTGGTCGATCGCGTCGTGCGTCGTGATCTCGCCGTCGGGGAAGGCGTCGAGGTGGCTCGTCGCGGAGACCGTGGCGGACCGGCCGTCCGGCACCGCGTAGAGCGCGCGCATGCGCTCCGCCGTGTCGTCGGCGAACTCGCGGGCGGCGTCGACGATCTCGTCGAGCTGCAGGTGCAGGTCGCGGAAGTTGGTGCCCAGGATGTTCCAGTGCGCCTGCTTGCCCTGGAGGTGCAGGTCGATGAGGTCCACGAGGACCGCCTGGAGGTTCTTGGCGAGCTTGTCCGATGCGTGCATGATCGGCTCCTTTCGCGTCGGTGTTGCTTCTGGTCTACGCGGTGGAGCAGGATGCCCGCTCAGAGCGGTGTCCCCCTGTGGAGGAGCGGACCGCCGGAGGTCAGTGTGCAGGAGTGGGGTCGACCTGGTCGACGGCGGAGCGCATGCGCTCGAGGAAGACGCCCACCACGCGGGCGTCCTCGGGCGACAGGCCCTCGGCGATCGCCATCATGCGTCGGTGCATCACGCCGAGTGTCGCGCGGACCTCGTCGTCGGTCTCGGTGGTCGGCGTGATCACGAGCGCACGGCGGTCGGTCGGGTGCGGGTCGCGTCGGACGTGGTTCGACTTCACGAGGCGGTCGATGAGGATCGTCGTGGACGCCGACGAGATCTTGAGGTAGGCGGCGAGGTCCTTCGGGCTGACCGTCCGGCCCGAGCGCTGCGCCTGCAGCAGGAAGCGCACGGCGAGCAGGTCGGTCTCACCCATCCCCATGGAGTCGCGGGTGCGGCGCCGCATGGCGGTCTCGGCGGATCGGTACCGACGCAGGGCGTTCAGCACGGCGACCCCGCGCTGGGTCGCGTCGTCATCGGGGAACCAGTACCCGGACGCCTCGGTGATCTCCTGCGTGGACATGCCGTTCAGGGTAGCCCGTCTCGTTGCTAGAGCGTCTAGGGACCTCACGGGTCAGACGCGGGCGGATGACGGACGGGAGGCGCGGTGCAGGCTGGCACCGCGCCTCCCGTCCGTCGTGTGGTCAGGACCGTCAGGCGGCGGCCTGCTCCTCGGCCGCGGCCTCCGCGAGTGCGCTCAGCGCACCCTGGACGAGCTGCGTGACCTCGGCGTCCTCGCGCGGGTGGGTCTCCGCGAAGCGGACGATCGACTGTGGGATCGCGACCTTGACGTCCTCCAGGACCTTGGCCCCGGCGATGCCGGCCGCCTTGCGTGCGTCGTCGTGCGCCCAGACGCCGCCGTACTGCCCGAAGGCCGACCCGATGACCGCGAGCGGCTTGCCGGACAGGGGCGAGGCGCCGAACGGACGCGAGCCCCAGTCGAGCGCGTTCTTGAGGACGGCCGGGATGGTGCCGTTGTACTCCGGCGTGACGAGCAGCACGGCGTCCGCGGCGGCCACGGCGTCGCGGAAGGCGACCGCCGACGCGGGCGGGGTGTCGCCGTCGATGTCCTCGTTGTAGAACGGCAGGTCGACGATGCCGTCGAACGTGGTGAGCTCGATGCCCTCCGGCGCGTGGTGGGCGGCGGCTTCGGCGAGCTTCCGGTTGATCGACTCGGCGCGCAGGCTGCCGACGAGGGCGAGGACGTTCGTCATGGGGATCCTTCTGCTTCTGTGACGGAAAGGTGTCAGCGACAACCAATGCGTTCGTCGCGGTCACTATTCCCGACCGGTTCGCCCGTCGGTAGGTTGACGGCGTGAGCACCCTTCGGACGCCGGCCAGCACGCCCCGCACGACGGACCCGGACTGGTGGCGCGACGCCGTCGTCTACCAGGTCTACCCGCGCAGCTTCGCCGACTCGGACGGGGACGGGCTCGGTGACCTCGCGGGTGTCACGAGCCGTGTGCCGTACCTGGGGTCGCTCGGCGTCGACGCGATCTGGCTGTCCCCGTTCTTCCCCTCACCCCTCGCCGACGGTGGCTACGACGTCGCTGACTACCGCGACGTCGACGAACGGCTCGGGACGCTCACGGACTTCGACGAGCTCGTCCGCGCGGCCCACGAGCACGACATCCGGGTGATCGTCGACATCGTCCCGAACCACACCTCGGACGAGCACGAGTGGTTCCGCGCCGCACTGGCGGCGGGGCCCGGGTCCCCGGAGCGCGCGCGGTACGTGTTCCGCGACGGCAGCGGGCCCGACGGCGCCGAACCGCCGAGCGACTGGGTGTCGAACTTCGGGGGCAGCGCCTGGACCCGGGTGCCCGACGGCCAGTGGTACCTGCACCTGTTCGCGCCTGAGCAACCGGACCTCGACTGGACGAACCCCGAGGTGCGCCGGGACTTCGAGGAGACCCTCCGCTTCTGGTCGGACCGAGGTGTCGACGGGTTCCGGGTCGACGTGGCGCACGGACTCGCGAAGGACCTGTCGACCCCCTACCGCCCGTCGAACGAGCAGGCGCTCCCGCTCGACGGCTCCGACCCGCTCTACGACCGCGACGAGGTGCACGACATCTTCGCCTCGTGGCGCAGGGTGCTCGACGAGTACGACCCGCCCCGTGCAGCGGTCGCCGAAGCTTGGGCACCCGCTCCGCGCCGAGTCCTCTACGCCCGGCCGACCGAGCTCGGTCAGGCGTTCAACTTCGACCTCCTCGAGGCCCCGTTCGACGCGGCCGCGTTCCGGACGATCATCGAGCGGAACCTCGCCTCGTCCGAGCAGTCGGGGGCGTCGAGCACGTGGGTGCTGTCGAACCACGACGTCGTCCGGCACGCGACCCGCTACGGACTGCCCGAGGGCACCGACACCGACGCCTGGCTCATGACGGACGGCACCACGCCGCCGCTGGACCGGGAGCGCGGACTCCGCCGGGCCCGCGCAGCGACCCTGCTCGTGCTCGCGCTGCCGGGTTCGTCGTACGTGTACCAGGGCGAGGAGCTCGGGTTGCACGAGGCCGCGGCGATCCCGCGGGACCTGCTGCAGGACCCGAAGTGGGTCCGGACGGGGCACACCGTGAAGGGCCGGGACGGGTGCCGGGTACCGATCCCGTGGACGGAGACCGGGCCGTCGTTCGGGTTCGGACCCGTCGCACCGCACCTGCCCCAGCCGGCGGACTTCGGTGCGTGGTCGGTCGAGGCGGAGTCCGGCGACGAGACCTCGACGCTGTCGCTGTACCGGGCCGCGCTCGCTGCTCGTCGACGGTTGCAGCGGGGTGAGTCGCTCGTCTGGACCGAGGGCGGCGCCGACGGGGTCGTGGCGTTCGCGCGGCACGACGGCTGGCGGTCGGTGACGAACTTCGGCCCGGAACCGGTGCCGCTGCCGCCGGGTGCGGTGATCGTGTCGTCGGGGCCGGTCGCGGACGGCGTGCTGCCGGGCGAGACGACGGTCTGGCTCGCCTGATCGCGATCGTGGTGGGTGCGTCCCCCTCCACATCGGCCGCCGCTGAGGCGACGATCCACAGATGCGCGCACCCCGCCCCGAGCGGCACCGTCCCGTCGCGACGATCGGGGCATGAGCAACCCCAACACTCCGGGACGCGGCCGCTCGGCCGCAACGTCACACCCGCCCGCACGCACTGGTCGTCGCCGGCGGGCACCTCGGCGCATCGCGGCCGCCGCGAGCGTCCTCACCGCCCTCGGCGTCCTCGCCGCGCCGGCACTCCTGCCGTCGGCGTCCTCTGCCGGTGACCTCGCCTTCCCGTACACGCACGACTTCGACACCGCAGCGGGCGGCACCCTCGACGGTGACGCCGAGGTCGTCGACGGGCGGTTGCGGCTGACCGACTCCGTGCGGGGCCAGGCGGGAGCCTGGTCGACCGACGACACGTTCCCGTCGGACCTCGGGCTCGAGATCGAGTTCGAGTACTCGATGTACAACGACCTGGGCCTCGTCGGTGCCGACGGACTGCTGCTGTTCCTCGCGGACGGTGCCGCTCCCCAGGGCGTCGGCGCCTACGGTGCAGCCCTCGGGTACGCCTGCCGGTCGAGTGCGACCGAGGGCGGGACGCTGCCGTGCGACCTCCCCGGGGTGCCGGGCGGGTTCGCCGCGGTCGCGCTCGACCGCTACGGCAACTTCTCCCAGACCATCAACGGGTCCGGGCCCGGGCGCACGCCGGAATCGGTCGTGGTGCGCGGCTCCGGCGACGGCGTCAGGGGGTACCGGTACGTCGAGGGGGTGCGGGCACCCGGCGGCGTCGCGACCGAGTCGGGCGCCACTCGTCGCGTCCGCGTGACCGTCCAGCCCGACGCCGGCGGTGCCCTGGCGATGACCGTCCGCCTCGAGCAGGCAGGGACGATGCGCACCGTGGTCGACCGGCTGCCCCTGCACGGTGACGGGCAGGGGCCGCTGCCCCGCACGCTGCGACTCGGGTTCGCCGCCGCGACCGGTCAGAACGTCGACGTCCACGAGATCGACTCGCTCGCGGTGTGGGCGCCCGCGAACCTCGCCGTCGAGCACGACATGCCGCCCGTCGTCCACGCGGGTCGCGCGGTCGAGTACGCCGTGACCGCGCGGAACGTCGGCCCGAACCCCTCCGATCCCAGCCGGCTCGACGTGGACGTGCCGGACGCGATCGAGGACGTGACGTGGACGTGTACGGCAGCCCCGGGCTCGGGGTGCGGTACCCCCTCGGGGACCGGCGACGTCGCGGCCGATGTCGACCTGCCGCGTGGTGGCGCGGCGACCGTGACCATCACCGGACGACTGCGCGCCGGTGTCAGCGGCACCCTCGACAGCGTCGCGCGGATCGCCCCGGCGCCGTCGCTGGCGGACACCGACGAGGACGACAACGTCTCCGAGGCCAGCACGACCGTCGAGCCCGTTCCCGGTCCGGAGGCGCACGTCGAGACCGACAAGTCGGTGTCACCGTCGTCCGGGGTCGAGCCCGGTGACGAGGTCGAGTACCTCGTCACCGCCCGGAACCGCGGACCGGGCACCGCCGAGGACGTCGGCGCGGTGGACGATCTCCCGAGCGCGATGCGGTTCGCCGGGTCGGACGACGGCTGCACGGCCGACGGCCAGCGCGTCACGTGCAACTCGGGCCGAGCGCTCGGCGCGGGTGAGTCCGTCGAGTTCCGCATCCGCGCGGTCCTCGACCCGGAGTACGGCGGGGACGGCTCGGACGTGGTGAACGTGGCGACCGCGACCTCGCCGACGGATCCGGACGGTGGTGATCCGTCACCCGAGGTCACGATCGGCGTCGTCCCGCCGGGCGACGAGGGCACCGGCGGCGAGGGCCCCGGCGACGAGGGGTCCGGGGCCGCGGGCCCGGTTGACGGGGGAGCGGGCGACGGCTCGCCCGGCGATGCCGGCCCGGCCAGCGTCACGGGGGACGGTGCGGCTGCGAACGACGGCCGTCGACGTCCGGGGGCGCTCGCCTACACCGGTGTCGGCGACCTCGGCTTCCTGGCGGCGGTTGCGGGATCCGCCGCTGCGGTCGGTGGCGCGTGCTGGTGGACGGTCCGACGACGAGCACGCAGGGCAGCCGAAGCGACGGACGAGCAGGCGGGCTCCTGAGTCGATCCGAGTCGGGATGCAACGCCCGGGATCCGCAGGGCCGGGCGGTGTTCGACGCCGCCCGGCCCTGCCCGGCCGACCGTGTCCGCCCGCCCACCGCTCGGACGCGCCCCCGGGTTCGAGCATCCTCAGCGGGCCGGGTACCAGGACGGTCGGGGGCTCGACGGACCGGCGGTAGGATCGGAGGACGATATTGCTGCGAAAGAGGTCTCGTGTCCGACTCCGTGGACGACTCCGGCCAGCGCGCACGGTACTGGCCGGTCCCCGTCCTCCGGGCCGTGCCCGCCGCGGTCGTGGCCCTCGTCATCACCTTCTCGTCGAACCACGCGGCGCGCTACGGCCTGCTGCTGTTCGGCGGCTTCGCGGTGCTCGACGGGATCGTGCTGCTGCTCGTCGGCGCTCGGCGCCTCCCCGGTGACGACCGTTCACGCCGCACCACCATCGTGCAGTCCGTCGTCACCCTGCTCGCCGGCGTCGCCGCGATCGCCTGCAACGGCATCGGTCTGCCGGCGTTCATCGCCGTCGTCGTCGCGTTCGCCGTCCTGACCGGCGCGCTCGAACTCGCCCAGGGACTGCGGGCCCGAGGTCGATCGCCGTTCGCACGCGACTGGACCACGATCGGCGGCTTGACGCTCCTGCTGGCGGTCGCCTTCCTCCTGACGCCCCCCGACTACTCGCAGCAGCTCGGCGGCGTAGAGCGGGTCAGCGGCACACTGGACGCCTCGATCGTCCTCGTCGGCCTGCTCGGCGCGTACCTCGCCATCACGGCGGTCTTCCACGTGATCGCCGGCCTCTCGCACAAGTGGGGAACGGCAGCTCCGGCCGCCGCCCCGGACGGAGCACCACACGCATGACCACCCCCAGCCGCCGCGACCGCCTGCGCCCGGTCGAGCTCCTCGGGATCTCCGCGATCGTCGCGGTGTTCACCGGACTCGTCGTGCTGTTCTCGACGCGTGAGCTCCAGCTCGCCCTGATCTTCCTCGGCATCGCGTTCATCGTCGTCGTGGTCGTCCTCGCGATGCTCCAGCTCGCGTCCACGAGCGACCAGGACGACAACGACATGCTCGGCGGGCACAAGACCCCGGGTGAAGGAGACGGCAACGACTTCCACTGAGTCGGGCGCTCCGCGCACGCTGCCCGCGCGGCGTCCGTTCCAGGGCGACCCGGACCTGCCGCAGCGGTACCGACACCGGTACCTCATCCTCGCGGTGTGCTGCATGAGCCTGTTCATCGTGTCGATGGACGCCACCGTGGTGAACGTCGCGCTGCCGTCCATCGGGCGTGAACTGCACAGCACCATCTCCGGGCTGCAGTGGACGATCGACGCGTACACGCTGGTGCTCGCCAGTCTGCTCATGCTGTCCGGCTCCACCGCGGACCGGGTCGGGCGCCGGACGACGTTCCAGATCGGCCTGGCGCTGTTCACGATCGGGTCGCTGCTCTGTTCGATGGCTCCCGGCGTGGGGTGGCTCGTGGTGTTCCGGATGGTCCAGGCCGTCGGGGGATCGATGATGAACCCCGTGGCGATGTCGATCATCACCGCCACCTTCGACGACGCCAAGGAGCGGGCCCGCGCGGTCGGCGTCTGGGGCGCCGTGGTCGGGGTGTCGATGGGCCTCGGACCGCTCGTCGGCGGTGCGCTCACGGACACGGTCGGGTGGCGGGCGATCTTCTGGATCAACGTCCCGATCGGTGTCGCGACGATCGTCCTGACGTTCCTGTTCGTTCCGGAGTCGAAGTCTCCCCGGCCGCGCCGACTCGATCCGCTCGGGCAGGTGCTCGTCATCGTCCTGCTCGCCTCCCTCGTCGGCGGTCTCATCGAGGGGCCGCGGCTCGGTTGGGCATCGCCGGCCGCGCTCGGGCTGTTCGTCGTCGCGGCCGCGTCGCTCGTGGTGCTGGTCGCGGTCGAACGCCGTCGGCGGGAACCCCTCGTCGACGTCCGGTTCTTCCGGAGCATCCCGTTCTCGTCGGCGGTGGTCACCGCGATCGCTGCCTTCGGGGCGAACGGTGCCTTCCTGTTCCTCAACGCCCTGTACCTGCAGGAGGTCCGGGGGATGTCGCCGTTCGAGGCCGGCCTCTGGACGCTGCCGGCGGCGGTCGCGACCATGCTCACGTCGCCGCTCTCCGGTCGTCTCGTCGGTTCGATCGGCACCCGGGTCCCGCTCGTGCTCGCCGGCATCGGTGTCGGCGGTGCCGGGGCGATCCTCACCACCATCGACGCGTCGACACCGATGTGGGTCCTCGTCGTCGCGTTCGTCCTGTTCGGCTTCGGGTTCGGCATGGTGAACGCGCCGATCACGAACACCGCGGTCTCCGGCATGCCCCGCGCGCAGTCCGGATCCGCTGCCGCCGTCGCGTCCACGAGTCGGCAGACCGGGGTGTCGCTCGGCGTGGCGCTCGCCGGCACCGTCACCGGAGCCAGCGCGGTGGCCAGCGTCGGAGCGGGCTTCGCGGTCGCGACGCACGCGATGTGGTGGATCGTCGTCGGCATCGGGGCGGGCATCCTGCTCGTCGGGTTCGTCTCGACCTCGCGGGCGGCGAAGCGGTCCGTCGAGGGGATCGCGCACCTGCTCGACGGCTGACCGACGGGTTGCGACACGCCCGGGGCGGTGTGCTCGTCGCGCTCCTGTCAGGATCGGGCCCCTGCCCGACATCTCTCGGTGAGGGGAGGGCAGCGGACGAATCGTTCGCCGTCGCAGAAGAGATGGGGGGACCGACGGCCTGGAGGCGCGTGGCGGCGACGCGCCGCGCCTCCAGTCCGTCGGTACGGAACCCTGCCTCGTGGGTCGCCTCGGGGAAGCGGCTCCGGGTCAGGCGACGCGCGCCGCGACGATGTCCCGCGCCAGGGTCCGTACGGCGCGGTTCGGCTCCGGACTCGTCCGCGTCGCGAGGCCGATGCGCAGCGGCTCGACCTCGTCCTCGAGTTCGAGCACGGCGCCGTCGTGTCGCACTCCGGAGTCCGGCACCACCCCGACGCCGAGGCCGGCCGAGGCGAACCGGATCACCGCCGGCATGTCGTTCATCTCGGCGACGATGCGGCGCCGGATGCCGAGCCGTTCGAGTGCCGTGTCGAGGATGATCCGGTTCCCGAACCCGTGCGCGGTGTCGATGAACGGTTCGTCGGCGAGCTCTGCCAGCGACACCGACGCTCGGTCCGCGAACCGGTGGTCCGCCGCCGTGAACACGCGGAACGGCATCTCCCGCAGCGGTTCGACGACCACGCCGGCGGGAACCGAGGGGAGCCCGGAGTACGCGATGTCGAGCCGACCCGCGACCAGGTCCTGCACGAGGCCGGTGGTCCCGGACGGCGAGGTCATCAACTCGACGGCGACGAGCGGGTGCCGCTGCCGGAAGCGGCGGAGCACGCCGGTGAGGTCGACGATGTCCATGCTCGTGAAGATCCCGAGCCGGACGCGCCCGCGGAGGTCGGCGTCCTCGACGGTGGCCAGGTCCCGCATCCGGTCGAGCGACTCGAGCACTGCCCGAGCGTGGGGGAGCAGGTCCTCTCCGGCGGTGGTGAGCACGAGGTGCCGTCCGGTCCGGTCGAACAGTCGGACACCGAGGCTCCGCTCGAGGGAAGCGATGCCCGCCGACACGGTCGACTGCGCGGCCCAGAGCCGTTCGGCGGCGCGGGTCACGCTCCCCTCGGCCGCGACGGTGACGAACTGTTCCAGCAGACGCGTTTCCACACCGCAAGTATCGGTCCGATCGATGGCATCCATCAAGAACATCCGTTGGACTCGATGACCGTGGAGCGGGACCATCGGAGCATGTCAACCGTCACCGAGACCCCGACGGCCTCCGTCCCTGCTGTTCCCGCCGCGTCCGAGCGCGTACCCGCACCCCGGGGTCGCCGGTCGCACACCCGTCGACGCCACGGCTTCGGCTTCTGGGCCGTCGCGTTCGCGTTCCTCTCGGTCATGGCCTTCGCCACCGTCCCCGCACCGCTCTACGTCATCTACCAGGCGCGGGACGGGTTCCCGACCTTCACGACCACCGTGGTGTTCGCGGCGTACGGCGTCGGGGTCGTCGGAGCGCTGTTCCTCGCCGGGCACTTCAGCGACGTGCACGGGCGTCGTCCCCTGATCCTCGTGTCGGTCGCGCTCGAACTCGTCGCGGCCGTGCTGTTCCTGCTCTGGAACGACGTCAGTGGACTCATCGTCGCGCGCCTCGTCACGGGTCTCGGCGTGGGGCTCCTCACCGCGACGGCCACCGCGCACCTCGGTGAACTGCGGGTCCGGGCGACCGGCTCGTCCTCGTCCGCTGCCGGCGCCGGCGTCGTCGCGGGCGTGGTGAACCTCGGCGGGCTGTCCCTCGGGGCCCTCGTCGGTGGAGCGCTCGCCGAGTTCGTCGGCCAGCCGCTCATGGTGCCCTACGTGGTGTTCGTCGTCGCGCTCGTCATCGCGTTCGTGGTGGTCCTCGCCGCGCCCGAGACCGTCGACCGCCCGGCGGAGCCCGTCGCCTACCGGCCGCAGCGCCTGCAGGCCCCGGAGGGCAAGGCGGGAGCGTTCTGGGCTGCCGGCACCGCCGCGTTCGCCGCGCTCGCCGTGCAGGGCCTGTTCACGTCGGTCGCGCCGACGTTCCTCGGGACCACCTTCCACGTGACCGACCGGCTCGCCGCGGGCGCCACGACCTTCGGGGTGTTCGCCGCCAGCGCCGTGTCGCAGATCGTGTTCGCCCGCCTGTCGCAGCGTGCCCAGATCCGGCTCGGGATGGTCCTCCTCGTCGGTGGCCTCGTGGTCCTGGCCGTCGCCGCCGTCGTGCTCCAGGTCGCCGGCTTCATCGGCGGCGGGGTGGTCGCCGGTGCCGGCGTCGGACTGCTGTTCCGCGCGTCCATCGGCAGCGCCGGTGCCCTCGTCGGGCCGGAGCGTCGCGGCGGGGTGCTCGCGGCGACGTTCCTCATCGCGTACGCCGGTCTCACGGTCCCGGTGGTGGCGGTCGGTGCGGCGCTGCTCGTCGTGCCGACGCTGCCGGTGCTGCTCGGGTACGTGGTGTTCGTGGGCGTCCTGGCGGTCGTCGCCGGTCGGCGTCTGGCCGCGCGGGCGTAGCGCCTTCGGCTCTCGGGAAACCAGGCCGCCGCACAGCACCAGGCCGCCGCACAGCACCGCGCCGCCGCACAGCACCGCGCCGCCGCGCCCAGCGCCACCGCACCGCAGCACGCACCGGGTCGCCGCCCCGCGACGGCATACTAGGCGCGTGGCACCCCAGCGCAACCGATCCCTCGTCACCGGCGTCGCGGCCGTGCTCGCGGCGGGACTCGTCGCTGGCGGGATCGCGCTCGCTGCACGACACGGGAACGACGACCCCCTGATCGGGAGCGCATCGAGCACCACTCCCCGTGCCGCCGCCGGTGACGGAGCGTCCCGCGACGGGAGCGTCACCATCGCCCGCACCGGCCCGGACCTGCCCGGCACAGCCGTGCTCGACCGCTGCGAACACGACAGCCGTGCCGTCGTGGCACGGTACGACACCGCGGCGCTCGGCGCGGTGGTGTTGCAGTGCGGCACCTCCGGTCAGGGGTACGAGCACATCCGGATCCGCCACACCCGCGACTGGGACGACGTCGTCTCGGGCCACGCTCGGCGCGACTGGGACGACGCGATGCTCACCGCGCTGCAGGGCGTCCTGGTCTCCCCGGGCACGGGGTACCCGCAGGACGCCGGCGACGGCAAGGTCTGCTACGCCGCGCCCCTGCGCTTCGACGACGGTTCCCACCCGACCCGTGAGCCGTTCGTGCGGGTGATCGTCTCGGCCACCACCGACCGGGTCATCACCGCCTTCCCGACGAGCGACGGCGGCTGCTGACCCGCTCCTACGCGTGCACGTCGTGCTCGTGCCGTCGGTGCGACACCGGCTCGAGCTGGAACGTCGAGTGCTCCACGGGGACGTCGAAGTGCTCGGCCACGCACTGCTGCAGTTCGTCGAGGATGCGCGGTGCGTGCGCGGTGGAGAAGCAGTGGTCGTCCACCACGACGTGCGCCGTGAGGTTCGGCACGCCCGTGGCCACGAGCGTCGCGTGGAGGTCGTGGACGGCGATGACGTGGTCGAGTTCGAGGATGTGCCCGCGCACGTCGTCGAGGTCGAGTCCGGGCGGCGTGGACTCGAGCAGCACGTTCGCGGTCTCGCGGAGCAGACGGATCGCGCGGGGCAGGATGAGCAGCCCGATGAGGATGGCCGCGACGGAGTCCGCCCGCTGCCATCCGGTCAGCATCAGCACGACCGCCGCAGCGATGACCGCGACCGAGCCGAGGGTGTCGTTGAGGACCTCGAGCCGGGCCGCTCGTGAGGTGAACCCCTCGCCGGAGGCCCGCACGAGCACCGCGTAGGCGACGAGGTTGCCGACGAGTCCGACGACGCCGAACACGAGCAGGGGGCCGGAGTGGATGTCGGCGGGAACGAACAGCCGCTGCACCGCGGAGATGATCACGTAGACGCCGACCGCGAGCAGGATCGCCGCCTGGGCGGTGGCGCCGAGCACCTCGGCCCGCTGGAACCCCCAGGTCCGCTGCGCGGTCGGACTGCGGCGGGCCAGCCGTGTGGCGACGAGCCCGATGGCGAGTCCCCCGGTGTCCACGACCATGTGCCCGGCGTCGACGAGCAGCGCGAGGGAGCCGGTCAGCACGGCGCCGACGACCTCGGCCAGGAGGATGCCGGCCGAGATGCAGAACGCGACGAGCAGGGCGCGCTCGGACGCGTGCCCGTGTGCGTGGCCGTGGTCGTGTCCCATACCCCAATCGTAGGGAGCGGCACCGACGCCGTGCCAGGATCGGGAGCGTGACCCGGTCGCCCTACCAGCTGAGCGTCGCTCCGGAGGTCCTCGACCGACTCCACCCGCGGCTCCGTGCGTACTTCGGACCGGTGCCCACCGGGCACGTCGGCCGCGGTGAGGGACGCTTCGAGGTCGTCGGCACGCCCCGACGCTGGCTCTGGCCACTCCTCGCCTGGTTCGCCCGCGACGCCGTGATGTTCCCGGTGTGGGAACGGGACGTGCCCTTCAGCGTCGAGAACCGCCCGGCTCGCGTCCGTCGCGGGCAGGCGGACGTCCTGGAGGCGCGGATCGCCGTCCGCGCGCACCGCACCTTCCACTTCCGGTCGGGCGACCGGACCATGGTGGACGCGATCACCGCCGAGCCCGAGGGACTCACCGACCACCTCGGGCGCCGCGGGCGCGTCAGCGCCCTGCTCCGGACGGAGGTCGACGCCGAGGGGCCGGACCGCGGCGCCCTGCGCCTGGTCTCCACGCGCGTGACGTTCCGCGCGCTGGGACGCGGGTGGTGCCTCCCGGCCGTCCTGACACCGCGTGTGACGCTCGTGGAACGATTCGATGACGATGCCGACGTGCAGCGCGTGTCCCTGGTGCTCAGCGCGCCCGTCGTCGGCACGCTGTACCGGTACGAGGGGGCGTTCCGGTACGCCGTCGTGCCCGACGCCCGCCGAGGGCCCGATGCCGGTCGAGGGAGGGGACGTTGATGGACGAGCAGCAGCCGCGGGTCGTGATCGCGGGAGCGAGCGGGTTCGTGGGTCGGTACCTGCAGGACGCCTTCCGGGACGACGGCTACGAGGTCGTCACGATCGGTCGCGCCGGGGACGCCGTGTGGGGCAACACCCTGCGGATCCGGGAACTCGTCGACGGGGCCGCGCTCGTCGTGAACATGGCCGGCAAGAGCGTGAACTGCCGGTACGGGCGGCGGAACCGGGCGGAAATCATCCGGTCCCGGGTCGACACGACGCTCGAGCTGGCCGAGGCGATCCGCACGAGCGAGCATCCGCCGCCGCTCTGGGTGAACGCGTCGACGGCGACGATCTACCGGCATGCCGACGACCGGCCGCAGGACGAGCTCACGGGCGAGCTCGGCGAGGGGTTCTCCGTCTCGGTCGCGAAGGCGTGGGAGGACGCCCTGTTCGACGGCGACCTGCCCGGTACCCGGCGTGTGGCGCTCCGCATGGCGATCGTGTTCGGCGACGGCAGCGCGCTCGTGCCGCTGCTCCGGCTCGCGCAGGCCGGGCTCGGCGGACCGCAGTACGACGGCCCCTGGTTCCCGACACGTGCCCGGCTCCGAGCGGGGACGTACCACCACGACCGGCACACGCGCGGACGGCAGCGCTTCAGCTGGGTGCACATCGACGACGTGCTCGGCACGATCCGGTTCGTGCGTGACCACGACGACCTCGACGGGCCGGTGAACGTGTCGAGCCCGAACCCGTCGGACAACCGCACGGTCATGGCGACGATCCGCGACGCCGTCGGACGTCGCTTCGGACTGCCGACGTGGCGGTGGATGCTCGAGCTCGGCTCGTTCGCGATCCGCACCGAGACGGAACTCGTGCTGAAGAGTCGGTGGGTGGTGCCGACGCGCCTGGTCGAGGCCGGCTACGAGTTCCGCCACCCCGACCTGCGCGGCGCGCTCGCCGGCATCATCGCCGAGCGTCGTCAGCACCGGGGCTGACCGTCCGCACGGGCGGGGCGACGAGGGGGACGACGCCCTCGGGCCGTGCGAGCCCGTTCCGCACGGGGCCCGGGCGGGACGACCACAGCACCGCAGCCACCACGACGACCCCCGCACCGATCTCGACGGGGTCCGGCACCTCGCCGAACGCCGCCCACGAGGCGAGGACGCCTACGACGGGCACCAGCATCGAGAACGGCGCGACGGTGCTCGACGGGTAGGTCGCCAGGAGACGCGACCAGATGCCGTAGCCGACGAGGGTGGCCACCAGGACGATGTAGAGCAGACCGAGGTCGGCGGGCAGTGCCCCGGGCGTGAACGCCGTGCCGAGCGCGCGTCCGATGCGGTCCGGTCCCTCGACGACCAACGACAGCACGGCCATCGGGACCGGCGGCACGATCGACCACCAGAGCGTCAGGTGCAGCGGGTTCGCCGCCCCGGCCCGACGGGTCGCCACGTTCCCGATCGCCCAACCGAGCGCACCGCAGAGCGCGAGCACGACGGGGAGCAGCGCTGCGGCCTGGGCACGGTGCACCGCGATCGCCGCGAGGGCACACACCGCCACCGTGACACCGATCACCTGCCGCCCGGTGAGCCGCTCCCGCAGGAACACCCCGGCCAGCACGACCGTGAACGGCGCCGACGCCTGCAGCACGAGCGAGGCGAGCCCCGACGGCAGACCGGCCGCCATCCCGAGGTAGAGGAACGCGAACTGCAGCACGCCGAGCCCGAGCCCGACGAGCAGCAGCCGACCGAACGGGATCCGCGGCCGCGGGACGAGCAGCACGGTCGGCACGGCCAGCAGCGTGAACCGGAGCGCCGCGAGGAGGAACGGCGGGAAGTGCCCGAGCGCGAGCGCCGTCGCGGGGAAGTTCAGCCCCCACACCACGGCGACGACGACGGCGAGGAGACGGTCACGGGTTCGCACGGGACGATCGTCCCGCAGGCAGATCGTGCAGCACCAGCGCAGAGTTCCGAAGCGTCGTTGTAGGGTCCCTGCATGGTCGACTTCGACGTGCAACTCCTGGCGGTCCTGCGGGAGCTCGGTGAGCGCGGCAGCGTCACGGCGGTCGCCGAGGCCACCCACCGCACCCCGAGCGCCGTCTCGCAACAGCTCCGCACCGTCCAGCGGCAGGCGGGCGTCCCCCTGGTCGAACGCGTGGGGCGTGGCGTGCGGTTGACCGAGCACGGTCGGGTCCTTGCGGACTTGGCGACCGGCGTGGCGACGGCGATCGCTCACGTGGACGCCGCGTGGCGGGAGCACCTCGGCGGCGCGACCGGACGCGTCGACCTCGCGGTCTTCCCGTCGGCTGCGGAACTGCTCCTCCCCGGTCTCCTCACCCGGATGCGAGCACACCCCGGCATCGAGCTGGTCCTGGTCGACGTGGACGTCAGCGAGGACGAGTTCGGCCCGCTCGCCGCCGACCACGACGTCGTGATCGGACACCGCCCGGACGGGGCCCCGCCGGCGGGACGGGCATCGCTCGAGACCGTCCCGCTGCTGCGCGAGCCGCTCGACGTCGCCCTCCCGCTCGGCCACCGGCTGGCCGGGCGCGCCCGCGTTGGGATCGACGACGTCGTGGAGGAGTCGTGGATCGGCGTGCCCGAGGGCTACCCGATCGACCGGGTCCTCACGGCGATCGCGGCCGCGGCCGACACCCCGCCGAGCGTCGGTTTCCGCACGGTCCACCTGCCGGTGATCGAGAACCTGGTCGCGGCCGGGCACGGCGTCGCGCTCGTGCCCCGCTACACGTCGGGGACCAGGGCTCCCGGTCGGTTCCGGCTCGCCGAGCTCGCCGACGTCCGGGCGGGGCGGCGCATCGAGGCGCTCGTGCGGCCGGACCGTGCGGTCCGTCCCGGTGTCCGGACGGTCCTGGAGGCGCTGGTCGCCGAGGCGCGCGACGTCACCGCCTGACCGGGTGCGGTCGACGGCGGAGCCGAGCCGCGCCTCCCGGCCGACGGACGCGGTCTGGCGTCCCGGCTCAGCCCGTGAACGTCGCCGTCGACCGGACCGGCGTCGCCGGCGCCGCGACCGGCACCGCCGGGTCATCCGTGACCGTGAGCGCCACCGAAGCGGTCTGAGCGGAGGCGTCGCCCACCAGCACCAGGTCGTACGTCCCGGCACCGGTGACGAACCCAGCCGGCAGGACGACCGTGCCGGCAACGTTCCCGGCCGCGTCGGCGACGAACGTCGTCCCGGTGATCTCCTCGGCACGGTTCCCCTGCGCCACGGCGACACGGACGGTCTCGCCCGGGACGAACCCGCTGCCGCTGACCGGCGTCCCGGTCGTCGTGGCCGTGGCGCGTGTCAGCGTCGTCGTCGGGACGCTCGCGTGCGCGGTCGACTGCGGGGTGAAGTCGGTGGTGACGTCGTCGAAGGTGATGCTCTGGAGCGTGGAGCGGACGGCGGCGCGGCTGACCCGCGGTGCGGCGGCGAGGGGGCTGGCGCTCGTGGTCGCGCCCGGTTCGGGGGTTCCTGCCTCCGGAGCGAGGAGCGTCCCCTGCTGCGCGGCCGACGGAGCGGTGCTCGTCGACTGCGGGCCCGCGCTGCCCTCGATCGCGAGCCCGAGGTACTCGGCGTACCCGACGACGGTCGCGTGGTCCCGCTCGAGCCCGTCCGCGAACTCCTGCGTGCTGACCGAGGCGCCGTCCGGCCCCCACGTCGTGTTCGCGCCGTCGACGCCGGAGACCGCGTTGCTCGACGGGAACTCGGCGATCGGCTGCGAATCCGGGAACTGCACCAGGACGGCGAAGTTGCTGCTGCCCGTCGCCCGCACCGCGGCACCGTCGAACGCCGCGGGGAGCGCGGACGCCGGCATCGGCTTCGCGAACCCGTGGGCGAGCACGACGGGGGAGGCGCCGTCGAGCGTCAGACCGGTCGGCCCGAAGGTCGCCGCGTCGGAGACCGGCCGGACCGGGAGGCTCCCGCTCCCGTCACCGGTGCCGAAGGACGCGCCGTACCAGCGGTCGCCGAGCGGCGCGGAGGGGTCGGCCGAGAGCTGCGTGAGGTCCGAAGCGCTGTCGACCCACCGCACGGTGCCGGCCGGCGCGGCGACCGCTGCCTGGTCGGCGGAGGACACTGCGGGGACGAGGACGGTGGCGATGCCGAGAGCGGCGACGCCGACGCCGGCCGCGACGATGCGGGATCGAGACACGAGGGTGTTCCTCCTGGAGGGTCGCTGGGGCGACGCCCCGCTGACATGCCCGCTCAACCTAGCAACGAGCTGAACGCCGGGTCGCTGAGGGGTCGTTCAGCGCACCTGGATCGGCGTGCCGAGCGGCAGGAGCGCCGCGAGCGCGGTGATGTCGGCGTTGTGCATGCGGATGCAGCCGTGCGAGGAGTCGGTGCCGATGCTCGACGAGTCGTCCGTCCCGTGCAGCCCGATCTGCCCCGGTCCACCGCCGAACGAGTTCAGCACGTCGGAGAAGGCAGTGGTGCCGTAGGCGTAGGGCCCGTACCCGGCGTTCGTCGGGGCCAGGAGTTCGGTCAGGGCGAACCGACCGGTCGGCGTGGGCGTCCCACCGGTGCCCGTGGCGACCGGGTAGGAGCGCACGACCTTGCCGCCCTCGTAGAGGTCGAGGGTGTTCGTCGCCGTGGTGACGACGATCGCGTACGGGTCGGAGGACAGCTCGAGGTCGCTCGACGCCACCCAGCCGGTGCTGCCGTTGGGGCGCTGCGCGAGTTGCACCTGCGCCCAGCCCTCCTGCTGGGCCACGACGAGGAAGACGAGCGGCGCACCGGACGACTGCGGGTTCGACAGCGTGGTCGTCACCGCGCCGCCCGGCCGTCCGTGCACCGCGATCGACGCGCCCCGCACCGCTCCGACCGTCGACGTCGCCGGGGCGTGCACGGCGTCGGTGGGACCCGCGGACGAGGTCGGTGTCGGAGCGGGCGATCGCGTCGCGCGGGGTGTCGCCGAGGCGCTCGGGGACGCGGAGGGTCGCTCCGTCCGAGCTGCGGTCGGTGTCGCCCAGGGGTGCAGTGTCAGGACGACGATGACCACCGCGAGGACCACGGCGACGGCCGCGGCGAGCAGGCCGGGGCGGAGGCGCGACGGCTTTCCTGGCACGGGAGGGCTCCTCGGTTCGGGACGCGGCGACGGCGCCCGGCGTGGTGCTCGCCGGGCGCCGTCGTGACGCCGGTTCGGCGTCGGGGCTGGTCGTGCTGGCCGTCAGCCGGTGAACGCGGCGTTGCCGCGCACCGGGACCGCGACGGGGGCGGGGGCCGGCGTCGGGTCCGTCCCCGGAGCAGCCGGGTCGGCGACGACGGTCACCGGGAAGACGACCGCGATCCCGCTCTCGGCGCCGGTGAACGCGATCACGACGTCGCCCGCCGGGATCGTCGCGCTGAACGTGACCGTGCCCGAGACGGCCCCATCGGCGTCCGCGGTGAGGACCTGCTCGGCGGGCTGGGTCTCGAGGTCGGCCAGGATGACCTCCGCCTGGACCCGCTCACCCGGCAGGAAGCCGGTCGCGGAGACCTGCACACCCGGGTCGCGCAGCGACGACTGCGTGGTGGGCGTCTGCACCCGAAGTGTTCCGCTCGGCTCCGGGGTGAAGTAGGTGTCGTCCTGACCGCGGGAGATGCCGGTCACGGTGCCCGTGCCGTCCAGCACGACCGCTCCGTACCCGTTGATCGTGGCGTCCGGGGCGGTGGCGGCGAACTGGGCCTGGAACGCGGCGAGCGTCGACGGGGTGTTCGGCGCGATGGTGCCGACGGCGACCGGGGTGGTCCACGTGCCGTCGACGGCCGTCGGACCCGTGCCCGTCGTGCTCAGGGCGACGGTGTCCGCGGGTGCGTTGTCGGCGGAACCGGCGGTGTCGACGACGAGCGCGTACCGTGCCTGACCGCTGGCGACGATGTCGGCCGTCCCGAGGCCGAGGCCCTCGTCGGTCGCTCGCACGGAGCTGCGGACGTCGGTGAGGTCCGTGGCTGCGCTGCCGGTGGTGGCGTGGCCGAGGAACGTGTTCGTCGTCAGCGTCGCACCGCTCGCACCGAAGGTGGGCGTGCCGCCCGTGCTGAACCACGTCGACGGGAAGGCGCCGGTGGTCCACGGGGTGACGTCGGCGGCACCGACCCATTCGGTGCCGGCCGGCGCGGCCGCGCGGGCACTGGCGGCACCGGTCCCCGCCGCGCCGGACGCCGCGACGCCCTGCTCCGGCGTACCGGTGATGGTCTGCTGCTGCGACGTGGTCGTCGTCGCGGTCGGGGTGCTCTCGGCCGTGGCGACCCCCGGGAGTGCGACGAGGGCGGCTGCGAGCGCGGTCACCGCGGCTGCGGTGGCGATGGACGTTCTGTGCATGTGGTGTGGTTCTTCCGGGTGTGACGTCCGAGCGGGACGCGGCGCGGACCCGGTCTCCACTTCCGCGTCGTCGCGGTTCCCCCAGTGTCCGCGGTCAGCCTACGTGAGGTGTCGTCAAACGTCGAGGCGGTCGACCAGCTCGTCCGCGAGACCCGTGTAGGTCGCGGGCGTGAGGTTGGTCAGCCGCGCCTTGGCGCCCGAGGAGATGTCCAGGCCGTTGACGAACGCGACGAGTTCCGCCTGCCCGATCCGCTTGCCGCGCGTGAGCTCCTTGAGCATCGCGTACGGGTCCTCGATGTTCGACTGACCGGCGGTGACCTCGGCCCGGATGACGGTCTGGATCGCCTCGGCCAGCACCTCCCAGTTGTGGTCGAGGTCCTCGGCGAGCCGCGACTCGTTCACGGCGAGCTCGGACAGACCACGACGGAGGTTGTCGAGCGCGAGCAGCGAGTGCCCGAACGCGACGCCGATGTTCCGCTGCGTGGTCGAGTCGGTGAGGTCGCGCTGCAACCGGCTCGTCACGAGCGTCTCCGACAACGTGGAGAACAGCACCGAGGAGATCTCGAGGTTCGCCTCGGCGTTCTCGAACCGGATCGGGTTGATCTTGTGCGGCATCGTCGACGAGCCCGTCGCACCCGCGACCGGGATCTGCGTGAAGTACCCCATCGAGATGTAGGTCCACATGTCGGTCGCGAGGTTGTGCAGGATCCGGTTCGCGTGGCGCACCCGGTCGTACAACTCCGCCTGCCAGTCGTGCGACTCGATCTGCGTGGTGAGCGGGTTCCAGGTGAGGCCGAGGCCCTCGACGAACTCGCGCGACAGCGCCGGCCAGTCGGCCTCGGGGTCCGCGGCGAGGTGTGCCGAGAAGGTGCCGGTCGCGCCGGAGAACTTGCCGAGGTACTCGCTGCCCTCGATCTGGGACAGGACACGCTCGAGCCGGTACGCGACGACCGCGAGCTCCTTGCCGAGGGTCGTCGGGGTCGCCGGCTGCCCGTGCGTGTGCGCGAGCATCGGCACCGCACGCAGTTCGTCGGCCATGGTGCGGAGCGCGGCGATGACGGCCTTGTACGCCGGCAGCCACACCTGGTCGACCGTGTCGCGCACGGTGAGGGCGTAGGAGAGGTTGTTGATGTCCTCGCTGGTGGCGGCGAAGTGCGTGAGCTCCGCGATGGCGTCGAGCCCGAGCTCGGAGAGGCGGCGACGGACGAAGTACTCCACCGCCTTGACGTCGTGCCGGGTGGTCGCCTCGATGTCGGCGAGCTCGGCGATCTGCGCCTGTCCGAAGGTCTCCACGACCTGGCGGAGCGCGGCCTTGTCGTCGACGCTGAGCGGCGACGTGGTGAACATGGCGTGGTCGGTCAGGAAGATGAGCCACTCGACCTCGACCACGATGCGCGCGCGGTTGAGCCCGGCCTCGGAGAGGTGCTCGCCCACCGTGTGCACGATCGGGTAGTACCGCCCGTCGAGCGGGCTGATCGGCTGCGGGGGAAGGGGGGTCATGGGGCTCCCTGACGGACTGCCGGTTCGAGCTGTCGGAAGAGCGCCCGGCAGGCCCGCTCGACGGTCGAGAGCACTCGGTCGAACTCGTGCCGGTCCGCGTAGTACGGGTCCGGCACGTCGGTCTGCTGGGGCCAGGCGTCGTCGTACCGCAACAGGAGCGTCACCTTCGCGGCGTCGTCCATCGTCGGTGCCCACGACCGCAGGATGCGTTCGTGGGATCGGTCGAGTGCGACCACCAGGTCGAGGTCCGGGAACCGGTCCGGGTCGAACTGACGGGCGCGATGCCTGCTCCCATCGTATCCGCGCGCTGCGAGTGCTGCGATCGTGCGCTCGTCGGCGGGCTCGCCCACGTGCCAGTCGCCGGTGCCGGCGGACTCGACGTGGAAGCGGTCGGACAGCCCGGCGTCGGCGGCGAGCTGTGCGAAGACGATGCCGGCCATCGGGGAGCGGCAGATGTTGCCGCTGCACACGAACGAGACCCGGAACGGGGCGTCGGCGTCCGGACTCATGTGGACATCATGGCGCAGCGACGCCCGGTCCGCGACGGCGATCCGGACTGGAGGTACGGTGCCGGTCGTCCGTCCGGCCGACGTCGCGCGGACGGCCGGGTCCGTGTCGTCGGCCAGCGTCACGCGCGCGGTCGGCTGAGCACCGGGCGCACGAACAGCCCGATCAGCCACGAGAACACGGCGAGCACGAACGCGCCCACGATGCCCCAGCCGAAGGACTCCACCTCGAGCCCGAAGCCGATCGCGTCCGAGATGCCGGCGACGATCAGCAGCAGCACGGCGTTCACGATCAGCGAGATGAGGCCGAGGGTCAGGATGTAGAGCGGGAACGCGACGATCCGGATGAGCGTCCCGATCACCGCGTTGACGAGGCCGAACACGAACGCCACGAGCAGGAACGTCAGCACCGTCGCGGTCGTGCCCCCGTCGCCGAACGGTGTGACGGAGACGCCGCTCACGATGAGCGTGGTGAGCCAGAGCGCGACGGCGTTGACGACGAGGCGGACGAGGAATCGCATGTGCCCATGATGCCCGCCGTCGCCCGTGCGGGTGTCGGTACCCTGGGGCGGTGACTGACGAGCGCGTGCACATCCGCCCCGAGATCGCGGTGCTGCCCGCGTACAAGCAGGGACGGCAGGCCGCGGCCTCCGCCTTCAAGCTGTCGAGCAACGAGAACCCGTTCCCGCCCCTGCCCGGCGTCGTCGAGGCGGTCCAGGCCCAGACGGCGTTCAACCGCTACCCCGATGCGACCGCGCTCGCCGTCCGCGCCGTCCTGGCGAACCGCTTCGGCACGACGGTCGACGAGGTCCACGTCGCTCCCGGGAGCGTCGCCATCCTGCACGAACTCGCCAAGGCCACCTCCGGCCCGGGTGACGAGATCGTCTACGCGTGGCGGTCCTTCGAGGCGTACCCGGGTGTCGTGACGGTCGCGGGGGCCACGAGCGTGCAGGTGCCGAACCGGGCCGACGGTGGACACGACCTCGACGCCATGGCCGCCGCCGTGACCGAGCGCACCCGCATGGTCATCGTCTGCACGCCGAACAACCCGACCGGGCCGACGGTGACCGGGCCCGAGTTCGAGGCGTTCATGGACCGCGTGCCGCCGTCCGTGCTCGTGGTCCTCGACGAGGCCTACGCCGAGTTCGTCACCGACCCGACCGCCGTCCGGGGCGCCCCGCTGCTCGAGCGCTACCCCAACCTCGTCGTCCTCCGCACGTTCTCGAAGGCGTACGGGCTCGCGGGCCTCCGCGTCGGGTACGCCCTCGGGCCGGCGTACGTCCTCGACGCCGTCCGCGCCTGCGCGATCCCCCTCTCCGTGACGGCGCAGGGGCAGGCCGCCGCGCTGGCGAGCCTCGAGCGCGAGGACGAGCTGCTCGAGCGGGTCGCCGAACTCGCCCAGCGCCGCGACCGGATCGTGGCGTCGTTGCGGTCCCAGGGGTGGGACGTGCCGGACGCGCAGGGCAACTTCGTGTGGCTGCCGACGGGCGAGGGGACGGCGGTCGCGGCCGAGGCGTTCGAGCGTGCCGGCATCATCGTCCGGGCGTTCGCACCGGAGGGCATCCGCATCTCGATCGGCGAGCACGAGGCTGTGGAAACGCTCCTCGAAACGGCTCGCTCGCTTGTGGAGGACCTCCAGGTTCTGCCGTAGTCGCTGCCGCTACGCTGGCCCGCATGTCATTCCGCGCCGCGGCCCCCGCGACGACCACCATCCGGCTCCTCGACCCCGAGGGCCGGTTCGAGGAGACCGACGACAACGCGGAGTTCGCCGCTGCGGCGCGGGCGATCCCGGACGAGACCCTGCTGGCGATGCACCGCCGCATGGTGCTCACCCGTCGGTTCGACCACGCCGGCCACAACCTGCAGCGCACCGGGCAGCTCGGCCTCTGGGTCCCGAGCCACGGGCAGGAAGCCGCGCAGGTCGGATCGGTGTTCGCCCTCCGCGCGCAGGACCACGTCTTCCCCTCCTACCGCGAGCACGCGGTCACGATGCACCGCGGTGTCGAACCGATGGAGATCATCGCGATGTACCGCGGTCAGACGCACGGCGGCTGGGACCCGGACGAACGCGGCAACACCCACATCTCGACCCTGGTGATCGGCTCGCAGACCCTGCACGCCACCGGGTACGCGCTCGGACAGCGACTCGACGGCGACGTCGGCACCGGTGACCCTGACCGCGACGCCTGCACGATCGTGTACTTCGGCGACGGCGCGACGAGCCAGGGCGACGTCAACGAAGCGTACGTCTTCGCCGCGTCCACGAAGGCCCCCGTCGTGTTCTTCCTGCAGAACAACCACTGGGCGATCTCGGTCCCGGTGTCGGTCCAGTCGCCGACGCCGCTGGTCGACCGGCCTCGCGGCTTCGGCATCCCGAGCATCCGGGTGGACGGCAACGACGTCCTCGCGTCGTACACGGCGTCCGTCGTGGCGACCGACCACGCCCGCAGCGGCCAGGGCCCGGCCTTCGTCGAGGCGGAGACCTACCGCATCGGCGCGCACACGAGCTCCGACGACCCGAGCCGGTACCGGGGCGACGACGAACTCTCCGCATGGGTGGAGCGTGACCCGATCGCCCGGTCCGCGGCGTACCTCCGGTCCCGCGGCGTGACCGACGAGCAGCTCGCTGCGTTCGACGAAGAGGGCGAGGACATCGCTGCCGACGTCCGTCGTCGAACCGTCGCCCTCCCCCCGCCGTCCATCGACGTGATGTTCGACAACGTGTACCGCGAGCCGCATCCGCTCGTCGCGGAGCAGAAGGCATGGCTCGAACGGTACGAGGCCGGCTACGAAGGGGGCGCCCACGCATGAGCACCACCGAGCAGCTCTTCGACTACACCCTGCGCGCCCACCCGGGGGCCGGTGAGGTCCCCACCGACCCCACGCCGACGCTGACGATGGCGAAGGCCCTCAACGCCGGGCTCGCCGCCGCCATGCAGGCGGACGACAAGGTCCTGCTCATGGGTGAGGACATCGGTGCCCTCGGCGGTGTGTTCCGCATCACCGAGGGGCTGCAGGCGCGGTTCGGTGCCGAGCGCGTCCGGGACACCCCGCTGGCCGAGTCCGGCATCATCGGCACCGCGATCGGGCTCGCCCTGCGCGGCTACCGACCGGTCGTCGAGATCCAGTTCGACGGGTTCGTCTGGCCGGGCTTCGACCAGATCACCTCGCAGCTGGCGAAGATGGCGAACCGGCTGCCGGCGCACATGTCGCTGCCCGTCGTCATCCGCATCCCCTACGGCGGCCACATCGGCGCCGTGGAGCACCACCAGGAATCGCCCGAGACGTACTTCGCCCACACCCCCGGCCTGCGGGTGGTCAGCCCGAGCACCCCGAACGACGCCTACTGGATGATCCAGGAGGCGATCGCGTCGAAGGACCCCGTCGTCTTCCTCGAGCCGAAGTCCCGTTACTGGCCGAAGGGGCAGGTCGACCTCGTCGACGGGCACGTGCCGATGCACACGACGCGGGTCGCCCGCACCGGGACCGAGGTCACCCTCGTCGGCCACGGCGCCATGGTCGCGACCCTCATGCAGGCGGCCGAGATCGCCGAGTCCGAGGGCACGAGCTGCGAGGTCATCGACCTCCGCTCCATCTCCCCGATCGACTGGGAGCCGCTGCTGGCCTCCGTCCGGAAGACCGGCCGGCTCGTCATCGCGCAGGAGGCCTCCGGCTTCGTCAGCGTCGGGAGCGAGATCGCCGCGACGGTCGCCGAGCAGGCCTTCTACACGATGCAGGCGCCGCCGCTGCGGGTCTCCGGGTTCGACATCCCCTTCCCGGTGTCGAAGCTGGAGCACCTGCACCTGCCGGACGCCGACCGCGTCCTCGAGGCCGTCGACCGCGCCCTCGCCTACTGACCACCCCGCCCGAGCCCGACCAGAACGCCGAAGGAGCCGTAGTGGCCGTCGCCGAATTCCCCCTGCCCGACGTGGGCGAAGGTCTCACCGAGGCCGAGATCGTGCAGTGGCGCGTCGCGATCGGGGACGAGATCGCCGTCGACCAGGTGCTCGTCGAGATCGAGACCGCGAAGTCGCTGGTGGAGCTGCCGTCGCCGTTCGCCGGGACGGTCACGGGGCTGCTCGTGTCCGAGGGGGACACCGTCGAGGTCGGTCGCCCGATCATCCGGGTCGAGTCGGACGCCACGGTCGCGTCCGGCGCGCCCACGGGCGGTCCGGGAGGCGCGGCTGCGGTGACCGAGAGCGCCCCGGCCTCGCCCGCGGTCGCGTCCGCCCCCGCCCCCGCCCCTGCCGCCGCGGCTCCGGCTCCGGTCGCGGCGCCCCGGCCCGTCCCGGCGGCTCCCGCCCCGGCACCGGCTGTCCCAGCGGCCGCTGCGGCCCCCGCGGTTGCGTCCCCCGCCGCTCCGACCCACGCGACGCCGGCTCCGTCCGCGGACGCGACCCGGAAGCCCGTGGCCGACGGTGCGTCGGTGGTCGGGACCGACGAGTCCTCCGGCGCGGTCCTCGTCGGCTACGGGTCGGCGACCTCGTCGCCCTCGCGTCGCAAGCCCGGCGCCCGCCGGGCAGCAGCGCTCGCGGCCGAGGCGAGTCGCGCCTCCAGTGCGGACGCCGCCGCTGCCGCCGAAGCCGCTGCCGACCCCGGAGAGGACACCACCGCCGACGCGGTCGCGTCGCAGGGCTCCCGTCCGCGCAAGGCGACCACCGCCGCGAACGTGCTCGCGAAGCCCCCGATCCGGAAGCTCGCCCGCGACCTCGGCGTCGAGCTCGCCGAGGTCGTCGCGACCGGACTCACGGGTGAGGTCACGCGTGACGACGTCATCCGGCACGCCAAGCAGGCGAGTGTCTTCCGGAACATCGAGACGCCCGAGTGGGGCGACGTCCGCAGCGAGACGATCCCGGTCAAGGGTGTGCGCAAGGCGATCGCGACGGCGATGACCACGTCGGCGTTCACCGCGCCGCACGTGTCGCTGTTCGTCGACGTCGACGCGACCCGCACGATGGAGTTCGTCAAGCGGCTGAAGTCCTCGCCGACGTTCGCCGGTGTGAAGGTCTCCCCGCTGCTCATCTTCGCGAAGGCCGTCATCTGGGCCGTCCGCCGCAACCGCTCGGTGAACTCGACGTGGACCGACCGCGAGATCATCGTGCACCACTTCGTGAACCTCGGCATCGCGGCGGCGACCCCGCGCGGGCTGATCGTGCCGAACATCAAGGACTCGCAGGACATGTCGCTGCTCGAGCTCGCCCAGGCGCTCGAGGAGCTCACGCTCACCGCACGTGACGGCAAGACCACGCCGCAGCAGATGGCCGACGGCACCGTGACGATCACGAACATCGGGGTGTTCGGGATGGACACCGGCACGCCGATCCTCAACCCGGGCGAGGTGGCGATCGTGGCGATGGGAACCATCAAGCCGAAGCCGTGGGTCGTGGACGGCGAGGTGCGCTCCCGCATGGTGACGACCGTCGGCGCCTCGTTCGACCACCGGGTCGTCGACGGTGACGTGGCGTCGCGGTTCGTGCACGACCTGGCCTCGGTGATCGAGGAGCCGGCGCTGCTGCTCGACTGAGCGCAGGTCGGGTGCGGACTCCCGCAATCGTCGCGCGGCGTTCACGCGGATGTCGGTGGGTGGGGCGAGGATCGTGGCATGGTCCACCAGCTCCTGATGCCCCCGCAGGAGATCCGAACGGCTCACCTCCTGCTCACCCCGCTCACACCGGCCGACATCGACGACGTGTACGCGGTCTTCTCCGACGAGCGCACGTGGACCCATCTGCCCACCGGGCGGCACACCACTCGGGCGTCGAGCGTCGAACTGGTCCAGCGCACCATCGGCGGCCGTGTCCGCCACGGGCTCGGCTCGTGGGTGGTCCGCGCTGCCGCCGACCATGCCTTCCTCGGGGTCGGGGGTGTCGACATGACCGCTGCGGGGGTGTGGAACCTCGGGTACCGGTTGACGCCCTCCGCGTGGGGGAACGGGTACGCGACCGAGATCGCTCGTGCTGCCGTCACCGCGGCGCACGACACTGCGGCCGACGCACCGATCACCGGCCGCGTGCTGACGAACAACCCGGCGTCGGCGGCGGTGCTGCGTCGATCGGGCCTCTCCCTGGTGTGGCAGGGGGAGAGCGGCTCGGCGTTGCCGGACGGCGTCGAGCGGCAGGTGTGGGCCGACCGTGCGCTCTCGGTTGCGCAGCGGGACTGGCTCGTCGCGAACGCCTGACACTGATCGCGACGCCTGGCCGACGCCCACGACCGCTCAGCGCCGAGACCGCCTCCCCGCCGCGGACAGACCGGCCGCGAGCACGCACATCCCCAGGAGCACGCCGGCGATCGGGGCCGCGGCCGTGGGTCCGACGCTGAGCAGCAGCGCCGCGACCACGGCGACGGCGACCAGCACGACGTGGTTCACCGGGCGGCCTCGAACAACTCGTCGATCTCTCGCGGGAACTCGGTCCGCAGCGACCACTGCACCGTGTTCCAGTCGTGCCCGCTCCCGGGCGCGAACGCGATCGTCGTCGTCGCCCCGGCCGTGCGTGCCGCGGCACCGAGCGTCTTCGCGTTGCGGCTGAACTGGCGGTCGGACGATCCGGCGGTCAACCACAGGCTGTGGCCGCGGAGGCCGTGCGCCCGCATCTGCGCGATCGGGGCCGCTGCCTTCCAGCTCGCGACGGAACCGCCGAAGGCCTCGTCGGCGCTGTGCTGGGGGTTCTGGTCGATCGGTTGCAATTCGCTGGAGATCGCCAGCACGGCAGCGTACGACGACGGCTCCGCGGTGACGAACTGCATGGCGCAGGTCGCTCCCTGCGAGAAGCCGACGAGGCCCCAGGCGCGCCGGTCCGGGGTGACGGGGAGGTGCGCGGTCAGCCAGTCGGGGACGTCCCGGGTGACGTAGGTCGCCGACTTCCCGAGGCGAGAGTCGACGCACATCGTGTTCCGGCCGGGTGCGGACAGCTGGTCGACGGACACGACGATCGGTGCGCGGCCCTGGTGGGCGGCGGCGTACGCGTCGAGGACCTCGCCCATCTTGCCCGCGGTGAACATGTCGCTCGGTGCACCGGGCTGCCCGGCGAAGGCGATGACCACGGGCAGGGGTGCGGGGTCACGGACGAGCGCCGCGGGCGGCAGGTAGGCGATCGCCGGGCGTGCGGGGAAGCCGGACCGCTCGCCGGGGATGTCGACGGTGCGGACCTCGCCGGCTGCCGGCATGGTGTCGGCCGGGGCTGCGTGCAGGTCCAGCGCGGGGTAGGGGTCGCTCTGCACGACGGTGCCGAGCGTCGGGTACTTGGCGAACTCGACGTTGACGCCGAGCGCGGGGACCAGGAGCGCAGCGGGCACGAGCAGTGCCGCGAGCACCCGGCGTCCGGTCCCCCCGTGCACGATGCCGGCGACCGCGAGGGCGAGTGCCGCCGCCGCGAACGCGACCCACATCCGGGTCACGGGGCTCAGCCCGACCCCGAAGAGGTCGAGGACGTCGCTGACGAACCAGCACACGGCGAGCACGACCACGGCGGCTCCGGCGGCGATCGCGGCGCGGACGCCGACGGCCCGCCAGGCCGCGCGGGACCGCCACGCCCAGGTCCGCTCGGCACGGTCCGCGTCGGCGGCGACCGGAGCGGGGCGCAGTGCGGGCAGGAGGACCACGACGGCGAGGACCGCGAACGCGGTGTCGATCGGGACGAGCTTCGACGGCGCCTGCAGCTGGGTGGCGAGCAGCCACTCCGTCGGGCTCACGAGCGGACGCCCCGACTGCTGGGGACGGTGGCGCGCTCGACCGCCGCGGCACGGTGCGCCTGGCGGAGCGCCCACAGGTGCTTCGGCCGGAGCCCCGGCACGTACGCACTCGCGAGGGCTCGGGCGACCCGCGGGACGTGCAGCGGCGTCGGGACGATCAGCCAGAGCGGTTCGTGGCGTGCGCCGAACTTCTCCTTGAACCGCTGCAGGGACCGGAACCCGTACACCGGCTCGAGTACCCGCGCGAGCAGCAGCGAGCCCCGGACGACCAGGGAACGGGCACCGGCGTGGGCGGCGAGCGGCGTGCCGGAGAGGCTGATCGTGGTGAGGCCGGCCTCACGGGCGCGGAGGGCGGTCCGGGCGATGAGGAACTCCATCACGCCGGGCATCCCGTCCTCGCCGCGGCGCATGACGTCGAGCGTCCACCCGGTCAGCACGCCGTGCTCGTACACCGGCAGCCAGCTCGTGACCGCGGTGACGTGCTCGTCGGCCGTGACGGCGAGCATGAGTCGGACGTCGGGGTCGTCGAGCTCGCGGAACCCGCCGAGGGTGAACCCCATCTCCGGCAGACGTCGGTCGGAGGCCCAGCGCGTGCAGATCGCCTCGACCTCGGCACGACGGCCGTCGTCGAGCGCGGCGAAGGTCGTCCACTCGTCGCGCAGTCCCTCGCGGTCGGCACGGTTCGACGCGGTGCGGAGGTCCTGTCGCTTCTTGCCGCGCAGGTCGAACGTCGTGACGTCGAGCACCGACTCGACGCCGACGGGCAGCGCGGTCCACCCGTCGGCGACGAGGATCGTCCGCACGGGCTCGTGCACGCTGGTGAAGGCGGGGACCCAGCCGTTGCGCTCGCAGAACGCGGTGAAGGCGGCGACGACCTCGGGCCGGTCCGCCGCTGCGCACGCCGGGTCCGACACCGTGAGGGCCACCTCGCCGCGCACCCGGTAGGCGACGGCGCCGAGGCCACCGGGGTGGGTCCACGTCGCGTTCCCACGCCAGGTGCCCATGTGGCCGAGCGTCCCGGCGTCCCCGCCGCGGAGCATCTCGACGAGGTCGTCACGTCCGGTCCCGGCCGAGTGGAACCGGGCGCGCACGAGCCGTCCGCGGAGCGCCACGACGGCCAGCAGCACCGCCGCCGGCACGAGCCACGCACCGAGGAGCGTGACCTGCCACTCGATCGCGTCCAGCCCGAGCCCCTGCCACTGCACGTCGCCGTCCTGCATCGGTTCGATGAAGAAGACGTCGGCGAGGACCGCGGTGAGCGTCAGGAGCACGCCGGTCGCCAGGACGATCCCGGACCGCCGTCCGCGCTGCACGAGCCACGCCGCGCAGAGCAGCAGGAGTCCGACGACGAGCACGGCGCGGTCGCTCATCGCGTCCGCGAAGGGCGACAGGACGCCGTCGGGATCCGGGACGACCGGCGTCACGAGCGTGCCCGCCCCGAGGGCGATCAGCACGCTCACCACGACGGTCCGCGGGCTGACGGGGTCGCGGGTGGTGCGGGGTTCCGGACTGGAGGCGCGGCGCGCGACGACCACACCGGCGACGGTGCCGAGCAGGGTCGCCAGGGCGCGCGCCAGGTCCGACCCGTGGCCCGCGAACAGCACGAGCGTGAGGACGACCGTCCAGAGGGCCGTCCGGGTGCGCCAGCGACGCTGCACCGGCATGGTGGCCGACGCGGCGCCGAGCAGTGCCGCGGCCACGACGGACGGTGCGAACAGGGGCTGCCCGACCGCGAACTCGGCGTGGGCCTCGCCGAGCGCGGAACCGATCGTGACGGTGAGCAGGGTCGCGAGGATCGCCAGGGTGGGCGCGGCGGTGCCGATCACGAGTGTGCGGAGGGAGCCGAGGGAGCGCTCGGCGAGCACGGTCGTGAGCACCACGGCCACGAGGGCGAGGCAGGCGACCGGAGGGTGGTGCGGGAAGTCCGGCTCGGCGTGCGCCATCCGCGCGCTGACCACGAGCGCGGCCGCCGCCACGGTCACGGCGACGGAGACGGGGAAGCGCCGGAGACGTCCGACGAGCGTTGCAGGTGCCACGCTCTCATCCCACCCGACCGCGGGCCCGTCGTCATCGACCCCCGGCGTGAACCCCGATGGCCGATCGGCCACCCGGGCCTGGCTCCGAGGATGACCGCGGGTCAGACCGGCGGTGGCGCGGGGAGGTGCTCCACCGGGAGCCGCAGGTGCAGGGCGAAGCCGTCGTCCGGCTGCGGACCGGCCTCCATGCTCCCGCCGAGGAGCGAGGCCCGTTCGCCGAGGCCGATCAGCCCGAGGCCCGACCCCGGCAGTTCCAGGCGCTCCGACCGCGCCGGTCCGTTCACGACGTCGACGAGGACGTGGTCGCCGTGGATCCGTCCGCTGACCCGGACGGTGGCGTCGGGAGCGTGCTTCCGGACGTTCGTCAGCCCCTCCTGCACGAAACGGTAGACGGCGCGCTGCAGCGGCTGCGCGAGGGTGTCCGGCAGGTCGACCGTCGTGCTGGTCTCGAGTCCGCTCTCGGCGACGAGCCGCGGGAGGTCGGCGAGCACCGGCTGCGGGGCGATCTCGCGGTCGGTGCCGCCCGAGGCGCGGAGCACCTGGACCATCTCGCGGAGCTCCTGCAGTGTCACGACGCACAGCTGGCGGATCGTCCGTGCGAACCCGCGCTCCGCCTCGTCCCGACCGGCCATCTGCATGGCACCCGCCTGCACGGCGATGAGGGTGACCTGGTGCGAGACGACGTCGTGCATCTCGCGCGCGAGCAGCGCCCGTTCGCGGGACAGCGCCACGGCGGCGGCCTGTCGGCGTTCGTCGGCGCGGGCGCGACGCGACTCGACGAGCTGCTCCGTCAGGCGGGCGCGGGTCTGCACGAGCAGTCCGACGGCGAGCGGCCCCAGGGCGAAGATGAGTGCGTAGACGACCGAGACCACGATCTCGTCGAGCGTCTGCGGCGGTCCGACGAACCCGCTGAACCCGACGAACTGCACGATCGCCGCGAGGAGCATCAGCCATCGTCGGCTGGTGCGCTCCCCGAGCGTGAACAACGCCACGCTGCCGGCGACGACGGCTGAACCGACGAAGAGGCCGGGCATGGTCAGCGCGAAGGCGAGCACCGGGAACCGCCGGCGGAGCAGCAGCGCCGCCGCGGCGAGCAGCGAGAGCCAGGTCTCGACGGCGGTCGCCCCGGAGATGTCGAGCACGGCGTCGGCGACCGCGGCCGCGATGAAGAGCGCGTCGACGACCCACCACGGTGCCCGGTGGGTGCGCGCCCAGCGCAGGCCGGCGTCGACGAGTCCGTCGAGCCTCCCGTCCGTCACGGCGAGGGCCCGGCGGACGCGCGACGTCCGCGACGACTCAGGCATCGAGGAGCCCTGCCTCGGCGGCGCGCAGCGCGAGCTGGACCCGCGTCGGCACGCCGAACGCCGCGAGGAGGGCCCGGACGTCCTCCTTCACCGTCCCGGTGCTGACCCCGAGCCGCTGACCGATGTCCGGGTTGCTGGCGCCGTCGGCGACGAGCCGCAGGACCGCCCGCTCCCGGTCCGTCAACGCGGGCACGTCGACGGGCGGTCGTGCGGCGAACAGGCGGGACCGGTCGACGCCCGGCGCGAGCACGACGCCGCCGCGGGCGAGCACCCGCACGTACTCGGCGAGCCCCTCGGGGTCGGTGTCCTTGAGGAGGAAGCCCGCCGCGCCGAGCTCCATCGCCTGCCCGACGTACTCGTCCGTGTCGAACGTGGTGAGCATGGCGACCGCAGGTGGGTCGTCGAGGGCCTGCAGCTCGCGGAGGACTTCCAGGCCGTTCACCCGGGGCATGCGGACGTCGAGCAGCACGACGTCCGGCGCGTGCTCGCGGATGACCCGGACGGCGTCGACGTCACCGGTCGTGGCGACGACGTCGATGTCCGCGGCGGCACCGAGGATCAGCTCGAAGCCGTAGCGGACGAGCGTCTCGTCGTCGACGATCACCACGGTTGCCACGGGCGTCATCTTGTCATGCGCATTGGCGATCCCGAGGGGACTCGCTACTGTGATGGGAACTGGTCATGTCCGCGCATGACCACCGGTACGACCAGCGACGGAGCACGAGGGACCCATGACGAGCCGCATCACCGAGGGTGCTGAACCGAAGCACCAGCAGTTGCGGCGCATCCTCCTGGACCTCGTGACGTCGCGGCTGGCGCCCGGCTCGGCGATCCCGTCGGAGCGGCAGCTCATCGCCGAGTACGGCGTATCCCGGATCACCGTGCGCGAGGCGCTCGGCCAGCTCGTCAACGAGGGCTACCTGGAGCGCGTCCGCGGGAAGGGCACGTTCGTCGCGCACCGACCCGTGCAGTCGACGCTGCACCTGGCGTCCTTCACGGAGGAGATGCGGGCGATGGGGCACGTCCCGACGACGGTCGTGCTCGTGCGCGAGGAGCGCGTGCCGCCGACGGACACGGCCGCGGCCCTCCGGCTCGACCCGGACACGGCAGCATTCCACGTCAAGCGACTGCGCATGGCCGACGGCGCACCGGTGTCCATCGACGACGCCTGGCTGGTCGCCGACGCGTTCCCGGGGCTGCTGGAGCACGACCTGTCCGGTTCGGTGTACTCGATCATCGCGACCGAGTACGGCACCCCGATCGACCGGGCCCAGCAGACGGTGGCCGCGAACCCGGCGGCGGACGACGTCGCTACCCTGCTCGGCACGAAGACGGGCGCCCCGGTGCTGGAGTTCGACCGGGTGTCGTACGCGGGGGACCGGCCCGTCGAGCACACCCGCTCGTGGTACCGCTCGGACCGCTACCGCGTGCAGATGGAGGTCACGGCGTCGCAGTCGGTCGCGTGATCGGATGGCGCGGCGCTGCGGCAGCCGCCGTCGCGATCGCACGCGCTGAGCGACAGGTCACGGGCGCGGATGCCCGTGAGGTGTCGCTCAGCGCGTGAGGAGGTACCGGGCCGTCAGGCCTCGAAGAGCGCGTCGCCCTCGAGGACGGTCGTGCCGACGGTGTCCTGCGCGACGGAGTCCGGGGCGGAGCCGAGCACCACGACCGGGCAGATCGGCGAGTAGCCCGCTGCCTGGATGACCGACGGGGTGAAGCGGACGACGGGGTCGCCCGCGGCGACGGTGTCGCCCTCGGCGGCGAGGAGCTCGAACCCCTCGCCGGAGAGCTTCACCGTGTCGATGCCGACGTGCACGAGGACGTCGGTGCCGGCCGCACCCTGCAGCGCGAAGGCGTGCGGGTGGAGCTTCACGATGGAACCGTCGACGGGCGCCACCGCGGTGACCGCTCCCTCGACGCCGGTCGGGTCCACTGCGACCCCGGCGCCGACGAGCTGCCCGGCGAACACCGGGTCGGGCACGTCGGCCAGCGAGACGACCGGGCCCGCGAACGGGGTCCGGACGCTCGTCACAGCTCGTCCTGGATGTCCTGCGCGAGGTTGTCCGCGACCGGGCCGACGATGACCTGCCAGCCGGTGCCGCCGCCGACGACGGCCTGCGCGCCCGCAGCCTGCAGCGCTGCCTTGTCGACGAGGTCGCCGTCCTCGACCTCGACGCGGAGGCGCGTGATGCAGCCCTCGACCTCGTCGATGTTGTCCGCGCCGCCGAGCGCGGCGATGATGTCGGCTGCCTTGATGTCGGCCATCGTTTCCTCCTCGTTAACGAATTTCGTACCAGGTTGACATGCGCCCGGTCTCGGTTCAGACTACGGAACTGGTCATGACCGGACAGGACCGGACCTGGTGACACGCCGAGATTACCGGCGCCGGCTGCACGACTCAACCTCACCCCGACAGCTCCACCCAATGACGAGAGGACCTCCGATGAGCGCCACCACAGCCACGGATGTGCCGGAGAAGAAGACGCCGAAGAAACAGTCCCGGTTCTTCGCCAACGCCCAGCGACTCGGGCGGAGCCTGCTCCTGCCGATCGCGGTCATGCCCGCCGCGGGCATCCTGAACCGCATCGGTCAGCCCGACCTGCTCGGCGCGATCCCCGGCTTCGGCACCGGCGCCAGCGTCATCGGCGCAGCGGGCAACGCGATCTTCACCTGGCTGCCGCTCCTCTTCGCCGTCGGCATCGCGATCGGCTGGGCCAAGAAGTCGGACGGCACCACGGCCCTCGCCGCGGTCGTCGGCTACATGGTCATGTACGAGGTCTTCAAGGTGATGTCGCCGATCGTGCTCAGCGGCGTGAAGGACGCCTCGGGCAACCAGGCGATGATCAACTTCGGTGTGCTCGGCGGCATCATCATGGGTCTCGTCGCCGCGGGCCTCTGGCAGCGCTTCCACCGCACGAAGATGCCGGACTTCCTCGGGTTCTTCTCGGGCCGTCGTCTCGTGCCGATCCTCACCGCCGCAGCCGGCCTGGTCATCGCCGTGCTCATGTCGTTCGTCTACCGCTACTTCGACATCGGCCTGACGTGGGTCGGCGAGCAGGTCACCGCGCAGCCGGTCATCGGCGGTGGCATCTTCGGCTTCGCGAACCGCATGCTCATCCCGGTCGGGCTGCACCAGCTCCTCAACTTCTTCCCGTGGTTCCAGCTCGGGAGCTTCAACGGGCCGAACGGCGTGGTCGCCGGCGACATCCCGCGCTTCCTCGCGGGTGACCCGACGGCCGGCATCTTCCAGACCGGCTTCTTCCCGATCATGATGTTCGCCCTGCCGGCCGGTGCGCTGGCGATCTGGCGCAACGCGCGTCCGTCGCAGCGGAAGCTCGTCGGCGGCATCATGCTCTCGGCTGCGCTGACCTCGTTCGTGACCGGCATCACCGAGCCGCTCGAGTACTCGTTCATGTTCGTCGCGTGGCCGCTGTACGTCATCCACGCGGTCCTCACCGGCACCTCGCTGGCGCTCGTGAACGCGCTCGGCATCCACGACGGCTTCTCGTTCTCGGCGGGTGCGATCGACTTCGTGCTGAACTTCGGCAAGGCGGACGGGGCGATCTGGCTCATCCCGATCGGTCTCGGGTACGCGGTGATCTACTACTTCCTCTTCAGTTTCGTGATCAAGAAGTGGAACCTGCGGACGCCCGGCCGTGAGCCGGAGGACGAGATCGCCTCGGCCTCCGTCGACGACCTCACGAAGGCGTAGCGGACGCGATCGACGGACGGACGGGAGGCGCGGTGCCAGCTGGTACCGCGCCTCCCGTGCATCATGCGGTTGATACTGATTTTGACAACGGTTATCAACAAGCCCTACGCTCGCAGCATGCAGAACCGCCTCCTCGCCCTGCCCCTCGTCGTCGGCGCCGCCGCGCTCGCACTGACCGGGTGCGCGACGTCCTCCGCCTCCGACGACGCCTCGGGTGACGGCACGATCAGCGTCGTCGCCTCCACCAACGTCTACGGCTCGATCGTCGAGGCCATCGGCGGTGACCACGTCGCCGTCACGAGCATCCTCGACGACCCGTCGCAGGATCCGCACTCGTTCGAGTCGAGCGCGAAGACGCAGCTCGCCGTGTCCAAGGCGGACCTCCTCATCGAGAACGGCGGCGGCTACGACGACTTCATGACCACGCTCGCCGACGCGTCGAAGACCAAGGCCGACACGATCGACGTGGTGAAGCTGTCCGGGCTCGACACCGGCGGTGACGCCGAGTTCAACGAGCACGTGTTCTACAGCTACCCGACGATGGTGAAGCTCGTGGCGGACGTCGAGCAGCGACTGTCGGAGCTCGACGCGGGGGACCGGGCGACCTTCTCCCGGAACGCCGACGCACTGACCGCGAAGCTCCGGTCGCTCGAGTCGCAGACCGCGTCCCTCCGGAAGCAGTACGACGGCGAGGAGGTCGCCTACACCGAGCCGGTGCCGGGCTACCTGTTCGACGCGATCGGTCTCGACAACGTCACGCCGGAGAAGTTCTCCGAGGCGATCGAGGAAGGCGACGACGTGCCGCCGGCAGCGCTCAAGGACACGCTCGACCTGTTCCACGGCGGGACCGTGCGGCTCCTGGCGTACAACGACCAGACGTCGAGCCCGGAGACCGAACAGGTCAAGAAGGCCGCCCAGGACGACGACATCCCCGTGGTCGGGGTGACGGAGACGCTCCCGAAGGGGAAGGATTACGTCTCGTGGCAGCAGGCGAACATCGACGCGGTCCGGGCGGCGCTGAGCAAGTGACCGTCGTCCAGACCCCTCCGCGGACCGCCACTGCCCCGGGCAGTGGCGGTTCCGCCGTGCTCGCGATGCGCGACGCCGGTCTGTCGTACGGCGAGCGTCGGCTCTGGTCGCACCTCGACCTCGACGTGGCGCCGGGTGAGTTCGTCGCCGTGCTCGGGCCGAACGGCGCCGGCAAGACCTCGCTCCTCCGGACGGTCCTCGGCCAGCAGCGCCTGACGTCCGGCACGATGTCGTTCCTCGGCCAGCCGGTCCGGCGCGGCCACCGACGCATCGGGTACATCCCGCAGCAGCGCCTCATGGAGGCCGGGACCCCGCTGCGCGCGCGGGACATGATCGCCCAGGGCGTGACCGGGTCGCGGTGGGGCGTCCGACCCGCGAGCCGCGCCGAACGCGCCCGGGTGGACCGCATCCTCGACGAGGTCGGCGCGACCGCGTTCGCCGACGCGCCCGTCGCCGAGCTCTCCGGCGGCGAGCAGCAGCGCACCCGGGTGGGGCAGGCCATCGCCGCCGACCCGGCGCTGCTCCTCTGTGACGAACCGCTCATCTCCCTCGACCTCCGCCACCAGCGGGGCGTGACGGAGCTCATCGACCGCCAGCGTCGGCAGCGCGACGCGGCGGTGCTGTTCGTCACGCACGACGTGAACCCGATCCTGGACGTCGTCGACCGGGTCCTCTACATCGCCGGGGGCCGGTTCCGCATCGGCTCGCCCGACGAGGTCCTGCGCGCCGACGTCCTCAGCGACCTGTACGGCACGCCCGTCGACGTGGTCCGCACCATGGGCCGCATCGTCATCGTCGGAGCGAACGAGGCGCACGAGCACCACTGCGACCCGGACCCGCACGCGACGGCACCCGACGAAGGGCGGATCTGATGGACCTCTGGTCGACGGTCTTCTCGTTCCAGGACTACGGCGAGCTCCTCGTGCTCGTGCAGAACTCCGTCTGGGCCGGTGCGGTCCTCGGCGTCGTCGGCGGGCTCATCGGGCCCTTCGTCGTCGCCCGGAACCTGCCGTTCGCGGTGCACGGCATCTCCGAACTGTCCTTCGCCGGTGCGTCGGCATCGCTGCTGCTCGGCGTCAACGTCGTCACCGGGTCGCTCGTCGGCTCGGTGATCGCGTCGCTGCTCATCGGGCTGCTCGGGTCGAGGGCGCGCGACCGCAACTCGATCATCGCCGTCCTCATGCCGTTCGGGCTCGGTCTCGGGATCCTCTGCCTGGCGCTGTACAAGGGTCGCGCGGCGAACAAGTTCGGGCTGCTCACCGGGCAGATCGTCTCCGTCGACAACCCGCAGCTGACCTTCCTCGTGGTGGTCGCCGCGATCGTCGTCGCGACCCTGCTCGTGATCTGGCGTCCGCTGATGTTCTCGTCCGTGGACCCCGACGTCGCCGCAGCGGCCGGCGTGCCGGTGCGGACCCTCGCGATCGTGTTCATGCTCGCGCTCGGACTGGCCACGGCGGTCTCGGTGCAGATCGTCGGGGCGTTGCTCGTGCTCTCCCTCCTCGTCACCCCCGCGGCGGCTGCCCTGCGCCTCAGTTCGCACCCCGTCGTCGTGCCCGTCCTGTCGACGGTGTTCGCCGTGGCGTCCGTGGTCGGGGGCATCCTGCTCGCACTCGGTGGCGGGCTGCCGATCAGCCCCTACGTGACGACGATCTCGTTCGTGATCTGGGTGGTCTGCCGCATCGTCGGTGGCCGCCGCGAGCGTCGGGGGCGGGACCGGATCGCCCACCGAGACCAGCGCGACCCGGGCGTGCCGCGCCCGGTGTCCGACGGAACGGACGCGGACGCCACCCGGACGGAAGGAGTGACCGCATGAACGCCGTGCAGAAGCCGAAGCGGAACACGTGGCAGCGCGAGGCCGTGCGGACCGCGCTGTCGAGCACCGAGGGGTTCGTCAGCGCGCAAGCGCTGCACCAGCACCTGCGCGACGACGGCTCGACGATCGGGCTCGCGACCGTCTACCGCGCGCTCGCCGACCTGGCGACGGAGGGCGACGCCGACTCGCTGCAGCAGGACGGCGAATCGCTCTACCGTGCCTGCACGACCGACGCGCACCACCACCACCTGATCTGCCGGAACTGCGGGCGCACCGTCGAGATCGAGGCGGACCCGGTGGAGCGGTGGGCGCAGGACGTCGCGGCGGCCAACGGCTTCACGAACGCCAGCCACGTGGTCGACATCTTCGGCGAGTGCGCCGCGTGCACGGCCGCCCGCGCAGGCGTCGGTGGTGACGAGTAGCCTCCGCGACATGCACGTCATCCTGGTGCCCGGATTCTGGCTCGACGCGAGCGCGTGGGACGAGGTGTCCCCGGTGCTCCGCGCCGCTGGGCACTCGGTCGAAGCGGTGACGCGCGACGGTGACACGCTCGACGAACAGGTCGCGTCGCTCGTCGCGAAGCTCGACGACGTCGCTTCCCCGTCCGAACCCGTCGTCCTCGCCGGCCACTCCGGTGCCGGTCCGATCGCGTACATGGCGGCGGACCAGCGTCCCTCGCTCGTCGCGCACCTGCTCTACGTCGACACGTTCCCCGGGCCGGAGGGCGGCTGCGTGAACGACGAGCTGCCGGTCGTCGACGGCATGGTGCCGCTGCCCCCGTGGGACGTGTGGGAGGCCCCGACGGTCCGGGGGATGACGCCCGAGGTCCGCGAAGCGTTCGAGCATCGGGCCGTCCCGGAGCCCGCGGCGGTGACGTCCGACCCGTTCCACTACGCGGACGCGGCGCGGCACACGATCCCCGCGACCGTGATCACGTGCGAGATCCCGGCGACGGACCTCGCCACCATGGTCGCCGAACACCAGACCTGGGCCGCCGAACTCGTCGCCACCGAGGACCTCTCGATCGTCGGGCTCGAGACGGGGCACTGGCCGATGTTCACGGCACCGCAGGAGCTCGGCGAGCTCATGGTGCAGGCCCTCGCGCCGAAGCCGACCGCCGCGCCGTAGCGGAGCCGCTTCCGGCCGCAGGGACACCCGCGTAGCGTCCGGCTCGTGGACCCCGCCGTCTGGACCCAGTGGGCCGGCGCGACCGACTCCGACGTCGCCCGGTTCGTGCTCCAGCGCGGCGTCGCGGCCATCGCCTGTCTGGCGTTCCTCTCCGCACTCGCCCAGTTCCCCGCACTCGTCGGGGAGCACGGACTGCTCCCGGTCCCGCGGTTCATGGAGCGCCCGTACGCCCGGCGGCTCCCGGTCGTGTGGCGGTGGTGGCGCTACACGGACGCTCGCCTCCGGTGGCTCGCGGGCGGGGGTGCCGTGGTCGCCTTCGCCCTGGTCGTCGGGCTGCCCCAGCGTGCGCCGTGGTGGGTGCCGATGCTCTGCTTCCTGGCGCTCTGGCTCGCCTACCTGTCGATCTCGGACGTCGGTCAGACGTTCTGGGCGTTCGGGTGGGAGTCGCTGCTCGTCGAGGCGCTCTTCACGGTCGCGTTCCTCGGGTCCGACGACGTCGCACCGCCGATCGTCGTGCTGTTCGCGCTCCGGTGGCTGGTGTCCCGGCTGGAGTTCGGGGCGGGGATGATCAAGATGCGCGGGGACCGCAGCTGGCGGGACCTGACGGCGCTGTACTACCACCACGAGACGCAGCCGATGCCGAACCCGGTCTCGCGGACCGCGCACCTGCTGCCCCGTCCGGTCCACCGGCTCGAGACGCTGGGGAGCCACTTCGTGCAGCTCGTCGTGCCGTTCTTCCTGTTCGCCCCGCAGCCGGTGGCGTCGGTCGCCGCCGGCCTGGTGCTGCTCACGCAGCTCTGGCTCGTGGTGTCGGGGAACTTCGCCTGGCTCAACTGGATCACGCTCGTGCTCACGTTCGCGGCCGTCGACGACCGATCGGTGGCGGCCGTCCTGCCGTGGCTCGGCCCCCTGGCCACGTCCGGTCCCGCCGTGACGCCCGTGCCCTTCGTCGTGGTCACCGTCGCGGTCGGGGCCCTGCTCGCGTGGCTGTCCTGGCCGGCCGCGAAGAACCTCGTGTCCCGGCGGCAGCTCATGAACGCGTCGTTCAACCGGTGGCACCTCGCGAACGCGTACGGGGCGTTCGGCAGCGTGACCCAGCAGCGCGACGAGGTGATCGTCGAGGGGACGCTCGCCGAGGTCCCCGGCGAGCAGGACTGGCAGCCGTACGAGTTCCGGGGGAAGCCCGGCGATCCCCGTCGTCGACCCGGGCAGTTCGCGCCGTACCACCTGCGACTGGACTGGCTGATGTGGTTCCTCGCGCTCGGCATCGACGACCGGTGGTTCCGGGTGTTCGTCGTCCGTCTGCTCGAGGCCGACCGACCGACGCTGCGGTTGCTCGCGCGTGACCCGTTCGACGGGGAGCGACCGCGGTGGGTGCGGGCTCGGGTGTTCCGCTACCGGTTCGCCACGCGGGCCGAACGGCGTGCGACGGGCCTGTACTGGATCCGGCAGGAGCGCTCCCTGCTCCTCGCGCCGACGGCCCTGCGACCGCCACGCCGCTGACGCGCCCGTCCGCCGGTGGTGGGCTGCACCGGCGGGGCCGCACCGCGCCTCCCGTCCGGCCCTGCCAGGAGGCGCCGCTTGCGACACGCCCGGTCCTCGCGTAACGTGGACCCCTGGTTCTCCGCGTCCGCGCGGCGGACCCAGTTGTTCCAAGCCCTCCGACCGTCGCGAACGCCGCGGTCGCGCGGTGCTCACGGCCTCTTCGACAGGGTCCGCGGGCCTGGGCGGTGCGCACAACCCCCTCGCTTCGTCCCCGGACGAGCGCGTGCGCGCCAGGCAAGTGACCTTGGGTGCGGCCGTCCGGTCGCACGGTACCTCAGGAGGAAACCATGGCAGCAGTGTGCCAGGTGACCGGCGCCACCCCCGGCTTCGGTCACAACATCTCGCACTCGCACCGCCGGACGAAGCGTCGCTTCGACCCGAACGTGCAGAAGAAGACGTACTACGTGCCCTCGCTTCGTCGTAACGTCACGCTCACGCTCAGCGCGAAGGGCATCAAGGTGATCGACGCACGCGGCATCGAGTCCGTCGTCAAGGATCTCCTCGCCCGTGGGGAGAAGATCTGATGGCCAAGAAGGGTCAGGACGTCCGTCCGATCATCAAGCTCCGCTCCACGGCGGGCACCGGGTTCACCTACGTGACCAAGAAGAACCGTCGCAACAACCCGGACCGCCTCGTGCTCAAGAAGTACGACCCGGTGATCCGCAAGCACGTCGACTTCCGTGAGGAGCGCTAAGCATGGCGAAGAAGAGCAAGATCGCGAAGAACAACCAGCGCGCCGAGATCATCGCGCGCTACGCCGAGCGTCGTCTCGAGCTGAAGAAGGCCCTCGTGGACCCGAACGGCACCGACGAGTCGCGTGAGGCCGCCCGCGTCGGCCTGCAGAAGCTCCCGCGCGACGCGTCGCCGGTCCGCTACCGCAACCGCGACGCCATCGACGGTCGCCCCCGCGGCCACCTCGGTGAGTTCGGCATCAGCCGTGTCCGCTTCCGCGACATGGCCCACCGTGGCGAGCTGCCGGGCATCACGAAGAGCTCCTGGTAAGCATCCGCTTCCCCGAACGCCCCGTCACCACCGTGTGACGGGGCGTTCGTCGTCTCCGGGCGGATTCGGGGGACATCTTCGTCACTTCCGTCACATCTGACCCGCCGGTCCCTCGACAACCCCGGAAATCCGGGCGAGTCGGCCGTTTTCGTCCCCGGCGGCTGGTACGTTCGACTCCGGTTCCGCCGGGCCCTCGGCCCACTGGCACCGTGGCACGGGGCAACCGCTCCGGGCGCCGGGCGAGAAGTCGTCCGACCGATACTGCAAGAAGTCCGAGGAGGACATCCATGGCTGACAAGTCACTGAACCGCACCGAGCTCGTCGCTGCCGTCGCCGCCGAGTCCGGCCAGAGCCAGGCCACCGTCAACGGCGTCGTCGACGCGCTGTTCAGCGTCGTCTCGAGCTCGGTCGCCGACGGCACCAAGGTCACGATCCCCGGCTGGATCGCCTTCGAGAAGACCCACCGTGCCGCCCGCACCGGCCGCAACCCGCAGACGGGTGACGCCATCGAGATCGCCGCGAGCGACTCGGTCAAGGTGAGCGCCGGCTCGAAGCTCAAGGCTGCTGTCAAGTAAGACCGCTCGCACCACGGGGAAGGGACGGCTGCGGCCGTCCCTTTCGTCGTTCCCGGGCCGCTCCTCCACACCGGCACCGGGCCGGCGTCGCCGTCCACGGGCAGACCTGTCGATTCCGCCCCCGGGAGGGGCAGCGCCTAGGCTTGACGGGTGAACCGGATCGCGCGCATCGCCGGCCCCGCCGTGCTGCTGCTCGTCGGGTTCGTCTCACTCCTGGTCGCCCTCGTCATCGGCGGTGGGGCGAACGCGGCGCTCATCGCCGACCCCGGCGCCGTCGTCCGCTTCGGTCTCCCGATCGCCCGGCTCGTCGTCGACCTCTCTGCCGCCACCGCGATCGGTGGGCTCGCACTGGCGACCGTCGGGCTCTCCCGCACGGCGCCGGAATGGAACCGTGCCATCGACGTCGCCGCCGGTGCCGCGGGCGTCTGGACGGTGGCGTCGGCCGTCACGACGTTCTTCACGTTCCTCAGCGTCGCCGGCTCGAAGGTCAGCATCGACGAGCAGTTCGGACAGTCGATGGGGGTGTTCCTCACCGGCACGGACCTCGGGCTCGCCTGGCTCGTGACGGTCCTCGTCGCCGCGGCCGTCACCGTGCTCTGCTTCGCCGTCCGCTCGCGGGGCATGGTGGCCCTGACCGCCGGCGTCGCGATGATCGGGCTGATCCCCCTCGCACAGCAGGGTCACGCCGCCGGCACGGCCAGTCACGACGCCGCGGTGACCGCGCTCGGGCTGCACCTCGTCGGTGCGGCGCTCTGGGTGGGCGGCCTGGTGATGCTCGTGCTCCTGCGGCCGGTGGTCGGCGGGCAGCGTCTGGCGGCGGTCGTCGGACGGTACTCCAGCATCGCGCTCGGCTGCTTCGTGCTCGTGGCGGTGTCGGGTGTCGCGTCCGCGCAGATCCGCATCGGGTCGTTCTCGAACCTGTTCACCGCGTACGGGGTGCTCGTCCTCGTCAAGATCGCGGCGATCATCGCGATCGGCGTCCTCGGGGCGGTGCAACGGCGGCGGGCGATCCGGTCCCTCAGCGTCGCTCCGGGACGGCGCGGGCCGTTCTGGTGGCTCGTCCTCGCCGAACTCGCCGTGATGGGCGTTGCCAGCGGGTTCGCGGCAGCGCTCGGCCGGACCGCCACCCCCGTCGACCAGATCGCGCTGAGCAAGACCACGAACCCGTCGCCGGCGGAGCTGCTGACGGACGACGCCCTGCCGCACGACCCGGGGGCGTGGGGATGGCTCACGGCGTGGAACACCGACCTGTTCTGGCTGATGGCGGCAGTGCTGCTCGCGGCGGCGTACGCGGCCGGAGTGGTGCGGTTGCGGCGCAACGGGGTGCGGTGGCCCGCTCGGCGCTCGATCGCCGCCGGCATCGCGCTCGTGTCGCTCGTCGTGGCCACCTCCGGCTCGCTCCACACCTACGATCGATTCCTGGTCTCCGCGAACGTCGGCGCCCACCTGCTGCTCGGACTCGTCGTGCCGGCGCTGGTCTGGGCGGCCGCGCCGGTCCAGCTCATCCGGGCTGCCGTGCACCCGCGTGACGACGACAGCACGGGCGTCCGGGAATGGACCGCCGTCCTGCTGGACAACGCCGCCGTCCGGTACCTCGTGCAGCCGTTCCCGGCGTTCCTGCTGCTCGCGGCGATCTGGTGGGCGTTCTTCGCGACCGAGGCGCTGCGGTGGTCGGTGAGCGACTCGACGGGTCGCACGGTGATCGACCTCGTGTTCCTGCTGGTGGGGCTGCTCGCCGTGCCGACGCTCTGCACGCCGGTCGCCGCCGGAGCTCGTCTGCCGTCGGTGTCGGCCGCGGTCGTCCGGATCGCCGGCGCGGTGGTCGTGGGGGCCGGGCTGGTGTCGCTCGGCATCGCGTTCCGTGGGCCGCTCGGGCTCGTGCAGGCTTCGTGGTTCGGAGCGATGGGACGCACGTGGGGTCCGGAGCCGCTCGTCGACCAGGCTCGTGCGGGCGTGCTGTTCGTCATCGCGGGCATCGCGGTGGTCGTGGCCGTCACCGGCGTCGTCGCGGTCGCGCTCGTGCGCTCCCGGCGAGACGGTGCCGAGGTCGGACGGGGCACCGGCACCGGCACCGACGCCGGCGCCGTGCGTACGGACACCGACGCGGGCGCGGGCGCAGGCACGCGATGAGCGTCGAGCTGAGCGCGGAGCAGCGCGCGGTCTTCGAGTACATCGAGCACACGCGCGACCACGTCTTCATCACCGGGCGGGCCGGCACCGGGAAGTCGACGCTCCTCAACCACCTGTCGTGGAACACCGAGAAGCAGGTCGTCATCTGCGCCCCGACGGGCGTCGCGGCGCTGAACGTCGGCGGGCAGACGATCCACTCGCTCTTCCGGCTGCCGATCGGCCTCATCGCCGACGCCGAGCTCCGACAGGGCCCGGACACCCGGAAGCTCCTCAACACCATCGACACCCTCGTGATCGACGAGGTCTCGATGGTGAACGCCGACCTGCTCGACGCGATGGACCGCTCGCTGCGGAAGGCCCGCGGTCGGCAGTTCGAGGCGTTCGGCGGCGTGCAGGTCGTGATGTTCGGCGACCCGTACCAGCTCCCGCCGGTGCCGGGCGACGGCGACGAGCGGGCGTACTTCACCGACCACTACCGGTCCATGTGGTTCTTCGACGCGAAGGTCTGGCTCGAGGCCGAGCTGCACATCGTCGAGTTGGCCACCGTGCACCGGCAGCGTGACGACGCCTTCGCCGCGATGCTCACCGCCGTCCGCCACGGGCGCGTCACCGCCGACGTCGCCGGGCAGCTCAACGCCGCGGGGGCACGTCCGGCACCCGATGACGCGATCACCCTCGCGACGCGGAACGACACGGTGGCGCGCATCAACAAGGCCGCCCTCGACCGTCTCCCCGGCAAGGTCCGGACGGCGCGGGCCGACGTGAACGGTGACTTCGGCGGTCGGAACTTCCCGGCGGACGAAGCGCTCGAGCTGAAGCCGGGCGCGCACGTGATGTTCCTCCGCAACGACCCGGACCAGCGCTGGGTGAACGGCACGCTCGGCATCGTGACGACCATCCGCGACACCGTGTGGGTCGACGTCGACGGGGAGTCCTTCGAGGTCCAGCCGTCCGTGTGGGAGAAGTTCAAGTACTCGTACGACCCGGACAAGAAGGAACTTAAGAAGGACACCGTCGGCGAGTTCCAGCAGTTCCCGCTCCGCCTCGCGTGGGCGGTGACGATCCACAAGTCGCAGGGGTCGACCTACGACCGTGCCGTCGTGGACCTCGGGAACCGGGTCTTCAGTGCCGGGCAGACCTACGTCGCGTTGTCGCGGCTGACGTCGCTCGACGGGCTGTACCTCACGCGCCCGCTCCGGCCGCAGGACATCATCGTCGACCTCGACGTCCGGCGGTTCATGTCGGAGTCGCCCCGCGTGGTGGCCACCGAGCTCGAGGCCGCCGCCGCACCCGGTTCCCCGCCCGAGCGCGACAGGGACTGAGCGCGCACGACCGGACGCACGACGCCCCGCCGGCCACGAGGGCGGGCGGGGCGTCGAGCGGACGTGGTGTCAGGCGCGAGCAGCGTCGGCGCGCAGTGCCCGGATGTTCTCCTTGTCGGCACCGAACGCGGTGAGGAGCAGGATCACGCCGACGATCGCGTGGAACACGTTGTCGGTGGTGTTCAGCGCGAAGACGTTGGCGGAGGTGTTCACGAAGACGAACCCGTACACCGCGAACACGACGAGCACGACGCCCACGAGGATGTTCACGTTGCGCGAGCCGATGGTGTTGCCGAGCCCGACGAGCAGGAGTGCGACGGCGAGCAGGACCCAGACGAGCGCGGTCGCCGGGTTCACGCCGAACGCGTTCCAGAGCATCCCGCCGTGGCGGTTGAAGAACCCGGGGTCGCCGTCGCCGGCGAAGAAGAAGCCCAGGAAGCCCCAGATGGCCAGGACGGTGCCCGCGGTCAGCGCGAGCCCGCGGTTCGGGGAAGCGGTGATGCTCGGTTCCTTGATGGCCACTTCGGTCTCCTCCTCGTACGCAGCCGACGCGCCGTGCGTCGATCCGGCGATGCCCGCCGGTGCGTTCACCCGAGCGGACCCGGTCGGCCCAGCGGTCCCGAAGGTCGCGGACCCGCGGTTCCCAGGCTCCGACCGGCGGTCCAACGGTATCGTGTCGGACCGCGACCGTCCGAATCGCACGCGCGTGACCAGGCGTGTGAGGACACCGACGACCAGCACCCCGAGGAGGACCAGTCCGGTGACCCGAACGCCAGAACGCAACGCACCGGAATCGCGTGGACCGAGTGTCTCGCGACGGCTGCGGTGGGGGCTGTTGGCGGCTCTGGGGTTCGTGATCGTGCCTCTCGTCTACGCGGCGGCGGTCCTGACGCCGGTGGGGCAGCGGGTCGAGGACGCCGCGCTCGGCGGTGTCCGGGACTCCGACCTGTTCGGGTCGGACACTGCCCTGAACGTCATCTCGGTGCCGGTGATCCTGTTGCTCGTGGTCGTGATCGCCGCCGTCGCGTTCGCCCGGCGTCGGCTCGCGGTGGGGCTCGGAGCGGGCGTCGTGGTGCTCGCGTCGGCAGCCAGCTCGACGCTCGTCAAGCGTATCGCCGAGCGCCCGGAGATCGCTCAGTCGACGACGCCGAACTCGTTCCCGTCCGGCCACGCGTCGATCGCGCTCGCGGCGCTCTTCGCCGTGCTCATGGTCACGCCCAGGCGGTTCCGGCCGATCGTCACCCTGATCGGTGCCGCCTACGCCGTGTTCGTCGCGAACCAGACGGTGGTGTACGGCTGGCACCGCGTGAGCGACATCGTGGGGGCCTGCGGGCTCGCCCTGTTCTGGCTCGGGGTCGTGCGGGCGTTCGGGCCGCGGGTGGACCGGGGGGAGCGCGGCGACCGGGACGGCCGTCGTGGTCCGCGTCGGCTCGTGACCGCCGTGCTGCTCGTCGGCACGGGCGTGACGTTCCTGGTGGCGGTGGTGGCGCTGGTGTACGGGGTCGCGGGTGGCACGCACGACCACTCGGCGATCCTCGTGGCGGGGCGCATGGCCTCGAGCGCCAGCGTGCTCGCCGTGGTCACGATCGTGTGGGTCGCGGACGGCATGCACCACGCGGCGAGGACGGACACCGAGGCGCTCCCCGCCGTGCGCTGAGCCGCCAGGGCCGCTGCCGGAGCGGGGTCAGCCCTTGATCCGCCAGTGCGGAGGAGAGGTCTGAGGCGAAAGACCGAAGCGCGCGGTGGGGCTGTCGCCCTGGATCGCGTGGAAGATGTCGGCGATGACCGCACGGGAACCGACGTGGTAGGCGTGACCGATGAAGCTCTCGTTGACGAGCGTTGCATCGACGGTGTCGACGTGCCGATGCGTCACGACGGGCGGCAACGTGCCGGCGCGCTGTGAGCGCCGCACTGCACCGGAGAGTCCGAGCGCGAGGTCGCGCTTGGTCGCGTACATCGTGCCGTAGGAACTGAGCATGGGACGGAGTCCGGCCACGCTCGAGAACTCGCTGGGCGTGACGTCCGGCGCGGCGAGGACCACCGCGCCGAGGCGGCGGCCGACGGCTGCGAGGGCTCCCACGAGCGCACTGGCGGCGTTCGCGAACAGGTAGTTGCCCATCGAATGGAAGATCACGTCAACGCTCTCCACCCCGGTGCGTTGCGTGAGGTCCACGATGAAATCGACCAGGTGATCGGCGCTGGACCTCGCCTCGGCACGGTCGCGACGGTACTCGTGCAGCTTGTTCGCGGAGGGCCAGGAGAACGCGGCCGTGACCCCAGCGATGCCGAGGTCGGCAGCGAGTTGGCCCGTCGTGACCATCGCGTTGCGGAAGCTGGTCCTGAATCCGTGAACGAAGACGACGATCCGCCGTTCGTTCGCTCCGAGTGCGGCGATCTCGCGGTCGATCTCCGCGTCGAAGCTCGCGAGCGAGAGCGGGATGACGCTCGTCAAGCGTGGGGCTCCGCTCCAGGACAGTTTGCGCCAACCGATCGAAAGTCGTCGGCGACGCCCGATCCGGTGGGACTCGGGGACGTCGATCGTCGCGATCCCGTAGTGCATGGCGTCGTTCGGGTCACGTCGACCGTCGAAGAAGTCCGTCCCCGACGCTCCGGCGCGATCCGTGCCGAAGTACACCGTGATCCGATGATCGGTCGGAACGGATGGCCGTCTGATCCGGAGCGCATCCGTCGTGACCGCGGTCGTGACCTCGTTCACGTCGAGGAGCCCGGGTTCAGCATCGGCGCTGTGCATGAGGACGTCCGAGAAGTCGATCTCCGTCGCGACCTCCGATCGGACGTCCGTGCGGCGAGGCCCGGAGAAGCGCTCCTGCGCGGTTGGGAAGTCCGTGCCGACGAGTTCACGCACCACGATCTCGGTGTCCGCGGCGGCCTCGTCGGAGACCCGCGCGGCGAGCAAGGCCGGGAGGAACTCCGGACGGTCGAGGACCTCCCAGAACTTGTTCGATCGTGCAAGTTCCACGTCGGACCGCCACGCGAAGGATCCTGCAAGGGTCTGTCCCAGAGCCAGCGTCCGCTCGACGGCGGGTGCGTTCCGGTTCCGGAGGAGTTCGTCGACCGACGAGCGGAGATCGACGAGCCGGGCGCGCAGTTTCGAGTCGTCCGTGGGCGCATCGGCAGCCGGTGGTAGCGCTGCCCCGATCGTGACGACGGCAACCGTGATGGCGCGCGGTAGCTCCGGCTCCTCGACATCGACCGTTCCGGTCCAGAGCTGCTGCACTGCGTCAGCCATCCGCACCCGACTCTCGCTCGGGCGGCGGCGCGCGGTCGTCACGATGGAGTCCGCTATGTCGGACGCGGCAGCGAGGACCGCGGCTGACTCCCCGGCCGAAGCTGCGATCTCCATCAAGCCCGCGGCGAGGGCGCTCTCGCGGACGTACCGAGGACCGTCTTCAGCTCGCAGCGTCGAGCCGATCGATCGGAACCGTGGTGATGCCAAACCTTCCCCCCTGCCGACACCGTAGCTGGCTGGGTCCGCCGCGTTCACGCCCCCGAACGGGGCAGGACCTCATGACGCGGTCGGCACTGGCGGGAATGTCCAGAGCTGCGCTACGTTGTACCCAGCAGATCGATGCAAACGCATCAATCTCACGAAAGGCGGCGCATCATGCAGTTCGGCATCTTCACGGTCAGTGACGTCACGACCGACCCCATGACCGGCACCACGCCGGACGACACCCAGCGCGTCCGCGACATCCTGACGATCGCCGAGCACGCCGACCAGGCCGGGCTCGACGTCTTCGCCACGGGCGAGCACCACAACCCCCCGTTCGTCGCCTCGTCGCCGACCACCATGCTCGGGTACCTCGCCGCGCGGACGAAGAACATCACGCTCTCGACGTCGACGACCCTGATCACGACGAACGACCCCGTGCGCATCGCCGAGGAGTACGCGATGCTCCAGGTCATCTCCGACGGCCGCATGGACCTCATGATGGGTCGCGGTAACACCGGGCCGGTGTACCCGTGGTTCGGCCAGGACATCCGTCAGGGCGTCAACCTGGCGATCGAGAACTACGCCCTCGTCCGCCAGCTCTGGGAGAACGACGTCGTCGACTGGCAGGGCAAGTTCCGCACCCCGCTGCAGGGCTTCACCTCGACGCCGCGTCCGCTCGACGGGGTGCCGCCGTTCGTGTGGCACGGTTCGATCCGCACGCCGGAGATCGCCGAGCAGGCCGCCTACTACGGTGACGGCTTCTTCCACAACAACATCTTCTGGCCGATCCAGCACACCGCGCAGATGGTCGGTCTCTACCGCCAGCGCTTCGAGCACTACGGACACGGAGCCGCGAACCAGGCGATCGTCGGTCTCGGTGGCCAGTTCTTCGCCCGCAAGAACTCGCAGGACGCCTGGAACGAGTTCCGCCCGTACTTCGACAACGCCCCGGTGTACGGACACGGTCCGTCGATGGAGGACTTCACCACGCAGACGCCGCTCACGGTCGGCTCGCCGCAGCAGGTCATCGACCGGTACGCCGCGATGAAGGACCACGTCGGGCACTACCAGCGGCAGCTCTTCCTGGTCGACCACGCCGGACTCCCGCTCAAGACGGTGCTCGAGCAGATCGACATCCTCGCCGAGGAGATCGTGCCCGAGCTCCGCAAGATCAACGACGAGGGACGCCCGGCCGACGTGCCGTCCGACCCGCCGTCGCACGCCTCGCGCGTGGCCGCGGCGCTCGCCGCCGGCACGGCGGGCAGTGACCACGTCGCCGCCGAGGACGAGTGGACGGGCGCGTCCGTCTGATCAGGCGACGCGTCGGACGGGAGGCGCGGTGCCGGCTGGCACCGCGCCTCCCGTCCGTCCCGTGGGCGCGTCCGGCGGCCGCTGCCGAGACTCGGCGTGGACGACGTCCCTCGCGCTCCGAAGCCCGAGTCCTGTCGTTCAGGCCGAGTCTCGCGCCCGGGTGGGCCGGGTGGGCCGAGTGGCCCGGGTGGCCGGGTCGACGGCGTCCTGCGTCGGTCGGGCGGGCACGAGCTTCAGCCCGACGACGCACCCGACGATCCCGGCGATGAACAGCAGCCGCAGGGCGGTGACCGGTTCGGCGCCGGTCGCCATGCCCCACAGCACGGTCAGGGCTGCTCCCGTGCCGGTCCAGACCGCGTACGCCGTGCTGATCGGGATGTGCTTGAGCACGTAGCCGAACGCCACGAGGCTCACGACGATCGTCGCGGCGAACACGATCGTCGGCCCGAGCACCGTGAACCCGTCGCTCTCGCCGAGTGCGGTCGCCCAGACGGTCTCGAGGGCGGCGCTGACGAACAGCACGACCCACGCCACGTCAGCTCACCACCTTGAGTCCGACGACGCACGCGACGAGCCCGAGGACGAGGGCGAGCCGGGTGACGGAGGCGGCCTCCTGCCGGCGGAGCACCGCGACGACGACCGTCAGGGACGCGCCGATCCCGACCCAGACCGCGTAGGCGGTGCCCACGGGGATCTCCTTCATGGCGAACGCCAGGCCGACCATGCTGAGTGCCATGCCGGCGACGAACACGATCGTCGGCACCACCTTCTTGAAGCCGTCCGAGGCGCTGAGCGCGGTCGCCCACACGGCCTCGAGCACGCCGGAGAGGACGAGGACGATCCAGGCCATGCGACGCTCCTTCCTGTAGTCGTACGAGTGTGCGACTATGAAAGTAGCACAGTCGTGCGATTATGGGGGCATGGCCAGGAGCATCGACGTCGACCAGCGTCGCCGGGACGTGTCCGAGGCGGCGTGCCAGGTCCTCGCACGCGACGGTCTCGGCGCGCTGAGCGTGCGGAACGTCGCGGCCGAGGCGGGTCTGCCGCCCAGCACGGTCCGGTACGTGTTCCCGACGCAGTCGAGCATGCGCGAGCACACCATCACGCTCGTGTTCGATCGGACACGGGAGCGCATCGAGGCGATCCCCGCCGACCTGCCGCCGCGCGAGCGGGCGCACCGGATCGTCCTCGAGCTCCTGCCCCTCGACGACGAGCGGGTCGTCGAGCTCGACGTCTACCTGGCGCTCGGGAACGCCGCGCTGACCGACGCCGAGCTGCGGCCCGCGCTCGACCGGGTCGTCGACGAGATGCGGGAGTGGAGCGAGGAGATCCTCGAGCTGCTCGGCGTGCCGGAGGCCGACCGCGAGTACGAGGCCTGCCGCCTGCACGCGCTCATCGACGGCCTCGCGATGCACGTGGTGCGTCTCGCGCCGCGGGAGACCGGCGAGTGGGCGATCGACGTGCTCGACCGGCACCTCGACGGGCTCGCCGCGCGCTGAGCGCCGAACCGCGCGGCCGCCGCTGCGCACGACGTCCGTCGCCTATCCTTGCCCCGTGACGACGACCGCGCCGCCGCCGCAGCGTTCCCGGGCCCGCACCGGTCCGGGGCTGGTGCTGCTCGCCGTCGTGGCGCTGCTCGCGGTCCGGGTGCTCTCACCCGCCGTCGGGACGGCGGGTCTGCCGGACGTCGTGCAGGACTTCCTGACGCTCGCGATCAGCGTCGTCGTCGAGTCGCTGCCGTTCGTGGTCCTCGGCATCCTCCTGTCGATCGTCGTCGAGGTGTGGGTACCCGTCGGTGTGCTCGAACGGCTCCTCCCGCAGCGACCGATCCCACGCCGTGCGGTGATCTCCCTGATCGGCATGCTCTTCCCCGTGTGCGAGTGCGGGAACGTCCCGCTCGCCCGCGGTCTCATGCTGCGCGGCTTCACGCCGGCGGAGGCCGTCACGTTCCTCGTCGCCGCCCCGATCCTCAACCCGCTCGTGATCGTCAGCACGGCGCAGGCCTTCGGCTGGTCCGGCTGGATCCTCCCCGTGCGCATCGTCGGCGGGTTCGTGATCGCGAACCTGGTCGGCTGGATCGTCGCCGCGCACCGGCGCCCGGCGGACCTCCTCCTCCCCGCGTTCGAGGCCCGCTGCCGTGCCGCGGTCGGTGCACCCGCCAGCCGGAACCGGTGGCGTGCGAGCGCCGCGCAGTTCGGCGGGGAGAGCGCCACGATGATGCCGGCAATGTTCGTCGGTGCCGGCCTCGCGGCCGCGATCCAGGTCGCGGTGCCGCGGTCCACCCTCGTCGCCGTCGGCGCGAACCCGGTGCTGTCGGTCGCGGCGATGATGCTCCTCGCGATGACGGTGTCGCTGTGCTCGAACGTCGATGCGTTCTTCGCCCTGTCCTTCGCGTCGACGTTCCTGCCGGGGTCGATCACGGCGTTCCTCCTGATCGGCCCGATCATCGACGTGAAGATGATCGCCCTGCTCCGGACGACGTTCCGTGCGCGCTTCCTCGTCGTGTTGGCCGTCGTCTGCACCGCGTTCGCCGCGACCGTCGGGTTGGTGATGAATGTCCTCGTCTGACGCGCCGCAGACCGCGCGGGCGTGCGTGGGGCTCGGGGCCGTGCTCGCCGTGGCGCTCGGCACGCTGTGGCTCGCGCTCGCCGGACACCTCGACCTCTACATCAACCCGCGGTACGCGGTGTTCACGATCGTCCTCGCGGCGATCGCGGTCCCCGCTTCGGTCGCCGGGTTGATCGCCGTGGCGCGTGGGCACGGGCACGCGCACGACGACGAGGCAGCACACGAGCACCCGGTCCGACGGTCGGGAGGCGCGGCCCGCCACGCCGGCGCGGCGCTCGGCTGGATCGCGGCGTGCGTCACGATCGGCATCACCGCCGCGATGCTCGTCCTGCCGCCGACGACGCTGTCCGCCCGCACTGCGCAGCAGCGGAGCATCGACTCGGCGACGCTGTCGGACGCGACCGGCAGCGGGGCGCAGGTGTCCCTCCTCGGCAGCGGGTCCGTCGACACCTCGCACTACGGGGTCAAGGACTGGGCGGCCCTCATCCGGCAGACCACCGACGCGAGCTCGCTCGTCGGCCGGCGGGTCGAACTCTCCGGCTTCGTCGTGCCGGGGGCAGCCGGCTCGTTCACCCTGACCCGGTTCGTCATCAGCTGCTGCGCCGTCGACGCGCAGCCGGTGGGACTCGCGGTCGTCACGGACGGGAGCGTTCCCTCCTCGGGCCGGTGGGTCACCGTCTCCGGGGCGCTCGCGTCGAACAGCGACCAGTCCGCCGACGCGCGCATCGTGGTCCGGGCGACCACGATCAGGACGATCGCCCAGCCGGAGGACCCGTATGAGTACTGATGTGCGCGTCCGTCCCGGGAAGCGGTTCCGTCGTCGACTCGTCGCCACGATGCTGGTGTTCCTCGTGGTCGGGACGACGGCCGCCGTGGTCGGCTCCCAGCAGGGGCCGCGGCTGCGCGAGGTCTCGTACGACGCCAGCGGCCTCGTGTCACGGCCCGCTCAGCGCGTGATCCTGACCGCGAACCAGGCCCTGCAGGCGGTCACGCCCGACGACGTCCGGGTCAGCCCGGCAGCGGCCCACACCGTGACGTCGAGCGGGAACACGATCGCGGTGGAGTTCGCCGGGCCGCTCGCGTACGACCGCTCCTACGAGATCTCCGTCGTGGGTGTCCGTGCCCCGGGGCAGCGGGCCACGTCGGACCTCCGGACGTCGATCCGCACCGGCACCACCGACGTCCTGGCGCTCGTGCCGGGCACCGGCGGCGGGAAGGACCGGATCGTCGACCGCCCGCTCGGCCCGGGAGGCACGACGACCGTCTACAGCGGTACCGGCATCTCCGAGTACGCGCGACTCGGGCGCTTCCTCGTGGTGGTGAGCGGCACCGCCACGGGCTCGTCCGTCGACATCGTGCCGTTGTCCCGGGGCGTGCAGGACGAGGGTGCCCCCGTCGAGCACCTCACCCTGCCCACCGCCCGGGGGCGCGTCACCGCCCTGCACGCCGCGGACGACGGTGCGTCGTTCGGCTTCCAGTACGCCGACACGGCGGCAGGGCAGTCCCGCGACGTGGGGCTGTACGTGGTCGACATGACCGGCACGCACCTCCCCACGGCGATCTCCAGCAGCGGCGAGCCCGTGGTCGGTGCGACACCGATGAGCGTCGGGCAGTGGGCGTACGTGCCCCGGACCGAGAGCGCCCTCGTCCGGACGAGCAGCGACGATCTGCTGCTCGTCGACATGAGCGGACGCAGCGACGTGGTGCGGCTCGGCAGCGCGACGTACCTGCACGGCTTCGTCGGCACCGGCGCCACGGCCGTCGTCGAGACCGGGACCGGGATCGAGCGGCTCGACCTCACGGACGGCGAGCGTGCCGCGTTGCCCACACCCGCGGGGAGCACCGAGGCCTCGTACCTCGGACGCATCGCGCAGCTGACGGACGACAGCTACCTGCGGGTGGTCGGGGACGTGCGCCCGGACGGGACGCTCGCGCAGCGGATCGTGCGCGTCGCCGGGGGTCGCACCTCGACGCTGGTCGACAGCGTCCCGGAGGACGCGAGCGTGACGGCGGTCTGCCCCTCGCCGAACGGCCAGTTCGCCGCCGTGGCGACGAGGTCCGCGACCGGGGCCCTGGTGAGCATCGTCGACGCGTCGTCCGGTGCCCTCGAGGCCAGCGTCGCCGCAGCCTCGGTCGACTGGTGCAACGGGTTGCCGTCAGGGGACGCGGTCGGCTAGCGACGGAGCGTCTGCTTCGGGTACTCGCCGAACCGGCGCAGGTACTCGCCCGAGAAGCGTCCCATGTGGGTGAACCCCCACCGAGCGGCGACGTCCGCGACCGCGACCTGACCCGGCTCCGCGCGCAGGAGGTCCTCGTGGGCGCGGCGGAGTCGGACCTCGCGGAGGTACTGCATCGGCGACCGGTCGAGGGTCCGCTGGAACGCCTCCTGCAGCCCGCGCACGCTGAGGTCGGCGACACGGGCGACGTCCGACACCGTCAGGGGCTCGTGGGCATGCGCCTGGATGTGCTCGACCGCCGTGCGGATCCGGGCGTTGCGGTGCTCGTCCCAGCCGGTCGGGGCGGCCTCGGCGCGGAAGCGGTACATCCCGAGCAGCGCGCGGGCGGTGTCGCGCTGCGCCTCGTGCCACGCGAGCGACCCGACGCCCTCGTCGCGCAGGACCCGGACGGACGTGGCGACCGCGCGGCGCCACTGGTCGACCGACGCTGCCGTCGGCGCCGCGTGCCGGTCGAAGTCGACGGACCCGTCGACGAGGTACTGCTCGGAGGCGACGTCGAGCACGAGGTCGCGGCTGAGGTGCACGAGTCGCTGGTCCCAGTCGCGGTAGTCCATGTCGAACCGGCGCTCGATGGGGAACAGCACCGGGACGCCGTGCTGCAGCTGCTGTTCGTCACGGCCGACGTCGATGGTGGCGCTGCCGGAGTCGATCCACTGGACGACGACCTCGCCCTCGACGGCGACGTCCCCGCGCAGCGAGCCGTGCATCTGGGAACGCCGGATGCTCATCGCGTCGTCGCCGATCGCGACGTAGCGGTACCAGTAGTCGCCGTCGGTCCGTCCGGAGTGCCAGGATCGGCCCGCGTACATCCCGGCGAGGTCGGAGACCGCGGCGTCAGTGTCGTCGCCGGCCACCGACACCAGGGCGGAGGATCCCTCCGGTGCCGTGATGCTCATTCGTCGAGTCTTCCTGGTTCGCGCGCCCGCCGTCGGCGGTTGCGGGAGTCGGACGACGCGCTCGCGTTCTGCGGACACGTCCGACGAACGGGAGGCGCGGTGCGGACCCGCACCGCGCCTCCCGTCCGTCCCTGGTGGCGTCTGGCGGGACGCTAGGCGAGCGTCGCTGCGTCGATGACGAAGCGGTAGCGCACGTCCGAGCTGAGGACGCGCTCGTAGGCCTCGTTGATCTGCTCGGCAGCGATGAGCTCGGTCTCCGGGAGGATGCCGTGCTCGGCGCAGAAGTCGAGCATCTCCTGGGTCTCGCGGATGCCGCCGATGTTGGAGCCGGCCCAGGAGCGGCGGGCCGGGATGAGCGCGAACGCCGGGACCTCGAGCGGCTCGGACGGTGCGCCGACGTTGACGAGCGTGCCGTCGACCTTGAGCAGACCGAGGTAGGCACCCATCGGGATCTTCGCCGACACCGTGTTGATGATGAGGTCGAACGAGCTCGCGAGCTGCTCGAACGTCGCCGGGTCCTTCGTCGCGAAGTGGGCCGTCGCGCCGAAGCGGAGCGAGTCCTCCTGCTTCGAGGTGGTCTGGGACAGGACGGTGACCTCGGCGCCGAGAGCGACGGCGATCTTGACGGCCATGTGCCCCAGGCCGCCCATGCCGACGACGGCGACCTTCGTGCCGGGGCCGGCGCCCCAGTGGTGCAGCGGGGAGTACGTCGTGATGCCGGCGCAGAGCAGCGGCGCGACCTTCTCGATGTCGAGCGACTCCGGGACGCGGAGCACGAAGTCCTCGTTCACGACGATCGCCTGCGAGTAGCCGCCCTGGGTGATCGAGCCGTCGGCGGGGTCGATGCCCGCGTAGGTCTGGATGTTGCCCTTGAGGCAGTACTGCTCCTCGCCCTTGACGCAGTTCTCGCACTCGCCGCAGGAGTTCACCATGCAGCCGACGCCGACGCGGTCGCCGACCTGGTGCTTGGTGACCTCGCTGCCGACCGCGACGACGTGACCGACGATCTCGTGGCCGACGACCTGCGGGTACTGGATCTCGCCCCATTCGCCCCGGACGGTGTGGATGTCCGAGTGGCAGACGCCGGCGTAGGCGATGTCGATCTCGACGTCGTGCGGGCCGACGTCACGACGGGTGATGGTGGTCTTGACGAGCGGTTCCGTGGCGGACGGTGCCGCGTACGCGTTGACGGTGCGCAATGGTCTCCTCGTGGGTGGTGCGTCCGGGCCGGTTCCGGCCCGCTCCCCAGTGTGGTGGAGCGCGCCACCGCGAGGGAGGTTGCGTTGGGACACCCCTCGACTTGCGGATCGCCGTCCGGCTCGTCAGGCCATCCGGGCCAGGCGGGTGCCGGCGATCCGCGCGAAGCGGAGCGGGTCGGCCAGCGCGTCCGACGGCTCGCCCGTGGTCTGCGTCGCGATGACGGTGAGGGACGCGGCGGCGGCGTAGTCGTCGAGCGGCGCCTCGATCGCCCCGGCGACGAGCATCGAGCGCGCCCCGGGAGCGTGCTCGATCGTGAGGTGCCGGACCACGGACGGCACCTTCCCGGCCGCGCTCTGCCCGTCGTACCGCCCCTCGCCGGTGATCACCACGTCGGCGCCGTCGAGCAGCGCGGGCAGCCCGAGGACCTCGGCGACCGCGTGCGCACCCGGCGTGAGCGTGGCACCCCACGCGAGCAGGGCGAAGCCGACACCACCCGCGGCGCCTGCGCCGGGCGTCGTCCGGTCGACCTGCCAGAAGCACTCCGCCCAGTCCCGCAGTCGGGCCTCGAAGACCGGGATCCGGTCGGCGGTGACGCCCTTCTGCGGCCCGAACACCGCAGCCGCACCGTCCGGTCCGAGGAGCGGTGCGGTCACGTCGGTGAGCACGACGGCCCCATCCGGCGGCAGGCGTCGCATCCACGTGGTGTCCACCCCGGTCACGTCGTCGAGGAGTTCCGCGCCGCTGCGCATCCGTGGCGGGTGCTCGGGGACGTCCGGCGCGAGGGAGATCAGTGCGCCCAGACCGAGGAGCATGTCCGCCCCGCCGTCGATCGACGCGCTGCCGCCGATGCCGAGGGTGAGCGCGGTCGCGCCGGCGTCGAGTGCCGCGGCGATCGCCTCGCCGAAGCCCCGCGAGGTCGCGGTGTCCGGCCGGAGCTCGTCGAGCAGCGGGAGCCCGCTCGTCGTGGCGAGCTCGACCACGGCGCGTCCGTCCGGCAGGCGGAGCCAGGACGCCTCGACGGGCGTGCCGGCCGGCCCGGTCACGGTGACCGGTACCCGCTCGGCGCCCGGAACGGCGGCCTCGAACGCATCCAGCGTGCCCTCGCCGCCGTCCGCCATCGGGGCGAGCACGACCTCGTCACCCGGACGTTCGGCGAGCCACCCGTCGCGGACGGCGAGCGCGATGTCCGTCGCCGTCGCGGTGCCCTTGAACGAGTCCGGCGCCACGACGATCCGCATGCCACCACCGTAGCGGTCCGCGCGCTGGACTACAGGGCGAACCGGGGGTAGGGGGTCCCGCCGGCGACGAGGTCGGCGATCAGCTCCCCGAGGAGCGGTGCGAACTTGAAGCCGTGGCCGGAGAACCCGGTCGCGACCGTGACCGGACCGCGGCGGTCGACGACGAAGTCCTCGTCGGGGGAGTTGTCGTACAGGCAGCTGATGAAGGTCGGCTGCGTGGCGTCCACCCCGGGGACGAACCGTTCGACGTACGCCTGCAGCCGAGCGGCCTCCGTCGCCACCGGGGTCCGGTCGCGGTGGTCCGGGTCGACCACGGGACCGGTGCCGTGGAACCCGACCTTCACGCCCTCGCCGGGGGTGAGCAGGCCGTACACGTCGTCGTGCTCGGCCCAGTGCACGAAGCTCGGCCACGCCTCGTCCGGCAGGAGGCTGGGGAAGTGGGCGGGCTGCTCCTGCGTGATGCGGAGGGCCGGGAGGCGCGTCCCGCGTGCGGCGAACAGGTCGCCGACCAGCGTGGGAGCCCACGACCCGACGGCCGCCACCAGGTGCGGCGTCCGTACGCGGTGGCCGTCCGACAGCCCGACGGTCACGTCCTCGCCGTGGTCCTCGATCCCGGTCACGCGGGTGTCGAACCGCAGCTCGGCGCCGGCCCGTGCGGCGAGGGTCAGGAAGGCCTCGATCGCCTCGGCGGACCGGATCCGGCCGGCCGAGGCATGGGTGAGGACGTGCCCCTCGAACGTGATGCCCGGCCACCGGTCGGCCGCTTCCTCGGGTGTCAGGGCCTCGTGCGGGATGCCGGCGTCGTCGAGCGCGGCGGCGATGGCGTCGACGACCTCGGGTCGGCCGTGGTCGACGGCGCCCGTGCGGTCGATGAGCGGGTGGCCGACGGCGGCCTCGAGCGCTTCCCACAGCGCGAGCGCACGGGTGGTCAGTGCGACGTACTCCGCGTCGGCGTACCCCTGCCGGAAGATCCGCGACGCTCCGTGGGATGACCCCAGGTCGTGCCCGCGGCCGTGCTGTTCGACGAGCAGGACCGGCTCACCGCGTGTGGCCAGCGAGGACGCAGCGGCGGCGCCGACGACCCCGCCGCCGATGACGACCGTCGGAGCGCCGGGGGAGGACATGTCCCGAGCGTAGTGGGGGTCGACGGCGTGTGACGGGTGGGCCGGGGAACGTCAGCCCGCGGCGCCGAACGCGCCGAGGACCACCGAAGCGGTCTTCGCCACGAGTGCGTCGTCGTACGCCACCCCGGGGTCGTTCCGGCTCGTGAGGACCGCGATGACGATCGGACCGCCGCCCGGGCGGGTCACCCGGGCGATGTCGTTCCGGATGCCGCCGGCTCCGCCCGACTTGTCCGCGACCGTCCACCCTGCCGGAGCGCCGGCGCGGATCAGGGTGTCGCCGGTGGCGTTCCCGCTCATCCACCGCTCGAGCAGGGCCGTGTCCGCGGCGGAGAGCGTCCGACCGTCGAGGACCCGCGCGAGCGACGCCGCGAACGCGGACGCCGTGGTGGTGTCGTCGGTGCTGCCGGGGCGGACGTCGTTGAGCGACGGCTCGTCGTGCACGACCTCGGTGGTGCGGTCCCCGAGCTCCCGGAACGCGGCGTCGAGCCCCTGCGGTCCGCCGATGCGCTGCAGGACGAGGTTCATCGCCGTGTTGTCGCTGTCCCGCACGGCGGCCTCTGCGAGCTGGGCGGAGGTCAGACCGTCGGCGACGTGCTCGGCCGTGACGGGGGAGTGCCCCGCAGCAGCGACGTCCGCCGCGGTCCACCGCACCCGGACGTCACGGTCGCTCCCGTGCACGGAGCGGAGGAACTGTGCAGCCGCGAACACCTTGAGCGTGGACGCGTACCCGAACCGCCGGTCCCCTCCGTACGCCACGGTGGCACCGGAGCTGGTGTCCGTCGCGACCACCCCGACGGTCGCCGCGTACTGCTGCTCGAGGGCACTGATCGACCTCGAGACGGCGGACCGTTCGGCGGGGCCGATCGTCGGCGTCGGACTCGCGACCGCCGTCCTGGTCGGGGCGGCGGTGCCGTGGGTCCTCGACGCGGCGGGTGTCCCGCCACTGCAGCCGGCGAGAACGAGGGCGGCGACGACGCCGGGGACGAGCAGGGCGAGACGCATGCCAGCACCTTCGCGTCCCGCCCTGGACGTGCGCCGAACGCAGGAGGGCCGCCCGGTCGGGCGGCCCTTCGTGTCGGAGCGAGTGACGGGAATCGAACCCGCGCTACCAGCTTGGGAAGCTGGAGTTCTACCATTGAACTACACTCGCGCACCCCGCTCAGCGGGACGTGGCAAGCCTAGCGGATTCTCCGCTGGACGCCAGCCGGGAGCCCACCGTGCGTCGCGGGACGGACGCGAGCCGCGCCTCCCGAACCGCACCCGTGTCTCCGCTGTGAGCCCGCCAGCCTGACGGACAGGTGTCGTCCTCGTGTGTACCGTCCAGGTGGATCGAGCGCCCCGAACCCGAGGAGGACCCGGATGGTCAGACATCCCCTCATCGACGACGTGGTCGGCCCGGCGATCGTGGTCGACTCCGCGTCGCCGGTCGTGTGGCTGACCGAGGCGCTCGCCTCCCTGCTCCGTCGGGCCTCGGAATCCGGGCGCACCGTCGTGCTGCGCACCGGTCGGGAGGCGGCACTCACCCCCGCCCTCCGGCACGCGCTCGGCGCTCACGGCGCGGCGTGGGCCGTGGCCGACTTCGACGGCACGCTGCGGGACGGACGCACGGGCGTCGCCGCCTCCGGCGTCGAGGACTTCGTGCACCGCGGACCCGAACTCGTCGGGACCCCCTCCCCGGAACACCCCGTCTCGACCGACTCGGTCCGGCAGATCAGCATCGACCTGACCCTGCGACACCACCCCGGGCGTGCCGTCGACATCGGATCTGCGATCGAGGCGCTCTGCGAGACCGTCGGGACCTGTCCGACCCGCTGGGGAACGGCCGAGCCGCTGACCGTCCCGTGGGACCGCTGGGTCGTGACGCAGTACGCGAAGCACGAGGCGCCCGCCGTCTCGACGTCGTACGCCGTGGGCGAGGGCTTCTCGGCGACGATGACCGCGCACCTGCTCGACGGGGTCGTCGTCGAGACGATGTCCGCCGTGCTGACCATCCCCGAGGACGGGGTCGACCCGACGCTCGCCACGAAGCTGCTCGAGGCCGTGCGGCGCGTGGCGGACGACGTCGAACCGGTGTTCGGGGTCGTGATGCAGCGCCGGGGTGACGCCGACCACCTCGTGCGTGCGGTGTCCCACGGGGAGCCGTCGCCGCTCGCCGTCGTCGTCGGCCCCGAGGCCACCGAGTTCCTCGACCGCGACGGTGTGTGGCCGCCGCCGCGCACCACGACGTCGACCTTCGGCGGAGGCGGGCTCGTCGTCCGGTTCGACGACGGATGGGAAGCGCTCGAGTCGTTCCTGGACCGCATCGACGAGGAACGCTTCCTGCAGCTCGTCGGAGGCGCCCCGCTCGACCCCGCCCACGACGAGGGGACGCTCGACGGGCACCTCGGCGACGAATCCCACGTGTTCGGCGGTCGACGTGCCCCGTGACGTCACCCTGCTCTGCCGCGGACCGGTCGAGACGCGTGACGTCGCCGAGGCGCTGCTCCTGCACGACGAGAGCTGGGGCGTCCGGGCGCTCGACGACGGCCCCATGGTGCAGGTGTGCCGTGACGCCACCCACCCGGTCATCACCGTGCTCGGGGTGCGACGGGTCGACTCGTTCGACGAGGTCGAGCGCATCCTGCCCGACGCGCCGACGCTCCCGACGCCCCTGTGGTGGGTGGACACGGTGACCCCGGCCGGTCCCGACGGTGAGTCGGGCATCTCCGCCGCGCTCGAGGCCGCGCTGGACCTCGACGCGGTCTGCATCGTCCACGGGGACTGAGCGCCGAAGCGCTCCGCCGGCGCGCTCCGACGTGCCCGCGGAGCGGGTGCGCGCGTCAGTCGCGCTCGTTCATCGCCGCCAGACGCTCGTTGTACGCCTTGAGGTCGGCGTCGCCGTCACGGTCGGCCTTGCGGTCGAGGCGCTTGGCGTCGCGGGTGTCCGACCGCACCCAGTTCCGGACGACGAGCAGCGCCACGAACACCATCGGGAGCTCGGACGCACCCCAGGCGATCCCACCACCCGTGTGCTGGTCGGCGAGCAGTGCCGCGTCGTTCGTCTGCCCGAGGGCGTGGAACCAGTCGAGCGCGAACACCGACTCGGACGTCATGACCGCGACGCCGAAGAACGCGTGGAACGCCAGCGTCGCGAGCAGGGCGATGATGAGGATCGGGTACTGCGGTCGCGCGGGCCCCGGGTCGACGCCGACGAACACCCAGAAGAAGAGGTACCCGCTGAACACGAAGTGCACGACCATCGCCACGTGCCACTCGTGCGACTGCATAGCGTACTGGTACGCCGGCGTGAAGTAGAACACCACGAGGGAGCCGGCGAAGATCACCCCGGCGACGGCCGGCTTCGCCAGGAACTGCATGTAGCGCGAGTGCGTGAACAGCATGAGCCACTCGCGCGCACCCCGCGACCCGTCGTTGCGGACGGGCAGGGTGCGGAGCGCGAGCAGCACCGGTCCGCCGAGCACGAGCGGCAACGGCACGAACATCATCAGCAGCATGTGCTGGACCATGTGCGACGAGAAGTGGATCATCCCGTACACGGCCGGTCCGGCCGAGGTCGTCCAGACGAAGAGCGCGCAGCCGAGCAGCCAGGCGATCGTCCGGCCCACCGGCCACCCGTCCCCGCGCTTCCGGAGCTTGCGGACAGCGAGCAGGTACCAGCCCGCACCCACGACGGCGATGCCGAGCCACATCCAGTCGACGTGCCACTGGGTGAGGTACGTGTGCAGGGTCTGCGCCGGCGGGTACGGGAAGCCGATCAGACCGGAGCGGGTGTCCTCACCGGTCTCGGGGGTCTGCGGGATCGGCGGCTGCGACCGCGACACGGCCACGGAGACGCCGATCGCGACGGCCATGAACACGATCTCGGCGAGGGCGAACCGGACGAACGACCTCCGGTCGAGCGGCGAGCGGAGCAGCCCGGGCACGAGACGCCGGCGCTGCACGACCCCGGCGAGCCCGAGCAGCACGAGGATCACCGCCTTGACGGTGATGAGCCACCCGTACGTCGTCGTGACGAGGTCGAGCGGCCCGGTGAGCCGGAGCGAGGCGTTCACGATGCCGGAGAACGCGACCGCAGCGAACGACCACCCGGCGAGCGTCGAGTAGCGGGACACGACCCGGCCGGTGGCGCCCTTCGTCCGGGTGCGCAGGGCGACCACGGCGACGAGGCCGCCCGCCCAGACGCAGACCGCGACGAGGTGCACCGCGAGGGAGTTCACCGCGTTCGCGTGTTCCAGGGAGCCTGCGGCGTGCCCGGAGAGCGCGAGGGGGAGCAGCGCGAAGAGCCCGGCGACCGTGGCCACCGCGAGGGTCGTCACGCGGGTGGCGAAGGCAGCGACGACGGTCGCGACGAGGATCGCCACCGCGGACACCACGAGGGCCTGGCCGATCTCCACCTGGAACGTGAAGAGCATGAAGTTGCGTGCGAAGACCGGGTTGGTGAGCGGCACGCCGAGGGTGTTCGCCCCCGTGAACACGATGCTGACGATCGCCGCGAGGAACCACACCGCGCCCGTCGCGGCCGCCCAGCGCGTCGCTCGGTGCTGCACGCTCGAGAGCGCTCCGTGGTCCTGCTTCTGCGCGGGCAGCGCGAACGCCGCGACGACGAGCAGGCCGATCGTCAGCGCCGCCATCGTGTCGTGCACCACGCGTGCCACCGGCAGGCCGTACTCGACGAGGTCGCCCGCGGAGACCAGCTGCTGGTTCGCGGTGAACGCGCCGGTGAGCGTCATCCCGAGGATCGAGCACGCCACCGCGAGCGGGACGGCGACGACGAGGACCGTCGCGACGGTGGACGTGCGCGCGGTGACGGGCGCGGATTCCGGCGCCGCGCCTCCTGGCTGGGTTTCGGGTGACGTGACGGTCATGACCGTCCAATGGTAGGTGCCCTGACTGGGCCCACGCCGCCGGTTCCTGAACGGCGCGTCAGCGGCGCGAGAGGCAGGCGTCCACGAATGCGACTGGTCGTCCATCGCCGCCGGTCAGCACGCTGCGTCGAGCGCCCGCTCGAGGTCGGCGATGGCTGCATCGGCCTGCCGTGCGATCTCCTCCGGATCACGTCGGAACCGTGCCAGGGAAGCGACACTGTCAAGGCCGCCCTCGATGATCCCGCGGACGGCGGCCGGATCGACGTGCGACGCGAGCGAAGCAGTCATCTTGGACATGGGAGCCTTCTCCGATCGGCGCCCGAGATCGAACACAGCCAGGGTCTCGACGATGGACCTGAGGTACGGCAGGTCGACGTTCCGCGTGACGACGTTCGCCGTGGCGGATCGTTCCATCGGCAGCAGCCCGAACGTGTAGCCGTCGCACAAGCGGGTGAAGAGGAGGTCCCAGGCCGCGTTGGAGGCCCGCTCCCGGAGGCGCGCTGCGGTGGCTGGCCCGCTGTGCTTCAGGAGGCGCTGCGCGGCGCCCTTCCGTTGAGCGTCCCCGCAGAGGAGGTCCACCGCGACCTGAACCCCGTACGTGTCGAAGACGCCGAGGGTGTCCCTGGTCCAATCCACGACCTCGCCGAGTGCCCGCTCGGCAGCCTTGCCACGCAGCCCCTTGTAGGAGGATGCGACGTGCAACGTCTTCAACAGGACGCCGTAGTTGACGCTGATCGCCGCTTCCGGCGACGGGATGTCGGCGATCCTCGGCAGAGGAACCTTCCGGGGCCATGCCCGATCCCGATCAGCTGGTGGCACACGCGCTTCGAACGCACGACGGACTTCGTCCGGGGACCAGTCCAAGACCGTACCGAGCGCATGCGTCATACGTCGGTAACGGAGGACGTCGACGGTCCGCTTCGGTCGGCTCCAGGTGGCCTCGGCGACTGCCCATCCGTAGTTGATGTCTACGGTGTGTTCGAATCGTCCCCGGTTGGGAAACGCGAGCAGGAGCTCGCGTAGGTCAGCGGAGGGTCGAACTTCCCCGAAGTAGAACCGCTCGATGTCGATTGCGACGTTCGTGTCGAGGATGAGCACCTCCAGATCACGGCTGTCGAGGCCTGCCCGGGTACTGATCGTCGTGTATGGTCCGATCTCCATTGCTCTCTCCTCTCAGGATCCAGCCGCGGGCGCAGCGCCGAGCGAGACGCGTCGCTCCCAGATCCCCTCGCTGCCCACACCGACGAACCCGACCGCCTCGTTGACGTCGAGCATGGGCCGGTTCTCCTCGGCGTTGAAGGTGACGATCGAGGGTCGTCCCGGGAAGTCGCGCTCGACCGTCTCGATGCCCACCACCTTGAGCAACCACCCGAGGCGGTGTCCGCGGTGCTCCCGCAGGACGAGCGTGTCCCACTGCATCACGGCGCGGCCGTCGTCGTGCGGCACGGCCAGCTGCGTGAAGCCGACCAGGGCCGCGGTCGGCACGTGCTCCACGGCGACGGTGAGCATCGTGCGCGGCGCCCGGGCGAGCTCGTCCTCGTGCGCTCGGAGACGGTCGGCGGTCCAGACGTCCTCCGGCTCCTCCATGTCGCCGTCCGGCGCGTCCGTGCTCATGCGCGTCTGCAGCACGGCGAGGTCGTCGAGCCACCGCTCGGGCGTCCGCCCGGTCCAGGTGTGCACGCGGTGGTCCGGACCCGCGGCGGCCATGGCACGGTCGTGCAGCTCGCGCACGACGGAGGGGTCGGCGGGCAGGGCGAGCCGGCTGATGCGGTTCACCTGGCCGAACCGCCACCCGCGCCCGGTGAGGAACCGGACGCCCGCCTCGTCCTCGGGGACGGCTCCGGCGCCCGTGGGTGCCGGCAGGTACCCGGGGCCGACGCCGGGGCCGACCTGCCGGGAGACCGCGTACGTCTTCCACTGCGTCCGGCCCTCGGCGCGTGCGAGGGCCTCGAGGTGGTCGGCGAGGAGCGTCCCGACCCCGCGGCGCTGGTGCTCGGGGGCGACCCCGACCGCGAGCCAGCAGTTCGGCGTGCTCGGATCCTGCTTCGTGTCGTACGAGCCGGACGCCACGACGGTGCCGGCGTCGTCGCGCACGACGAACAGTCGGCTCGGGGCGCCGGGTTCGTGGCACAGCGGGAGGTACTCCTCGGGGCGCCAGGACAGCTCGGTGAGCCCGTGCACGGCGACCTCGGCCGCGTCGGACACCCGCAGCCAGTCGCGGAAGGCCTGCACCGCCACCGGGTCGTCGTCCATCGTCGCCGGGACGGTGAGCTCGTGCACGGTGTACGCGGTCATGGTGGTCCCCCTCGTCGCGATCGCGCCGCCCGACGCCGGGCAGCCTCGCAGCTTATCGACGCGGGCGCCGGGCCGCTAGGCTGCTCGGCGTGCTGCTCTCCGACCGCGACATCACCGCCCAGCTCGCCGAGGGCCGGATCGGGCTCGACCCGTACGACGCCTCGCTCGTCCAGCCCTCGAGCATCGACGTCCGCCTCGACAAGTTCTTCCGGTTGTTCGACAACCACAAGTACCCGCACATCGACCCGGCCGTCGACCAGCCCGACCTGACGCGCCTGGTCGAGACCGACGCGGACGAGGCGTTCGTGCTGCACCCGGGTGAGTTCGTGCTCGGCTCGACGTACGAGGTCGTGACCCTGCCCGACGACATCGCGGCCCGGCTCGAGGGGAAGAGCTCGCTCGGTCGTCTCGGCCTGCTCACCCACTCGACCGCCGGCTTCATCGACCCGGGCTTCTCGGGGCACGTCACCCTCGAGCTCTCGAACGTGGCGACCCTGCCGATCAAGCTCTGGCCGGGCATGAAGATCGGGCAGCTGTGCTTCTTCCAGCTGTCCAGCCCCGCGGACAAGCCGTACGGGTCGGCGGAGTACCAGTCGCGGTACCAGGGCCAGCGCGGGCCGACGCCGTCCCGCTCGGCGCAGAACTTCCTGCGGACGGACGTGTCCCGCCGGTCATAGCCGCGGAGCGATATCGCGCTCCGCAATCTCCGCGGACGGGCGCTGCGAATCGTCAGATGTGCCTCGTCAAATGTCGCATTCTGTGTATCGTGGCCGCATGTCCGCAGTTCTCCCTCGGCCCGCACCGCCAGTGTCGGCGGCCGGCCTCATCCGTGACGCCCGCCTCCGCGCCGAGCTCACCCAGGTGCAGCTCGCCGACCGGGCCGGCGTCACGCAGAGCGTCATCAGCACCTACGAGAACGGCCGCCGTGAGCCGTCGCTCGCCGCGCTGCAGCGGCTCCTGCTCGCTGCGGGGTTCACGACCGCGATCGACCTGCACCCCGTCGAGGAACCGCCTCCGCTCCGCGATCGGGTGGCGGCCGCGCGCGGGGAGCTCCTCGCGATCGTGCACCGGTTCGGCGGCCGGAACCCCCGGCTGTTCGGCAGCGTCGCCCGGGGCGAGGACGGCCCGGCGAGCGACGTGGACCTCATGGTCGACCTGGCTCCGGGGCTCGGGATCTTCGCGCTCATGCGGATCCAGGACGGCGCCGAGTATCTCCTCGGGGTCCGGGTCGACGTCGTGGACGCGGCGGGCATGGGTGCGGACGCGGTCCGGGACGCGGTCCCGCTGTGAGTCGTGACGTCGGGGACCGGCTCGACGACGTCATCCGTGCGTGCGGGGTGATCCAGCGGTACGTCGACGACGACGCCCTGCCGGAGGACCTCGTGTACGACGCCGTCCGGATGCGGCTCGTCGAGATCGGCGAGGCGGTCCGGATGCTGCCGAGCGCGGTCACCTCGGCGGAGCCGGGCATCCCGTGGTCCCGGGTGTCGCTCCTGGGGGAGCGGTTGACCCGGCGCTACTTCGACACCACACCAGCGGTGGTCCTGGGGACGGCGCGGGTGGACGTGCCGTCCCTCTGCGAGGCCGTGCACCGGCTGCGGGCCGCGCACCGGACCGGACGGGCGGCCGACACGGGAGGCGCCGGGAACGTGAGCGCGTGACGTACGGCAGGCGCGGTGCCGGCCGGCCCGCGCCTCCCGTCCGTCTCCGTGGACGCCCGGAACGCGGAAGGGCCCCGTCTCGCCGGAGCGAGACGGGGCCCTTCGTGGTGCTGGGGAGATCAGCCCTTCTTGGCGAGCGCCTCGAGGGTGTCGTTGCCCTTGTAGGCCTCGACCGCGTTCTCCTTGGTGACGAGGATCGGCGTCAGCTCGACGGCCGGGACGACCTTCGTGCCGTTGTCGTTGTTCTTGTCCTTGGTCGTCTTCGGGGTCTTGCCGTCGGCGAGGTCGGACACGAGGTCGATGGCTGCCTGGGCCTCTTCCGTGGTGTTCTTGTAGATCGTCGAGTACTGCGTGCCGTTCATGATGAGCGGGATCGACGCGGTCTCCGAGTCCTGACCGGTGACGACGGGGTTCGGCTTGCCGGCCGCCTTCGTCGCGGTGAGGATCGCACGGGCGAGCGTGTCGTTCGGCGACAGCACACCGTCGAGCTGGGCGCTCGTGTACGACTTCGTCAGGATGTCGGTCATGCGCGACTGGGCGTTCTGCGCGAGCCAGCCCTGCGTGGTGACCTGCGAGAACTTCGTCTGACCGGAGACGACCTTGAGCGTGCCGTCGTCGATCTTCGGCTGGAGGACGCTCATCGCACCGTTGAAGAACACGGAGGCGTTGGCGTCGTCCGGCGAACCGGCGAAGAGCTCGATGTTGTACGGGCCGCTCGACTTCTTGGCCTTCATGCCGTCGAGGAGGGCCTGCGCCTGCAGCTGGCCGACCTTGAAGTTGTTGAACGCGACGTAGTAGTCGACGTTCTTCGTGTTCAGGATGTTGCGGTCCCAGGCGATGACGGTCGCGCCGGACTTCTTCGCCGCGGCGACCTGCGTGCCGAGCTGCGAACCGTCGGCGGCGCCGATGATGATCGCCTTGGCACCCTTGGTGACCATCGACTGGATCTGGCCCTGCTGGTCCGGAACCGGGTTGCCGGCGTTGGCGTACTGGATGTCGGCCTTGAAGCCGGCGTCCTCGATCGACTTCTTGAACGCGGCGCCCGCGAGCACCCAGTTCTGCGAGGTCTTCGCCGGGAGGGCGACACCGATGAGGGCGCCCTTCTTGATCTCCGAGCCGGAGCCCGAGTCGGTGCCGCGAGCCGAGCAGCCGCTGAGGGCGAGGCCCGCGACGAGTGCCAGGCCGATGCCGGCGATGAGCTTCTTGCGCATGAGATTGCTTTCTCTTCGTTGAGGAGTGGTGCTGTTGGTGGTGGGGGTTCGTGCGCCCGGTGGATGGTGCCCACCGGGCGCGACGTCTTAGTGGGAGTTGACCTTCTCGGGCTGGTCCTCGATGGAGCGGGGCTGTGCCGCTGCCACCGTGTTCTGCTCCGTGTCCTTCTTCTGGAACTGGCGCATCATGCCGCCGATGAGCGACGGGCGTCCCTGCGACTTCGAGTAGACGTCGAAGGCGACGGCCACGAGCAGGACCAGACCGCGGATGATCTGGACGCGGTTCGACTCGAGGCCGATCAGCGACAGACCGTTCGACAGGAGCGCCATCACGAGACCACCGACGATGGAGCCGGAGATCGTGCCGATGCCACCCGCGACCGCGGCGCCACCGACGAACACGGCGGCGATCGCGTCGAGCTCCCAGCCGGTGCCGTCCGCGGGGCCGGAGGCACCCGAGTAGCCGACGAACACCATACCGGCGACCGCGGCGAGGACCGACATGTTCATCATGACGAAGAAGTTGACCTTGCGGGCGCTGACGCCGGAGAGGACCGCAGCGTTCGCGTTGCCGCCGACCGCGTAGACCTGGCGACCGAAGATCGTGTTCTTGGTGATGAAGCCGTAGATGATCGTCAGGACACCGAGGATGATCGCGACGATCGGGATCGACGTGCCGGCGGGACCGGCGGCGAAGAGGTACGTGGCGACGAGGGTGACGAGCACGAGCACGCCGGTGCGGACGACCGAGACCCAGAGCGGGACGAGCTCCGCCTGCATCTTCTTGCGACGCTGGCGACCGCGGGCCTCCATGAAGATGAGGACCAGGCAGGTGACGAGGCCGAGGATCAGCGTGCCGTTCGAGAACCCGAAGTCCGGACCGAAGTCACCGAGGTAGCCGGCGCCGATCGGCTGGTAGCCGTCCGGGACCGGGACGGAGGTCGAGTTGCCGATGATCTGGTTCGCACCGCGGAAGATGAGCTGGCCGGCGAGCGTGACGATGAACGCCGGGACCTTCACGAACGCGACCCAGAAGCCCTGCCAGGCACCGACCGCGGCGCCGACGGCGAGGCCGAGGACGATCGCGAGCCAGACCGGGAAGTGCCACACCGACATCGACTGCGCCACGATGATGCCCGTGAACGCCGCGACCGAACCGACCGACAGGTCGATGTGGCCGGCGATGATCACCATCACCATCCCCAGCGCGAGGATGAGGATGTAGGAGTACTGCAGGAAGACGTTGATGATGTTCGTGGGCTCGAGGATGAGCCCGTTCGTGGCGATCGAGAAGATGATCAGGATCGCGATCAACGCGATGATCATGCCGTACTGGCCGATGCTGTTGCCCTTGCCGAAGAGCAGTTTCAGGTTCTTCATGAGACGAGTGCGCCCTTCCGCGCGGAGGTCATGCTGCGCATGAGGGTTTCTGGGTCGGCCTGGTCCGCGGGGACGTCGGCGGTGATCTGGCCCTCGAAGATCGTGTAGATCCGGTCGGAGAGGCCGAGGAGTTCGGGGAGCTCGGAGGAGATGAGGATGATGCCCTTCCCCTGTGCCGCGAGCTGCTGGATGATGCCGTAGATCTCGAACTTCGCACCCACGTCGATGCCGCGGGTGGGCTCGTCGAGGATGAGGACGTCGGGGTCGGTGAACATCCACTTCGACAGGACGACCTTCTGCTGGTTCCCGCCGGAGAGCTTGCCGACGTTCTCCTCGACCGAGGGCACCTTGGTGCGGAGCAGCTTGCGGTACTTCTCGGCGACGTCGTACTCCTCGAGGGAGTCGACGACGCCGGCCTTCGAGATCTTCTGCAGGTCGGCGGACACCGTCGAGCGCTTCACCGAGTCGAGCAGGTTGAGGCCGAGGGCCTTGCGGTCCTCGGAGACGTAGCCGATGCCGTTGTCGATGGCCTGCTGGACGTTCGTGACCTTGATCTCGCGGCCGTCCTTGATGATCTGTCCGCCGAGCCAGTTGCCGTAGGACCGACCGAAGATGCTCATCGCGAGCTCGGTGCGTCCGGCGCCCATCAGGCCCGCGAAGCCGACGATCTCGCCGCGGCGCACGTGGAAGGTCGAGCCCTTGCAGACCAGACGCGAGGCGTCGAGCGGGTGCTGCACCGTCCAGTCACGGACCTCGAAGAACGTCTCGCCGATCTTCGGGGTGCGGTCCGGGAAGCGGGACTCGAGCGAACGGCCGACCATCCCGCGGATGATGCGGTCCTCGTTGACGCCGTCGCCCTTGACGTTCAGCGTCTCGATCGTCTTGCCGTCACGGATGATCGTGATCTCGTCGGCGATCTGCTCGATCTCGTTCAGCTTGTGGCTGATGATGATGCTCGAGATGCCCTTCGCCTTCAGCCCGACGATGAGGTCGAGGAGGTGCTGGGAGTCGTTCTCGTTCAGGGCCGCGGTCGGCTCGTCGAGGATGAGGAGCTTGACGTCCTTGTGCAGGGCCTTCGCGATCTCGACGAGCTGCTGCTTGCCGACACCGATGTTCTTGATCTGGGTGTCCGGGTCCTCGTCGAGGCCGACGCGGGCGAGGAGGTCCTGCGCACGCAGCTGGGCGCTCGTCCAGTCGATCACGCCGAACTTCGACGGCTCGTTGCCGAGGAACAGGTTCTCGGTGATCGAGAGCTCGGGGATGAGCGCGAGTTCCTGGTGGATGATGACGATGCCGGCCTGCTCGGACTGCTTGATGTCCTTGAACCGGACCTCTTCGCCTTCGTAGACGATCTCGCCGTCGTACGTGCCGTACGGGTACACGCCGGAGAGGACCTTCATGAGGGTCGACTTGCCGGCGCCGTTCTCGCCGCAGATCGCGTGGATCTCGCCGGCACGGACGCTGAGCGAGACGTCGGACAGCGCCTTGACACCAGGGAACTCCTTGGTGATCGAGCGCATCTCGAGGATCGTCTCGGGTGCGGTGATCGACCGGGTCTCGAGTCCGGTGTCGATCGGGGTTGACGCCACGGTGCATCTCCTTCTGCCGCTGTCGTTGCGGCAGTTGTTCGGGTGGTTCTGCTGCGGCACCGAAGGCACACAAGGGCTGTGTGGACTTCGTTGTCGCGTCCGGTGTCCTGCTCGGTGACGGTGCATGTGACCGTTCACATCGGCGGAACGGAGGTAATACTACGCACGGGATCGGCGCGGCTGTCAATTCGGATTGGTCGCGTTTTCGTAACGGCCCGCGTGATCCGGCGGAACTGCCTCCGGGACGCCCCCCACGTTGGGGTGGTGGGCGCCGCGCGGCGTGGACGTCCGCGGGTTCCCGTGCCCCTTCCGGTCGCGCGACGTGCCGCCTGCGGTCGTTCCGGTCGCACGACGCGCCGCCCGCGGTCGTTCCGGTCGCACGACATGCCGCCGGGCGGAGAGGTGAGCGGCCAGTCGTGCGACCAGAAGGGCGGGCGGCCAGGGCGGGACGGGAGGCGCGGACGGCCAGCGGCGCGTCAGCGCTTCCGCGGGGCTCCCGTGGACCCGCGCACGACGAGCTGCGGCACGATGTCGATCGGCCGGAGCAGTTCGTCCTCGCTCGGGAGCAGGAGGTCCACGCACCGCCGCCCGAGCTCGGCGAAGTCCACCTGCACCGTGGTGAGCGGCGGCCAGAAGTGCTTCGCCTCGGGGATGTCGTCGTAGCCCACCACGGAGAGGTCACCGGGCACGTCGAGGCCGTACGAGCGTGCCGCGTGCATGACCCCGAGGGCCATCTGGTCGTTCGAGCAGAAGATCGCAGTGCAGTCCCGCCACCGCAGGAGCTCCCGGCCGGCGTGGTAGCCGAAGTCCGCCGTCCAGTCGCCGAGGATCGGCGGCACGACGGGCATGTCCCGATCGGACATCTCGCGGAGGAAGCCCTGCATGCGGGCGTCCGCCTCGATCCAGTCCTGCGGTCCCGCGATGTGCCGGACGTACTCGTGGCCGAGGTCGAGCAGGTGGGCGGTGGCGAGCCGAGCGCCCTCCATCTGGTCCACCCACAGGGCGGTCGGGTCCTCGCCGACGCTCGAGCGCATGGTGACGTACGGCGTGCGGATCCCGAGTTCCTCGATGAGGTCGAACACCCGCTGCTGGGGCGCGATCACCACGATGCCCTCGACGTCGAGGTCGAGCAGGTGCCCGAGGCCCTGGCGCACCGCGGCGTCCGTCGCATCGGTGATGTTGGCCGTCGTGACCGAGTAGCCGCGTGCCATCGCCGCGTCCTCGATGGCCTGGAGCGCGACGGCCGGACCGTAGTGCGCCCGACGGGCGGTGAGCACGCCGATCGTGTGCGTCCGGCTGGTGACCAGCGCGCGGGCAGCACGGTTCGGCCGGTACTGCAGCTGCTCCATGGCCGCGAGGACACGGTCCCTGGTCTCCGCCCGGATCGCGTCCGAGTTGTTGAGCACCCGCGACACCGTCTGGTGCGACACGCCTGCCACCCGCGCGACGTCGCGGATGCTGGGCGACCGCGGTTGCTGTGCCCGCGTCGACGCCATTGCTACTCGTTCCTGCCCGGGGCCGTGGCACGCCGATGTGCACGTTCACATTCCGAGCCAGATCATTATGCACGTCGTCGACATGCGCGCCAGCTGAGTTGTCCTCCTCGGCTCGATCGGCTACGGTTCACGTCGTATCCGGCACGTCACCCGAGCCGGAACGCACAACTGCAGATCGGCCGCCCTCTCGGGGCGGCAGTCGCTCCAGACCTCAGAGAACAGCGGCACCCGCAGCGCACCAGCGCTGGGGTGTCGCTGTTTTTTTTGTCCCCCCACCACGTTCTCCCCCACCACCACGAAGGAGTGGTCTTGACCAAGGCACGCAGACTGACGAGCTTCATCGTCCTGTCCATGACCGGCGGCGCGATCTTCCAGGTCGCCTACATCCGGTTCGTGTTCCTCGCCGACACCGCGCACGCACTCGACCTGTCGATCCAGCGCTACGGCGAGATCACCTCGGTGTTCGGCGCGGTCGCCGTGCTCATGTACTTCTGCGGCGGGTGGTTCGCCGACAAGTTCTCCCCGAAGGCCCTCATCGTGGTCGCCCTCGCCGGGATGGGACTCGTCGACCTGTGGCTGTCGACGGTGCCGGACGAGACCGGGGTCGTGATCGCACACGTGCTCATGGCCGTGCTCGGGATGGGCCTGTACTGGTCGTCGCTGGTGAAGCTCATCTCGATGCTCGGGTCGGCGGACGAGCAGGGCAAGCTGTTCGGTTGGCTCGAGGGCGTCCGCGGCATCACCTCGACGATCGTCGGGTTCATCGGTGCCGGGATCGTCGCCGCCGCCATCGCGGACTCGAGCGGGGTGCTCTGGGTGATGCGGATCTACGGCGTGCTCTGCCTCGTGTTCGCGGTGCTCGTGCTGTTCGTCGTCCGCACCGACCGCGCGGCGCTCGGGCAGGTCGAGCGGCAGGCCGTGTCGCTCCGGGAGCTCGCCGCGGCGGCACGGAACAAGTACACGTGGCTGATCGGGTTCTCGATCATGCTCATGTACTGCTTCTACACGCTGCTCGGGTACCTCACGCCGCTGCTGCAGGACGGCTTCGCGGTGCCGGTCGTGCTGCTCGGCGCCATCGGCGTGATCCGCACCTACGTCTTCCAGATCGTGGGTGGCCCGGCCGGCGGCGTGCTCGTCGATCGGTGGACGAAGTCGTCCCCCGCGTTCCTCCGCTGGGCGTTCGTCGTCGCCGCCGTCAGTGCGGTGGGGTTCCTGGTCCTGCCGCACGACCCCGCGCTCGTCTGGGTCGCGGTCGCACTGATGATCGTGATGTGCGTCGCGGTGTTCACCTCCCGCGGCATCTACTGGGCCCAGGTCGGCGAGGTCGAGGTCCCGCTCGCCCAGCGCGGTGGTGTGATCGGCCTGGCATCGGGCATCGCCTACCTGCCGGACGCCTTCCTGCCCGCCCTGGGCGCCTGGTGGGTCGGCGACCCGTCGAACGGCGTGCCGGAGCAGGGTGGTGGGTTCACGACGATGTTCGCCGTCTTGCTCGGCGCAGCCCTCCTCGGCATCTTGCTCACCACCCTGACCATGCGGATCCGCCGGCGCGAGGTGCGTCGCCGCGAGGCAGCCGACGTCGTCGTCGCCGCCTGATCCCCGCCCCTCCCACGAAAGGAACCCACCCCCATGGACATCCGTGACTTCTCGATGGACCTGTTCTCCCTCGCCGGCAAGCGGGCGATCGTCACCGGCGGCAACTCCGGCCTCGGGCAGGCCTTCTCCCTCGCCCTCGCCAAGGCCGGCGCCGACGTGTTCGTGCCGAGCGTGGTCGACGACGACGGGACCACCCGGGCGCTCGTCGAGGCCGAGGGGCGCCGCTACGAGTTCCTCGAGGTCGACCTCACCGCGGACGACGCCCCGGCCCGCATCGTCGACGCCTGCACCGAGCGGCTCGGCGGGGTCGACGTCCTCGTGAACTCCGCGGGCATCTGCCTCCTCGACGACGTCGAGGCGTTCGACCGCGCCAAGTGGGACCCGATGATCGCGGTGAACCTCACGGCACCGTTCGCCCTCGGGCACGCGGTCGCGAAGCACTTCGTCGCCCAGGGCTCCGGGAAGATCATCAACATCGCGTCGTTGTTCGCGTTCCTCGGCGGCCAGTGGTCGCCCGCCTACGCGGCGACGAAGCACGGCATCGTCGGGTTCACGAAGGCGTACTGCGACGAGCTCGCCCAGCACAACGTGCAGGTCAACGCGATCGCACCGGGCTACTTCGCCACGAAGATCACGGAGCAGACCCGGTCGAACCCGGAGACGAACCAGCGCGTGCTCGACCACATCCCGGCGGGCCGCTGGGGCGACGTCGCCGACCTGATGGGGGCGACGGTCTTCCTCGCGTCCCGGGCCTCGGACTACGTCAACGGCCACACGCTGACCGTCGACGGCGGGTACCTCGTGCGGTAGACCCGGCCACGTCACGGACACCAGGCGCGGGGCGGCCGCGCCCCGCGCCTCCAGGCAGCACACCCCAAGACCAGAGCAAGAAACACACCAACGAAGGGCTCACATCATGATCGACTCGATCGCCACCCTCGACCGGGCCGAGATCCTGCAGCGTCTCGCCGACATCGTCCGCCCCGACCAGATCGACACGGACGACCAGCACCTCAAGGACGCCAGCGTCGACCGGTTCAAGAAGTACCAGTCGGTGCACGGCATCTACGACGCCCCGACCCCGGTCGCCATCGTCAACGCCGAGTCCACCGAGGACGTCGCCGCGGTCCTCGCGTTCGCGAACGACAACCTCGTCAACATCGTCCCGCGGACGGGACGCACCGGCACCGAGGGCGGCCTCGAGACGAGCGTCGTCGACACGATCGTCCTCGACTGCTCCCGGATGGACGCCGTGCTGCGGATCGACGAGGAGAACATGCAGGTGACGGTGCAGGCCGGCGTGCCGCTCCAGCGCCTCGAGGACCAGCTCCGCGAGCAGGGGCTGACGACCGGCCACTCGCCGCAGTCGAAGCCGCTCGCCCAGTACGGCGGCCTCGTCGCCACCCGTTCGATCGGGCAGTTCTCCACGCTCTACGGTGCGATCGAGGACATGGTCGTCGGGCTCGAGGCCGTGTTCCCGGGCGGCGCGGTCCGTCGCATCAAGGCCGTCCCGCGACGTTCCGCCGGTCCGGACATCCGCCACGTCGTCATCGGCAACGAGGGTGCGCTCTGCGTCATCACCGAGGTCACGGTGAAGGTCTTCAAGTACCAGCCGGAGAACAACGAGTTCCACGGTGCCCTCGTCGACGACATGCGCACCGGGATCGCGATCCTCCGCGAGGTGATCGTGAACGGCTTCAAGCCGAGCGTCGTCCGCCTGTACTCGCCGGAGGACGCGAACCAGCACTTCTCCCACTTCTCGAAGGGCAAGTGCGTCGTGGTGTTCGTCGCCGAGGGGCCGGCCGGCATCGTCCGGGCGACGAGCGCGGAGATCCAGCGCGTCCTCGACCAGCACGAGCACGAGAAGGTCGACCCGGCACTGATCGAGGCGTGGTTCGACAACCTCAACTGGGGTCAGGACAAGATCGACGCCGAGAAGCAGGTCATGCTCCGCGACCGACAGCTCGGTTACACGACCGAGGTCTCCGCCGACTGGTCCGCCGTCGGCGACGTGTACGACGCCGTCATGCGGCGCATCCGCGAGGAGTACCCGTACGCCGACGACCTCACGATGCTGGGCGGCCACTCGTCGCACAGCTACCAGACCGGCACGAACATGTACTTCGTCTACGACTACCGGATCGACTGCTCGCCGGAGGAGGAGATCGAGAAGTACCACATCCCCCTCAACGCGATCATCGTCGAGGAAGCGCTCCGCCACGGCGGCTCGATGGTCCACCACCACGGTGTGGGCAAGTACCGCACGCCGTGGGTCGAGGAGGAGCACGGTTCGGCCTTCGCGATCATGGCGGGGCTCAAGGCGCAGTTCGACCCGAAGGGCATCATGAACAAGGGCACGGTGTTCCCCGCCGCCGGAGCGATCCAGCCGGCCGCCGCCGACCCGGACACGCAGTTCGGGAACGCCCGACCGTGACGCGGTACCTCGTCGGCATCGACAACGGCTCGCAGTCGTCGAAGGTCACCGTCTTCGACGAGTGGGGCGGCGTCGTCGCCGAGGGTCGGGTGCCGCTCCGCCCGAACCACACCCCGGCCCCCGGCGTGGTCGAGCATCCCGACGACGACATCTGGGACTCGATCGCCGCAGCGTGCCGGACGGCGATGGCGGCGTTCCCCGGGGACCCGTCCGAGATCGTCGGCGTGGGGCTCTGCACGATCCGGTTCTGCCGGGCGGTGCTGCGGGCCGACGGTTCGCTCGCGCAGCCGGTGCTCAGCTGGATGGACGCCCGCGTCGGCGCCCCGTTCGTGGCCGAGCACGACGACGTCGCCTACGTGACGACGTCGTCCGGCTACGTCACGCACCGACTGACCGGCACCTTCCGGGACACCGCGGCGAACTACCAGGGCGTGTGGCCGATGGACACCGACACGTGGCGCTGGAGCACGGACGAGCAGGCGTATGCCGCGACCGGCATGCGCCGCGACCAGTTGTTCGAGCTCGTCGACCCCGGGGAGCGTCTCGGGACGGTCACGCCCGAGGCCGCGCTGGCCACGGGTCTGCCGGTCGGCCTACCGGTGGTCGCGACGGCGAACGACAAGGCCGTGGAGGCGCTCGGCTGCGGGCTGCTCGACCCCTCCACGCTGCTGGTGTCCCTCGGGACGTACATCGCGGGCATGTCCGTGGGCGACCGGAACATCCGGGACGCCTCCGACTTCTGGACGAACTTCGGCTCGGAGCCCGGCACGTACCTGTACGAGTCCGGCGGGATCCGGCGCGGGATGTGGACGGTGAGCTGGTTCCGCGACCTGCTCGGTCCGGAGGCGGCGGCCGCGGCGGAGGCCTCCGGCGAGCGCGTCGAGGACCGGCTCAACCGGGAGGCAGCCACGGTCCCCGCCGGGTCGGACGGCCTGCTGACCGTGCTCGACTGGCTCGCGCCGGCCGAGGCCCGCTTCCGGAAGGGCTCGATCCTCGGCTTCGACGGTCGGCAGGGTCGCGCCCACGTGTACCGGTCGATCCTCGAGGGGATCGCGATGACGATGCGCGAGCGGGGCGACGCGATGGGTGCGGAGCTCGGCACGCGCTACGAGCGGGTCGTGGTCTCGGGAGGCGGGTCCTCCTCCGACCTCATGATGCAGGTGATGGCGGACGTCTTCCAGGCGCCGACCATCCGGGTGGTCGGTGACAGCGCGGCGGGCCGCGGTGCGGCGATCTGCGCAGCGGTCGCGACGGGGGTGCACCCCTCGTTCGGCGCCGCCGTGGCGGCCATGGTCGTCGAGCGCGACCGGTTCGCGCCGGACCCGGGGACGGCGCCCGTCTACGACGCGTTGCGCGCGGTGCACGCCGACGTCACGACGCACACCGACGAGGTGTACCGGCGGACCGCCGCGATCGTCGGCTGACCGACACGGTCCGAGGTGACCGCCTGGAGGCGCGGTGCCGGTCCACGAGACCGGTGACGCGCCTCCAGGCGGTCGCGGCTACAGCCAGTTCCGCTTGCGGAACCAGGCCCACAGGATCGTCATGAGCAGGACCATGCCGACGATCGCCGCCGGGTAGCCGTACTTCCAGTGCAGCTCCGGCATGTCGTCGAAGTTCATCCCGTACACGCCCGCGATGAGGCCGGGCGCGAACAGGATCGCCGCCCACGAGGAGATCTTCTTGACCTCCTCGCCCTGCCGGTGCGCCGCGCGTGCGAGCTGCCGGCTCTCCTCACCCTGGGCGAGGCTGGCGCTGGTCATCCGGCGCATGGCCTCGTTCTGCTCCTGGGTGACGAGCGTGGAGTGGAGCGTCAGTGCGTTCTCGAGCAGGGCGCGGAAGGAGTCCACGCGCTCGGTGACGCGGAGGGCGTGGTCGAGCACGTTCCGCAGCCGGTGCTGGACCTCGTCGTCGACGCCGTACTTGTCGGCGCCGCGCAACAGGCCGTTCACCATCGCCGGCACCGGGGTCGTCGCGCGCTGGAAGGCGAGCACCTCGCTGAGGAGCTGGTAGATGCGCTTCGAGACGCCCGGGTCCACCTGCCCGGCGAACAGCTGGTCCTCGATGGCGTCGATCTGGTCCTGCAGCACCTCGACGACCGGGGCGTAGCCGTCGACCACCTCGTCCAGCACGGCGGCGGTCACCGCCTCGGAGCCCTTGGCGAGGAACCCGGGGTCTGCCTCCACCCGGGAACGCAGCGCGGCGAGGTCCGGACGCTCGGCGTGCCGGACGCTCACCACGAACCGGTCGCCGACGAAGAGGTGCACCTCGCCGAACTCGACCGCTTCGGCACGGTTGTCGAACCACGCCGGGCGGAGCACCAGGAACAGCGTGTCCCCGTAGCGCTCGAGCTTGGCGCGCTGGTGACCCTTGCGGGCGTCCTCCACCGCGTTCTCGTGCAGGTCGAACTCGGCCGCGACCGTCTCGAGCTCCGACGGGTCCGGGCGGAGGAGTCCGATCCACGCGAGGTCGCCCCGTGCCGGCAGCGACAGGGTCGACCCGGACTCGACGCGACGTCCTCCGACGTAGACGGCGTTGTCGATCAGTGCCATGTGCGTGCTCCTCGTGGTCGGGAGCAGGCAGGCGCGAACCGCCCGGTCGGGGGCGGCGGGGATCAGGAAGCGGGCGTGCCGGTCCGGCAGGGCAGGAACCGACGGCCCGATCGAGGATGGTCACCCGACATCGCGCCTCACCTGCCCTTCTGTTCGTCCGTGGGCTGCCACGTGCAGCCGACGACCGACACTACCCCTGCGACCGGGCGGGGCCAAGTGAACGTCCTTACATGCCCCAGACGTCACGGTTGGAGGACGCCACCGCGACCGCACCGGCGCCGAGCGCGGCCACCACGTCCGCCTTGTCGCACACCAGGCCACCGGCGATGACCGGCACGGTGGTGTCGTCGCGGAGCCACGTGATCACGCGCGGCATGCACCCGGGCAGGATCTCGATCGCGTCCGGGCGGGCCTGTTCGACCACGCGGGGGAGCTGGTGGTACGAGAACGAGTCCACGAGGAAGAACCGCTGCACCGCCACGAGTCCGGCGCGCTTGGCCGCGCGGATGAGGTTGGACTTGGTGGAGAGCACGCCGTCCGCCCGCGTGTGCTCCGCCAGCCAGGTGACGACGACGTCCCGCGCGGCGAACCCGTCGAGCAGGTCGACGTCGACGAGGACCGTCTTGCCGGCGTCCTTCGCCCGGTCCACGATCTCGACGATGTCGAGCACACTGCCGTAGAGGACGAACACGACGCCGCGGTCCGATGCGAGCACCTCGTCGAGGGCGGAGGCGTCCTTCACGCTGGCGATCACCGGGTCGTCGCGGAGCGCCTCGAGCACCCCGTGCGCGACATCGCGTTCCGTCGTGGTCATAGCGACCATTGTCGATGCTGCGCCCTGGAAGCGCGCTGCCCGGACCGCCTCAGCGGGTGACGTGCAGGCCCGCTGCCGACAGCTCGGCGAGCTGCCAGCCGAGCCACGGACTCCACGCGAACGGCGCGCCGGCGACGGCCTCGCGGAGCGCGTCCTCCGACACCCACGCGTACTCGGCGACCTCGTCGTCCGCGGGGGCCGGAACGTCGTCCGTGACCGCCCGGTACACCGGGCACACCTCGTTCTCGACGATGCCCGAGGCGTCGACCGCGCGGTACCGGAAGTCCGGCAGGACGAGCTCGACGTCACGGACGGTGATGCCGAGTTCGCGGGAGGCGCGGCGCGCGATGGCGTCCTCGAACGACTCGTCCGGGCCCGGGTGACCGCAGAACGTGTTGGTCCACACCCCCGGCCACGTCTTCTTCGACAGCGCACGACGGGTCACGAGGACCTCGCCGTCCGTGTTCCGCACGTGGCACGAGAAGGCCAGGTGGAGGGGCGTGTGGTCTGTGTGCACCGTGAACTTGTCCGCTGTGCCGATCGGGGTACGGTCGTCGGCCAGAAGCACCACGGTTTCCGGGAATGCGCTCATCTGCCTCGATAGGTTAGGCCAATGAGCGAGGAAGCGGCCACCGTGGCGCACATCGACCTCGCGCTCGTCGACGACTGCCTCGAGCGCTTCTTCGCCGTGTCCTCGGCCCGTGCGGAGCGGTACGGCCGTCCGTCGGAGGAACTCTGGCGCGTGCTCCGCAAGGCGAGCATGGGCGGGAAGCGCTTCCGTCCCCGCATGGTCCTCACCGCCTACGCCGGCCTCGGCGGGTCCGACGCCCATGCCGCGGCGCACGTCGGGGCCGCGTACGAGCTGCTGCACACGGCGCTCGTCGTGCACGACGACGTCATCGACCGCGACTGGTCCCGCCGCGGCCAGCCGAACGTCGCCGGGTCCTTCCGCGACACGGGCACGACCGACGGACTGCCGCTGCCGACCGCCGAGCACCGGGGCATGAGCGCCGCCGTCATCGCGGGGGACCTCGCGCTCGCCGCGGCACCCCGGTTCATCGAGGCCGCCGGCGTGACGGGGGAGCGGCGAGCCCGGCTCCTCGAACTGCTCGACGAGGCCGTGTTCGCGAGCGCGGCAGGGGAGATGACCGACGTCGACCTCGCCCTCGGGGTGATGCCGACGGTCGACGAGGTCCTGCGGATGGAGCGCGCGAAGACGAGCGTGTACTCGTTCGAGGCACCGCTGCAGTCCGGTGCCGTCCTCGCCGGCGCCGCGGAACCGGTGGTGACGGCCCTCGGAGCCTTCGGGCGGGAGATCGGCATCGCCTACCAGATCGTCGACGACCTGCTCGGCGTGTTCGGCGACGAGGGCACGACGGGCAAGAGCGTGCTCGGGGACCTCCGCGAGGGCAAGCGCACCATGCTCATCGCCCACGCGGCGACCACCGACTGCTGGCCCGAGATCGCGCCGTACCTCGGCGACCCGGACCTCACCGAGGAGCGGGCGGCCGAACTCCGTGCGAACCTGGTCAGCTGTGGTGCGCGTGCGGCCGCCGAGTCCCGGATCGCCGAACACGCATCCCTCGCCCGCGCCGAGCTCGCCGGACTCCCGTACGACCTCGCCGACCGCCTGGAGGCCCTCGTGACCGAACTCGTGGAGCGCGTCCGTTGACCCAGACCCACACCGCCCGGCCCGATCGGCCCGGACGGCTCCCGCTCTACGACGACACGGCCGAAGCGGCCTCCGGTGTCGTCATCGACCGGTACTCGACGTCGTTCGGGCTCGCGAGCCGACTGCTCGCGAAGGACACCCGTGAGCACATCCGGAACGTGTACGCCCTCGTCCGCGTCGCCGACGAGGTCGTCGACGGTCCGGCCACCGAGGCCGGGCTCGACCACGTCCTCGCGCGGACGGTGCTCGACGAGCTCGAGGCCGACACCGAGCGCGCGATGGCGCTCGGGTTCTCCGTGAACCCGGTCGTGCACGCGTTCGCCCGCACCGCCCGGGTCACCGGCTTCGGTGCGGAGCTGACGAAGCCGTTCTTCAGGTCCATGCGGATGGACCTCGAGCGCACCGAGCACGACGACGCGTCGTTCGCGGAGTACGTCCACGGCTCGGCCGAGGTCGTCGGCCTCATGTGCCTCCGTGCCTTCGTGTACCGCGCCGGTCGGCCCACGTTCGACGAGGCCGTGCTCGTCGACGGGGCGCGGGCACTGGGCGCGGCCTTCCAGAAGGTGAACTTCCTGCGCGACCTGCACGCCGACTTCGAGGTCCTCGGACGCTCGTACTTCCCGGGAGTGGACATCCGTTCGTTCGACGAGGCCACGAAGGACCGGCTCGTCGCCGACGTCCGATCGGACCTGGACCGCGCCGCCCGGACGGTGCGCCTGCTGCCCGCGGACGCGCGGAACGCCGTGGGGCTCGCGCACGCGCTGTTCCAGGAGCTCAACGACCGCATCGCCGCGACACCGGCGGACCGCCTGGTCACCACGCGGGTGCGCGTGCCGAACGCGGTGAAGGCGCGCCTGGCCGCGCAGGTGCTCGCCGGCGGCGCGCCGTTGCGGTCCCGCGCGACCCACCAGCGGACGGGAGGCGCGGCGTGACCCCGCCCCGCGCCTCCAGTCCGAAGGCGCCCACCTCGAAGCGCAAGGTGCCCGCCCGTCGCGCCGTCGTCATCGGCGGCGGCATCAGCGGCCTCGCGTCGGCCGCCCTGCTCGCCCGGGACGGCTTCTCGGTGACGGTCCTCGAGCAGCGGAAGCAGCTCGGCGGACGCGCCGGGTCGTGGGAACGGGACGGCTTCCGGTTCGACACCGGACCGAGCTGGTACCTCATGCCCGAGGTGTTCGACCACTTCTTCCAGCTGCTCGGCACCTCCGCCGACGCCGAACTCGACCTCGTCCGGCTGGACCCCGGGTACCGCGTGTACAGCGAGGGGCACGACGAGCCCATCGACCTCCGCGCCGACCGCGAGGCCAACATCGCACTGTTCGAGTCCGTCGAGCCCGGGGCCGGCCGGAAGCTCCGGAAGTACCTGGACTCGGCGGAGGACACCTACGCGATGGCGGTCCGCCGCTTCCTCTACACGACGTTCCAGGACCTCACGAAGCTCGCGGCGCCGGACGTCCTCCGTCGACTGCCGAAGCTCGCGCGGCTCCTGCTCGAACCGCTCTCCACGTTCGCCGAGTCGACCGTCCGCGACCGCCGACTGTGGCAGGTGCTCGGGTACCCGGCGGTGTTCCTCGGCACCAGCCCCTACGCAGCGCCGAGCATGTACCACCTCATGAGCCACCTCGACCTCGCCGACGGCGTGCTCTACCCGAAGGGCGGCATCACCGAGGTGATCGGCGCCGTCGAGCGCGTCGCCCGACGTGCGGGAGCGAAGATCATCGCCGGCGCGAAGGTCGAGCGGATCGTCGTCGAGGACGGGCACGTCACCGGCGTCGTCCACCGCGACCGCCGGGGTGTTCAGCACACCGCGCCCGCCGACCTCGTCGTCAGCGCCGCCGACCTCCGCCACACCGAGCTGCAGCTGCTCGACAAGGAACACCGGACCTACCCGGCGGCGCACTGGGAGAAGCGGGACCCGGGGCCGAGCGCGGTGCTCGTCTACCTCGGGGTCGACGGCCCGGTGCCCGGACTGCTGCACCACACCCTCGTGTTCACCGAGGACTGGAAGGCGAACTTCGGCGCCATCTTCGGAGCCGACCGGCACGTCCCCGACCCCGCGTCGATCTACGTCTGCGCGCCGTCGGAGACCGACCCGACCGTGGCGCCGCCGGGGACGAGCAACCTCTTCCTCCTCGTGCCCCTGCCCGCCGACCTGTCCATCGGCAAGGGGGGCATCGACGGTGCCGGCGACTACGAGGTCGAGCGGATCGCCGACCGTGCGATCGACGTCGTCGCCGAGCGTGCCGGGGTGCCCGACCTCCGCGACCGGATCCGGGTCCGCCGGACCATCGGCCCGAGGGACTTCGCCGACGACTACAACGCGTGGAACGGCTCGATGCTCGGGCCGGCGCACACCTTGAAGCAGAGCGCGTTCTTCCGCGAGAAGAACGCGTCGGCGAAGGTCGACGGGCTGTACTACGCCGGCGCCTCGACGATCCCGGGGATCGGTCTGCCGATGTGCCTCATCAGCGCCGAGGTCCTGCTCAAGCGCATCCACGGGGACACGAGCACCGAGCCCCTGCCGACACCGCTGCCCGCGCCCTCGCCGCAGGGCTCCTCCGTCTGATGCCGGGGCTGTACCTCGCCGGGCTGCTGGTGTCACTCGTCGGCATGACGGTGCTGGACGCCCGCTTCCGGTTGTTCTTCTGGCGGGCACCGTGGCGTGCGGCCGCCGTCATGGTCACCGGCGTCGCGTTCTTCCTGCTCTGGGACGCGCTCGGCGTCGCACTCGGCATCTTCTTCATCGGGCCGCAGAACCTGCTCTCCGGCGTGCTCCTCGCGCCCGACGTCCCGGTGGAGGAGCTCTTCTTCCTCCTGCTGCTCTGCTACACCACGATGAACCTGGTCGGATTCGTGCGGCCGCTCGTCGCGCGGCGCCTGCGGTGGCCCGGCTGGGGGCGACGGTGAGCTGGACGTACGCGCTGCTCGCGCTCCCGTTCTTCGCGGCCGTCGCCGTCGTGGCACTCCTCGCCGGGGTCGTGTCCGCCCGTCGCGCCCGTTCCCGAGGTCGTCGGGTGTCGACCGGGCGCCGCGTCGCGCTCCTCTCGGGGCTCGTCGCCGGGATCGCGCTGCTCGTCATGACGATCGTGTTCGACAACGTGATCGTCACGCTGCGCATCGTGGCGTACGACCCGGCGCTGATCAGCGGTGCGAAGATCGGGGCGATCCCGGTGGAGGACCTCGCGTACTCGATCGCCGCGATCGTGCTGCTCCCGAGCCTCTGGGTCCTGTTCGACCGGACCGGCAGCCGGAGCCGTGCTGCCGGCCGCAGCCGAGGCGGGACGCGCCCCGCGCCCGACCCGACCCCTGCACCCACGGAGGACACCCAGTGAACGCGAGCACCGCCTCCCGGCCCTCGACCCTGCGCGCCCTGTTCGTGTCGTCCCGCCCGATCAGCTGGGTGAACACCGCCTACCCGTTCGGCGCCGCGTACCTGCTCGGAGCGGGTGACGGGTTCTCGATCGTCGCCTTCGTCGTCGGGGTCGTGTACTTCCTCGTGCCGTACAACCTGGCGATGTACGGCATCAACGACGTCTTCGACTACGAGTCGGACCTGCGGAACCCGCGGAAGGGCGGGGTCGAGGGGGCGCTGCTCGACCGGAGCGTGCACCGCACCACGCTCTGGGCGGTCGTCGTCACGAACGTGCCGTTCCTCGTCGCGCTCGTCGTGCTCGGCGCGCTGAGCGGCAACGGACCGTGGTCGTGGCTCGTCCTGGCGGTGAGCGTCTTCGCGGTCATCGCGTACTCGGCCCCGGGGCTGCGGTTCAAGGAGAAACCCTTCCTCGACTCGCTCACCTCGTCGACCCACTTCGTGTCACCGGCGGTCTACGGCCTGGGGCTCGCCGGACCGCACTGGACGCCGCAGCTCGTGGCGGTGTGCGTCGCGTTCTTCCTGTGGGGTGTGGCCTCGCACGCGTTCGGGGCCGTGCAGGACGTCCTCGCCGACCGGGCCGGGGGCATCGGTTCGGTCGCGACCGTGATCGGTGCGCGGGCCACGGTGCGACTGGCGTTCGTCGCCTACCTCGTCGCGGGGGTCGTGCTGCTGTTCTCGTCCTTCCCCGGACCGATCGCGGCCGTCATCGTGGTGCCGTACGCGCTGAACGTGCTGCCGTGGTGGAACGTCACGGACGCCGGGGCCGAGGCGGCGAACGCGGGCTGGAAGCGCTTCCTCTGGATCAACTACCTCGCCGGGTTCCTCGTCACGATGGCCCTCATCGCCTACGCGTTCACCCGCTGAGCGGCGCGCGGCGCCGGTCCGACGGCTGTCGGTCGGCGCTGACAGACTGGAGGCACGCGCCGCGGGAGTCGTGGCGCGCTGGCCACGGGTGTCGTGGCGTCGGTCACGAAGGAGTGCACGCATGACGGTCCGGATCATCCACGTCGGTCTCGGAGGATGGGGCGGCAACTGGGCCCGCACCGCCATCCCGGAGGTCACCGAAGTGGAGGTGGTCGGGATCGTCGACCCGGTCCCGGAGACCCTGGAGGCCGTTCGCACCGACCTCGGCCTGCCCGCATCCACCGCCTTCGCGTCGCTCTCCGAGGCGCTCGCCGGAGTCGAGGCCGACGCGGTCGTCATCACCGCGCCCGCCGTGACACACGTCCCGCTCGCACTCGAGGCGCTCGAGGCCGGCAAGCACGTGCTCGTCGAGAAGCCCTTCGCGAACAGCACGGAGGAGGCGCTCGTCGCGGTCCGTCGCGCCGAGGAGCTCGGCCTCGTGCTGCAGGTGAGCCAGAACTACCGCTGGTACCCGGCGCCGCGGGTGGTGCAGGAACTGCTCGAGGCGGACGCGGTCGGTGAGCTCGCGTCGATCGACATCGACTTCCGGCAGTGGGACAACGACCTCGCCTTCGAGGAGCACCCGCACTACCGCTTCCCGCACGCGATGATCAACGACATGGCGATCCACCACTTCGACCTCATCCGGATGGTCACGGGTCGCGAGGCCGTGCGCGTCTACGCCCGGGCGTCGTACCCGTCGTTCAGCAAGTACCAGGACGAGGCCGTCGCGTCGATGCTCATCGAACTCGAGGGCGGCCTTGTGGTGAGCTACCGCGGCAGCTGGCTCTCGCGGGCACCCCGGACGGCGTGGGCCGGCGAGTGGAGCATCCAGGGCGAGGACGGCGAGGTCTGGTTCACGAGCCGCTCGGGCGAGCCGAACGCCGTCGCGGGTGACCGGGTGACCGTTCGGCGGACGCAGGACGACGAGGCCGTGCCCGTCGAGCTGCCGACCCTGCCGCACACGGACCGGCAGGGCGGGCTGCAGGCGTTCGCGCGGTCGGTGCAGGGCGGCCCGGGGCCGGAGACGAGCGGCCGGGACAACCTGCGGAGCCTCGCGCTCATGGAGGCGGCCGGGCGGTCCGCCGCGTCCGGGCTCCCCGAGGACGTCGTCGTCCCCGCCTGACCGCCGCAGCCAACGCTTGCGCGGCCCCGAGTCTCGCGTCGGGCGACACTTCTCGCGACCGCGCGCCCGAGGGTTGTCGCCCAGCTCGAGTCTCGCCCCCGCCACTGGCCGCGCGGAGCGACCTTTCGCGCTGTCGCGAGGCGCGAAAGATCGCGGCAGCCGGGAGGCGCGGAGCGGGGCCGAACCGCGCCTCCCGACCGCGCGTGGTGACGTTTCGCGCTCAGCGACAGTTCACGTGGCTATGCGCGCGTGAAGTGTCGCGAGGCGCGAAAGAACCCGCGGAGCCGGCGCGGCCCCGAGTCTCGCCTTGGGCGACACATTTCGCGGCTGCGCGCCCGAGGGTTGTCGCCCTGCCCGAGTCTCGCCCCCGTCCGCTCGCCGCGCGCGGCGACCTTTCGTGCTGGCCGACACTTCACGCGGCCACGCTCGCGTGAAGTGTCGCGAGGCGCGAAAGTTCGCGCGCCGGCAGCCGCGTGAGCTGTCGCGAGCCGCGAAGAAGCGCGCGCCGCTCAGGCCGCGCCAGCAGCGCGCCGCGCCTGCGCGACCGCCGCACGGACGCCCAGCGACCACCCCGGCCCGTGGCCCGGCAGCACGTGCCGCGCCTCGGTGTCGACGAGCCGGTCGAGCGACGCGACCGCGGTGGACATGTCCGACGTCGCGGCGGGTGCGACGACCCGGGGCCCGATCCCGCCCGTGTACGGATCGAGCGTCACGAGGGCGTCCCCGACGATGACGGCGTCCCGGTCGGCGAAGTGCAGTGCCACGTGCCCGTCGGTGTGCCCGGGGGTCTCGATGATCCACGGGGATCCGGGTACGTCCCCGCGGGACTCGAGCGGCAGGGTCTCGTCGACGCCGGACACCGTGGCGGCACCGGCGAGGAGCATCCGACCGAGCGGACGCAGCCCGCCCGGGTGCACCGCGACGAACCCGAACCGGTTGGTCTGCGGCCGGTACGAGTACGGGTTCGCTGCGAGGTGCCGATCGCCGGGGTGTACGTACACCGGCGTGCCCCACTCCCGATGCATCCGCGCCGCCGTCCCGACGTGGTCGAAGTGCCCGTGCGTGAGCAGCAGTGCCTCGACCCGGTCGGGCGTGTACCCGAGGTCGTGCACGGCGAGGAGCAGGTGCGGCCACGCGGCGGGGAGCCCGGCGTCGACCACCAGTAGCTGGTCGCCGGTCTCGACGAGGTACGTGTTGGTGTGTGCGATCTCGAGGCGGTGGATCCCCTCGGCGGCGTCCCGGAAGAGCATGACGCGCACGGTAGGCGCCTCCGGCTGGGCACGGGGACGGACTCGCCCTGGTAGGCACGAAGCATGGCCAAGGACAGTCTGCCCGAGCTCGAACTCGCCAACGTCCGCACGCGGGAGCGCATGACCGACACCGTCACCGAGCTCCGGCGACGCGCGGACGTGCCCGCGCGCACACGACTCGCGATCGCGAAGGCCCGGCAGCGCTGGCACCGCGACCCGACTCCGCTGGTGGCGCTCGGCGTGACGGCGGCGACGGGCATCGCCGCGATCGTCGTCGGCGTCCGCATCCGCCACTCGCCCGCGGCACGGTTCGACGCGCTGCTCACCCCGGCGCCCGTCCCGGTGTTCAAGCCGGTGAAGCCGGGCAAGGACGGGAAGGCCAAGGGCGTCCCCGCGTTCAGCCGCAAGGAGGACAAGGGCAACCCGGTGCTGCAGGAGCGCAAGGCCCGCGACGCACGCCTGGCGAAGGTCGCGAAGCAGGCGAAGAAGGCCCGCAAGCAGGCGGCCAAGCGAGCGAAGAGGATCTGACCGATGTCCAGCGACGACCAGAAGCCCGCACCGGACGACTCCCGGAAGCCGGACAACCCGACCGACCTCAAGAAGCCCACGCTCGTCTACACGCTCAAGAAGACGTTGCGGGAGTTCTCGAGCGACCAGTGCACCGACCTCGCGGCGAGCCTGACGTACTACTCAGTGCTCGCGCTCTTCCCCGGTCTGCTCGCCGTGGTGTCGATCCTCGGCCTCGTCGGCCAGGCGGACAACACGATCAAGACGCTGCTCGACATCATCGGCAACATCGGTTCGAAGCAGGTCGTGGACCTCCTCCGCGGGCCGATCGAAGGGCTCGTCCGCTCGCCCGCGGCGCCGGTCACGTTCATCGTCGGTATCGTCGGCGCACTGTGGTCGGCGTCCGGCTACGTGGGAGCGTTCGGCCGCGCGATGAACCGGATCTACAACGTCCGCGAGGGCCGTCCGATCTGGAAGCTCCGCCCGACCATGCTCGGCGTGACGCTCGCGACCGTGATCCTGCTCGTGATCGGTCTGCTCGTGCTCGTCTCGGGTCCGCTCGCCCGGAGCTTCGGCGACGTCATCGGGCTGGGCGACGTCGCCGTGACGGTGCTGTCGATCGTGCAGTGGCCGATCCTGCTGGCGATCGCGATCATCGTCGTCGCGGTGCTCTACTACTGGTCGCCGAACGTGAAGCAGCCGAAGTTCACCTGGGTCAGCGGCGGCTCGATCCTGGCGCTGCTCATCTGGATCATCGCGAGCGTCGGCTTCGGGTTCTACGTCGGGAACTTCTCGAACTACAACGCCACGTACGGCTCGCTGGGTGGGGTGATCGTGTTCCTGCTGTGGATCTGGATCACGAACAACGCGCTGCTGTTCGGTGCGGAGTTCGACGCCGAGATCGAACGCGGCCGCGAACTGCAGGCCGGTATCCGGGCCGAGGAGGACATCCAGCTCCCGGAGCGCGACACCCGCCAGATCGAGAAGCAGGACGAGAAGCGCGCGAAGGACGTGCTCGAGGGCATCCGGATCCGGCAGGACGCGGACCGCGACTGACGACCACTGACGGCGTCCTCCCGGGCGGCCTCGGTACGGTTCGGCCGTGCCGTCCTTCCTCGAAGGGCTCCCGTTCGGGTGGCTCGTCCTCGCCCTCTTCGTCGTGGTGTTCTGCCGCGCGCAGGCGACGTACTGGGCAGCACGGGGCGCGGCGGCGGGGGCGTCGCGTTCGCGGTGGGGCCGGTGGCTCGACTCCGCCGCGGTGCGACGGGGGTCGGCGCTCCTCGCCCGCTGGGGCCTGCCGGTCGTGACCGTGAGCTTCCTGACGGTCGGACTGCAGACGATCGTGAACGCCGCGGCCGGCGTCGCGCGTGTGCCCTGGTGGCGCTACACGGCCGCTATGGTGCCGGGCTGCGTCGCGTGGGCCGTCGTCTCGGCCACGATCGGGATCGCGCTGTTCTGGGCGGTCGTCGCCGCGCTCGCCGGTTCACCGTGGGCGGCCGTCGTGATCGTCGCGCTCGTGCTCGCGGGCACGGCATCCGTGTGGGCGGTCCGTCGACGTCGCCGTCGGGCCTCAGGCCTCCGCTGACGGTCCAGGAGGCGCGGTGCCGCCCCGCCCCGCCGCGTCCGTAGGCTGGTGCGCATGACCGACACCGCGCCTCCCGTCAGCCTGCCCACCGCACTCGTCACCGGGGCCACCCGCGGGATCGGCCGGGCCATCGCGCGTGACCTGGGGCGGACGCACCACGTCCTCGTCGGCGGCCGGGACGCGGAGGCCGTCGACGCCCTGGTGTCCGAATTGCCGAGCGCCGCGCCGTTCGTCGGCGACCTGGGGGCGGGGGAGGTCCCGCCGCTGCCCGATCGGCTCGATGTCCTCGTGCACTCCGCGGGCGTCGAACAAGGCACGACCATCGCCGAGACGCCGCGCGACGTGTGGGAGCAGGTCTTCGCCACCAACGTCTTCGCGGTCGCCGAGCTCACCCGCCGGGCGCTCCCCGCCCTCCGCGCGGCGCGGGGGATCGTCGTCCCGATCAACAGCGGTTCCGGGTTCCACTCCGGGCCCGGGGGTGGCGTGTACGCGGCGTCGAAGTTCGCGCTCCGGGCCTTCGCGGACGCGCTGCGCGAGGAGGAACGGGCGAACGGCGTGCGGGTGTCGAGCGTGCACCCCGGCCGGACGGACTCGGACATGCAGCGGGCGCTCACCGCGAAGCTCGGCGAGGAGTACGACACCGCGTACTACCTCGCCCCGGAGGACGTCGCCGCGGCCGTCCGCACCGTGGTCGACCTGCCGGAGCGGGGCACCGTCGAGTCGCTCGCGATCCGGCCGACCCGACGGCGCTGACGTCCGGGGCTACCGCAGCTCGATCCGGACGGTGAGGTCGAGGCGGTCGAGGAACGTCTCGTCGTGGCTGACCACCACGAGGGCACCCCGGTAGGCGCGGAGCGCGTCCACAAGCTGGTCGACGCTCGTCAGGTCGAGGTCGTTCGTCGGCTCGTCGAGCACCAGGAGCTGCGGGGGCGGGTCCGCCAGCACCAGGGTCGCCAGCGCCACCCGGAACCGTTCGCCGCCCGACAATGACCCGGCCGGACGATCGACCGTGTCACCGCGGACGAGGAACCTCGCGAGCCGGTTCCGCACCTCCGCCGGCGCGACGTGGGGTGCGGCACGACGGACGTTGTCGAGCACCGACGCCTGGTCGTCGAGCGAGTCCTTCCGCTGCGGCAGGTACCCGATCCGGTCCACGTGCGGGACGGCGCCCGTCCCCGGGAGCGGGTGCGCCCGGGCCGAGGCCGCTTCGACGAGCTGTTCGAGCAGCGTCGTCTTGCCGACACCGTTGTCCCCGGTGACGGCGATGCGCTCCGGTCCCTGCACGATCGTCTCCCGGTCGCGGACCGTGACCGTCGCGATCTGCCTGGATGCCGGCACCTGCGGGTCGGGCAGCGTCACGTGGATGGACTCGTCGTCCCGGAGCCGCAGTTGCGCCTCCCGCTTGGTGTCGAGCGCTGCCGCCTCGTCGTCGGCGTACCCGGCCCGGAGGCGTCCCGCGGTCTCCTGCGCCTTCTTCCGCGCTTCGTTCGCCAGGATCTTCGGCATCGACCGGGCGGCCTTCTCACCCGCCTTGGCCCGCCGTGCGATCTTCGTCTCGGCCTCGATGCGCTGCCGCTTCTCGGTGCGGTACCGCTGCTCGGCGACGCGGACCTCGCGTTCCACGGCCGCCTGCTGCACGGCGAGGTGCTCCTCGAAGGCGCTGTAGGTCCCGCCGAACACGGTCATGCTCCCGGCCCGCAGTTCCGCCACCTCGTCGACGTGTTCGAGGAGCTCCCGGTCGTGGCTGACCACGACGAGGGTGCCACGCCAGTCGTCGATCATCTCGACCAGCAGCGCACGGCCCCGGCGGTCCAGGTTGTTCGTGGGTTCGTCGAGGACCGCGATCGGCAACCCGCGCAGACGGATGCCCGCGACGGCGACGAGGACCGCCTGACCGCCGGACAGCGTGCCCGCCGGACGCTCGAGGTCCCCACCGATCCCGAGGCCGATGCCGTCGAGGGCAGCGGCGGCACGCTCCTCGAGGTCCCAGTCGTCGCCGACCGCGTCGAAGTGCTCCGGTGTGGCGTCCCCGCCGAGGATCGCCCGCAGCGCCGTGAGCGTGGGCCGGATGCCGAGCAGGTCGGCGACCGTGTCGTCGTTCCCGGACTGCAGGCGTTGCGGCAGGTGGTCGACCGGGCCGGACGTCGTGATGGTGCCCGACGTGGGGTGGAGGCGACCGGTGACGAGCCGGACGAGCGTGGACTTGCCGGCACCGTTCCTCCCGACCAGGCCGGTACGGCCGCGACCGAAGGCGGTGGTGAGGTGGCTGAGCGCGACGGTGCCGTCGGGCCAGGTGAAGCTCACGTCGTTCAGGACGACGGACGGACTGATGGGCATACGGGTGCCTCCCCGGTGTTCGATGCTGGGCGCACGACACCGGAGCCGCCGTGGTGCGGCGGAGCGCCCGACGGGGCGCGACGATCACGGTGTCAGCGCGTGGGCTGAGCTGATCCGGTGATCGACTGCAATGCGTCCGCTTCCGTCGGGGAGCCCCCGTGACCGCCACCCGATCCGCCGGTCGGTCGTCCCGCCCCGGGGCCTCGTGGTGACGACGAGGTGACCCCCACGCTAACCCGGGCTGCGGACGCCCGCAAGGGATGACAGGCTGGTGGCATGCCGGAGAACCTGCTGCCGAACCCGACCGCGAACCCCGAGACGCTCCTGCCCGCCGAGCCGGAGGTGACCGCCGCGCTCGCCGCGGACGCACCCGTCGCCAGCGTGGTGGTGTCGCATCCGGCGTCGAGCCTGGCGTGGGCGCTCTTCGCCGACGAGGCCTGGGCTCGCGGTGCGACGCTGGAGTCCTACGCGTACGCCCGGGTGGGGTACCACCGCGGGCTCGACGCCCTCCGCAGGGCGGGGTGGCGCGGTACCGGTCCCGTGCCGTGGTCGCACGAGCCGAACCGCGGGGTGCTCCGGGCGCTGTTCGCGCTGCGGCGGGCGGCCGAGGCGATCGGGGAGGCCGGCGAGCCCGAGCGGCTGACGGAGTTCCTCGAGGCGAGCGACCCGGAGGCGCTGCGCGCGCTCTCGGCGGAGTAGGCGCCCGCTGCGGCACTCGCGCCGCTGCCGGCACTCGCGCCCGCTGCCAGCACTCCGGACGAACCACGGATGCGACGTCGAACCGGCCACGTGCGTTGGTTCGACGTCGCATTCGTGGTTCCGAGCGGGCGGCCCCGCCGCCACCGTCGCCTACCCGAGCACCACGCTCCACGAGAACGCCCGCGGCCACAGCTGGTGTTCCGGTAGCACGTCGAGCCCGCACGCCCTGGACCCGAGCCCGTGCTGCGCCGCGTCGAGGTACAGGTACGTGTGGTCCGGCACGGGCAGCTCGTGCGGGTGTCCGGCGCGGCCGATCTGCTGGGCCGTCCAGGGCGAGAGCGTGAAGCCCGCCCGGTGCGCTCCGACCGTGCTGACCGTGAACGGGCCGACCGACAGTTCCCGCAGGTCCGGTCGGTGCCCGGTCTCCTGCGGCCTGGAGTAGTCGACGGACAGTGCACGCAACGGTGCGCTGAACCTGCCGACGCGGGCCGCCTGCGACGAGTCCGCGTACGACTCGAGTGGCCCCGTACCGAACCACGTCGCGGTCTCGTCGAGCAACGACACGGGCAGGTCGAACCGCACGCCGATGCGCGGCCAGGTGACGTCCCACGCCCCGAACGGCACGGCGTCGGTCTGGAGCTGCAGTCCCGCGTCGGTCAGGGTCCACCGGTGCGTGACGTCGACGCCCCATCCGCTGTTCGCCGCGGCGACGCGCACGCGCTGCACGAGCCCGTGGTCCGTCCGGGTGACGTCCACGAGCCGGTGCGTGAGCCGGTCGAGTCCGCGCTCCGTCCAGCGCACCGCGGATGCCGGGGCGTCCGGGTCCCCGACGCCCTGCGTGAGGACCGGGTCCGCCGTCTCGTAGCCGCCCTGCGACGCGAGCCGGTCGTTGTCGGTCGGCGCCCGCCAGAGTTCGAGTCGGGGACCGGCGACCTCGTGGCCCTTCAGGCTGACCAGGTCGCCGCGGGCCGTGAAGACCCCGTCGCCGAGGCGGTCGCCGTCCCAGGTCTGCCGGGAGGCGCGGGGCACCTCCGCCGCGCGGCTCGCCACGAGCCGCTGGGTGCGTGCGACGACGTGGCCGGTGTCCGCCCAGGCGGTCGGGCCCGCCAGCTCCGCGGTGACGTCGAACCACAGTTCGTCGCCCGGGGCGAGGCGTTCGGCGGCGAGGTCGGCGGATCGCGCCGCCTCGAGCACGGCGTCGGGCACGGGCACCGTCGCCGATGCGCGAGCGGCGATGACCCCCGGCGCCAGCCGACCCGAGGACTCGACGACGCCGTTCCGCGTCAGCGTCCAGCAGAACCGCAGTCCGGCGGTCGAGGCCGAGTGGTACCGGTTCTCGATGAGCAGCGTGGTGTCGGAGAGCGACATCCGGATCGGCGCCACGACGGCCGCGAACTCGGCGAGTCCGGGTGTCGGGGTGTCGTCGGGCAGCACGAGGCCGTCCATGACGAAGTTCCCGTCGTGGACCACCTCGCCGAAGTCGCCGCCGTAGCCGTAGAAGGCCGTGCCGTCGGGCGTGTGGGTGAGGAGGCCGTGGTCGCGCCATTCCCACACGAACCCGCCGTGCAGTCGCGGGTACCGCTCCACGAGGGCTTCGTACTCGGCGATCTGTCCGGGCCCGTTGCCCATCGCGTGGACGTACTCGCAGTGGATGAACGGCTTCGATCGCTGCCGTGCCGCCTCGGCCGGGCCGCACCCGAGCAGGGGCGTCGCCGGGCCGCCCCCGATCGACTCGGTCTCCTGCAGCGTCGGGTACATCCGCGAGTACACGTCGGTGTACTCGCCCGTGTAGTCGCCCTCGTAGTGCACCGGGCGCTCGACGTCGCGGTCGTGCACCCACTGCGCCATCGCGGCGAGGTTCCGGCCGGTCCCGGACTCGTTGCCGAGGGACCACATCACGATCGAGGCGTGGTTCTTGTCCCGCTCGACCGTCCGCGCGATCCGGTCGAGGTAGGCGTCCCGCCATGCCGGGTCGTCGGAGGGGTTGCCGACCCAGTCGGTGAAGACGAACCCGTGGGTCTCGAGGTCGCACTCCAGGACGACCCAGAACCCGAGCTCGTCGGCGAGGTCGAGCACGCGCGGGTGCGGCGGGTAGTGCGACGTCCGGATCGCGTTGACGTTGCTGCGCTTCATGAGGGCCATGTCCGCCCGCGCGTGCGCCTCGTCGAACACGCGTCCGCGCTCGGGGTGTGTCTCGTGGCGGTTCACCCCGTGGAAGACGACCCGTTCGCCGTTCACCAGGAACCGGTCGCCGACGATCTCGATGCTCCGGAAGCCGAGGCGCAGGGACACGGTCTCGCCGCCGTCGCGGCCTCCGGCGGCCGTACCGGTCGACACCGTGGCGTCGTACAGCCGCGGCAGCTCGGCGCTCCACGGCTCGACGCCCTCCACCTCGATCGGGGTGACCTCGTCGGGTGTGTGCCACAGCACGTCCACCCCGAGCGAGGGGACGGCGAACCGCACCGGGAAGACGGCGTCGAGCGTCGGGAACGAGATCGTGCCCGTGCCGGTGGACGGTCGACCGGAGGCCGCCGTCCCCGCCGTCGCAGCGGAGCCGAGCGTCGAGGTCCAGCCGGCGCGGACGAACACGTCGTCGACGGGCGCCGTCGGCCGGGCGAGCAGGGTCACGTCACGGAAGATGCCGGGCAGCCACCACTGGTCCTGGTCCTCGAGGTACGAGGCCGCCGACCACTGGTGCACCCGGACCCGGAGCTCGTTCGTGCCGGGCCGGAGCAGCGACGTCACGTCGAACTCGGTGGCGAGGCGTGAGCCCGTCGCCCACCCGACCTCGGACCCGTTCAACCACACCCGGAAGTGCGACTCCACCCCGTCGAACCGCAGCAGGACCCGGGCGGCGGCGTCGAACGACGACGGCAGGTCGAAGGTGCGCCGGTAGTCGCCCGTCGGGTTCTCCTCGGGCGGGTTCGGCGGGTCGATCGGGAACGGGTACTGCAGGTTCGTGTAGCTCGGCGCCCCGTGGCCGTGCAGGACCCAGTGCGCGGGCACCGGGATGGTGCCCCACTCGTCGTCCGGCCCGGGTGGCGGCACGTCCGCCACGGGCGACCAGCGGAAGTCCCACTCCCCGTCGAGGGACAGCGACGGCGCATCGGTGTGCAGCCACGCCCGTGGAGCGAGTCGGCTGTCCGATCCGGGCGCGGTCGAGGCGAGAGCGGCGGACGACAGTGCGGTGGTGGTCAACCCTTGACCGATCCTTCCGTGAGGCCCCCGCGCCAGAAGCGCTGCAGGACGATGATGGCGACGACGAGCGGGATGACCGAGACGAGCACCCCGCCGGTGGTGAGCTGGTAGAACTCCGGCAACCGGTCCACCTGCGAGCGCCAGTTGTTCAGTCCCAGTGTGATCGGGTAGAGCTTCTGGTCGGCCAGCATGATGAGCGGCAGGAAGAAGTTGTTCCAGATGCCGACGACCTGGAACAGGAAGACCGTGACGAGTGCGGGCGTCATCTGCCGCAGCACGACCGTGTGGAAGATCCGGAGCTCGCCCGCGCCGTCGATCCGCGCCTGTTCGAGGAGCGCCGTGTCGACGGACGCGGCGGCGTACACGCGGCAGAGGAACAGGCCGAACGGCGAGACGAGGCTCGGGATGAGGACGCTCCAGTACGTGTCGGTCAGCCCGAGCGTCGAGAACAGCAGGAACAGCGGCAGCGCCGTCGCGGTGCCCGGCACGAGCACACCGCCGAGGATCGTGCCGAACACGACCTGGCGTCCGCGGAACTCGTACTTGGCGAGCGCGTACCCGCCGGCGGCGGCGAAGTAGGTCGCCAGGACCGCGCCGACGCCCGAGTAGAGCACGCTGTTCGCGATCCACCGGACGAAGATCCCGCCGTCGTAGGTGAACACCTGCTGCAGGTTGCTGAACAGCGCGAACTCTCCGCCGAACCAGAAGCCGTTCGTGGAGAACAGTGCGCCGGTCGTCTTCGTCGCGGCGATCACGACCCAGTACAGGGGCACGAGGAAGTACAGCGCGACGACGACGAGGATGCCGGTCACGACGATCTGCGAGCCGGGGGACCGGTCCAGCTTCCGACGCTCGTGCGCGCTGATCGACGTGGTGTCCACCGGCACGGCCGTCCTGGCGGTGGCCGGTGCCTCGATGGCTTCGCTGCTCATGCGTCCGCCCCCTTCGTCCCGTGCTGCAGATCCGCACCGGCCGGGAGGCGCGGCGCGGCACGATCGGTGGCCGCCTGTCCGGGGGTGGCGCGCGTCTCGAGCGCACGCCGCACCTCCAGGCCGTCCTGCTTCGCACGCTTGCGGCGGTCCCGCTCGTCCTTCGGCGGCCGGTTCGTCAGCGCCAGGAACGCGAACGACAGGATGAACGCGGCCAGCGCGATGATCACCGCCTGCGCGCTCGCGACCCCGTACTCGTTGAAGGCGAACGCGTTCGTGTACGCGGCGTAGTTCGGCGTGTACTCGGTGTCGATGGCGGGCGCGACGGTGGACAGGATCTGCGGCTCCGCGAAGAGCTGCAGGGTGCCGATGATGGAGAACACCGTCGTGAGCACGAGGGCCGGGGCGATGAGCGGGATCTGGATCCGCCACGCGACCTGGAACGCGTTGGCGCCGTCGACCTTCGCGGCCTCGTAGACCTCGCCGGGGATCGACTTCAGCTGCGCCACGATGATGAGCATGTTGTAGCCGGTGTACGTCCACGTGACGATGTTCGCGATCGACCACAGCACGCTGTTCGCGCCGAGGAAGTCCGGCTGCAACCCGATCGACTGCAGCAGCGACACGATCGGCGACAGCCCGGGGACGTACAGGAACGACCAGAGGATCGTCGCGATGACCCCGGGGACGCCGTACGGCATGAAGTACACCGCTCGGAAGAACCCCGGCCAGCGAGCGCTCGCCGACTCGAGCAGCAGCGCGAGGATCGTGCACGCGATGATCATCACCGGGACCTGCACGACGCCGAACAGCAGCATGCGGCCGATCGAGGCGACGAAACCGCTGTCGTTCAGTGCCGTGACGTAGTTGTCGAACCCGGCGAAGCGTCCCGTGACGCCGTCCTCGCCGAACAGACCCTGCCGGTCGACGGTCGTGAAGCTCTGGAACAGCGCGCTGATGATCGGGATGATGAACGTCAGGACGAACAGTGCCAGGAAGGGTGCGAGCAGGATCCACGGGGCGCGCTTCTGGGCGCTCGTGGCCTTGGTGCTCGTGCGGAAGCCCGTGGTGCCGTTCCGGGTGGTCGTGGTCATCGTGCCGTCCTCACGCTGAGGCCCTTGTCCCTGAAGGACTGGACGATCTCCCGCTGCGCGAGCTCCACCGCGTCCGTGAGCTTCAGCCCGCTGGTGAGCTTGCGGCGGAACTGGTTCTGCAGACTCGTGAACGCCGACTGCGTCACGGGCGACCAGGACCAGTCGACGTTCTGCTCCTTCGCCGCCGGGGCGAACACGTCCTCGTTGTAGTCCTGGCCCGAGAACCACTTGCTCGGCTTCTCCCGCTGTGCGCCGATGTAGTCCTTCGCGGGGGACCACCCGATGCCGCAGTGCTCGATCATCGCGTCGATGCCCTCCTTCGAGGTGGTCATCCAGGTGATGAACTCGAGCGCCTCCTTCGGGTGCTGGGAGTTGGCCAGGACCGCGGCCGTCGAGCCGCCGATCGCACTGGACCCGAAGCCCGTGTCGCCCCACCGCTGCATCGGCGCGACCTTCCACTTGCCCTCGCCGCCCTGCACGCTCTCGATGAGGGCGTCACCCCAGCTCGCGCTCGTGACGGCAGCGATCCTGCCGCTGGCGGCCGCGGCGTACCACCCGGGGGAGTAGGCGCCGGCGCTCGTGTCGACCAGCTTCTCGTCGATCACCCCGTCGAAGAACTCGGCGACCATGAGCGTCTTCTCGTCGGTGAGGTCGACCACCCACTCGTCGCCGTCGGTGCGGAACCAGCGGGCGCCGGCCTGCTGCGCGTACGCGGCGAAGGGGGAGGCGTCGGAGACGGGGAAGACCTCGAGGTAGTTCTGCGAGCCCGTCGCCCGCACCTTCTCGGCGAGGGCTCGCCACTCGTCCCAGGTCTGAGGCGGTTCGCCGCCGGCCCGTTCGAGCAGCGCGGTCTGGTAGTAGAACCCCATCGGGCCGGTGTCCTGGGGGATCCCGTACACGCCGTCGACGAACGAGACCTGGGCCCACGCGGCGTCGTCGTACCTCGACTCGACGTCCTTCGCGCCGTAACGGGCGAGGTCGACCAGGCCGTTCGCGAGCATGAACTCGGGGACCTGCCGGAGCTCCACCTGGCCGATGTCGGGGCCACCGCCCGCCGCGAGCGCGGAGTACATCTTCTGGTAGCCGCCCGCCGTCCCGCCGGGGATCCAGTTCGCGGTGACCTGGATGTCCGGGTGGTCCGCGTTCCAGACGTCGCAGACCTTCTGCAGGTCCTTCAGCCACGCCCAGTAGGTCAGCTCGACCTTCTGGCCGCTCGCGGCGGCGGGGATGACGGCGGCCTTGTTCACGTTCGTCGAGCCCGGCACCGCGCAGCCGGCGAGCACACCGCTCGCCACCGCGCCGATGCCGAAGCCCAGCAGTCGTCGTCGGGAGATGGACGGTCGTTCTGGGGATGGCGCCATTGCCAGGACTCCGGTTCGTCGTCGAGCGGGGTTCGCTCCACCCAACCACACATCCGAGCGCCGTCGCCTCCCGAGGCCTGGGTGTTCGCTCCGCGCCGCGGACACCACCCGGCCGGGAGGTGGAGTGTGGGCGAACACGAAACGCCGGGGTCCGTGACAGCCTCGGCGACCGTCCGAGAGGAGCTGCCATGACGTCGACCAACGCGACGAGCGAACTGCACGAGATCCTGGGACAGCGGCTGGAGGGCGGTGGGACCTGGGCCTGGGCGTACGCCGACGTCTCCGGCAACGTGGAGGACCCCCGACGGCAGGCAGCGCTGAAGCTCCGCGGCGTCCAGGAGGCGCTCCGGGCCCAGGGTGCTGTCGAGGACGTCGTCGACCTGGTCGCGGGGGAGTTCGAGCAGGAGCCCGGCGTGCCGTCCCCGGTGACCCGGTACGTGCTCGTCCACGACGGCGAGGTGGTGCTGAGCGAGGTCCTCCCGGGCCACCTGCACGGCCCGGAGTCGGTCGGCGTCGGCGCCGTGCCGGACCTCGTCCCACTCGTCGCCCACCGCCCCGTCGACCTGCCCTTCCTGGTCGTGCACGCCGGGAAGGAGGGCGGCGCCTTCCGCGCCTACCGGCTCGGACACGCACCGGTCGCGCCGGAGGAGCAGCACGTCCAGGGTCGCAACGACACCCTGCACTACGCCAAGGCGGGCACCGGCTGGAAGCAGCCGCACTGGCAGGCGCACACCGAGGAGATCTGGAAGCAGAACTCCGCCGAGGTCGCCGCCGCCGTGGACGAGGCCGTGCGGACCCTCCGCCCGGGCCTCATCGTGGTCGCGGGGGACATCACGGCGCGGGAGCTGCTCGTCAAGGCGCTGTCCACCGAGGCCCGAGCGCTCACCTCGGTCTTCCCCGGTGACCCGCGGGCCGACACCGCCTCGAAGCAGGCGTTCGTCGAGCACGTCGAGACCGCGCTCGCCCGCGTCGTCGCCACCCGTCGGCACGACCTCGAGGACCTGCTGCGCACCCACGTCGGGCGCGGTGACAAACTCGCGGTCACCGGGCTCGGGTCGGTCGTCTCGGCGCTGCAGCAGGCGCAGGGGGCCGTCGTCGCGCTCGACGCCGTCGCCGTGGGGGACCGCACCCTGCTCGCGCTCGCCGGGGCCCCGTGGGTGGCGACGGCACCGGAACAGGCCGCCGGGACGCCCGTGATCGGTGCCGTGCCCGCGGTCTGCGCCCTGGTGCGTGCAGCGGTGCTCACGGACGCGGAGCTCGTGCTCGTCAACGCGGCGTCCCTGCCGGGCGGCACAGCCGCCGCGGCGCTGCTCCGCTGGCCGGTCGGGCCGGCCGTTCCCGCCTGATCCGTCTGCGACGACGGACGGGAGGCACGGTGCCGACCCCCACCGCGCCTCCCGTCCGTCACCGGGCCCGTCGGCCTCCGGGCGTCAGTCGTGCGAGCGGTCCCGCCGGGGCACCAGGGGCAGCGCCAGCAGCGGCAGGACGCCCACGATCGAGAACGACGCGGCGAACCCGACCGCCCCGACGAGCGCCCCGACGCCGGGCCCGACGGCGCTCGCCGCGATGAACTGACCCGTGTTCTGCGCCCCGAGCGCGCGCCCGGACCAGAACGGCCCCGCTGCCTCGGCGACGGACGTGTACGCCAGGCCGTTGTCGGCGACCGTCACACTCGTCGCGATCACGAGGAACACCGCGGCCGCGGCGAGGTGCGTGGCGTCGACGAGGGCGAGCAGGCCCATGACGACCGCGGCGCTCACCGCGACGACGCGCAGGGGACCGACGCGGGACGCGACCCGGTCACTCCAGACGCCGACGAGGATCCTGCCGACCGCGCCGACGAACTGGGACACCCCGACGAGCAGTCCCGCCGACGCCGTCGACCAGCCGAGGCCGACGAGCCAGACCAGGCCGTACGTGGACAGGGTGAACTGGGGGACGACCAGCAGGACGGACACCGCGTGGATGCGCCAGAGGAAGCCGTTCGTCCGGTAGGGGTTCTCGACGTGCTCGGCCGGGGCGTCGGCGCGCGCCGGACGGGGCGGGTTGACGATGCCGACCGCGCAGAGCGCCGCGAGCACCGCGCAGAGCACGATCGGCAGCACGAGGGACGCCCGGATGCCGTCCGCCTCGGCCAGCTGCGGGACCGTGACGGCCGCGAGCGTCACCCCGAGCGGCTGCGACATCTGCCGGATGCCCATGGCGAGTCCGCGCCGCTCCTTCGGGAACCAGCCGACGACCACCCGTCCGCTCGCGGCGTTCGTCGAGGCGCTCGTCATGCCGCCGGCGAGGAACGCGAGCCCGAGCAGCACCGGGTTCCCGGCGGCGGCCCACGCCCCCACCACCGCCAGCGTGGTGAGCACGAGACCGCCGGCGATGACGACGCGCTCACCCACCCGGTCGGTGATCGCGCCCCAGGCGATGAGCGTGAGGACCATGCCGAACGTGGGGGCGGCGGCGAGCAGGCCGGCGACGGGCAGCGAGGTGCCGTGCGCGTGGAGGTACGGGATGAGCAGTGCGGGTGCGGACACGACGAGGGTGCCCGTGGCCTGGGCGGCGACGCCGAGGCCGAGCATCGTCCAGGCGCGGGGAGGTGTGGTCACGGGAGCCGTCCGGGTTCGTTCGGTGCTGGAACTGATTGGTATACCAAAACGGTATACCATCGACGGTCCAGCCCGACTAGGCTCGATGGCCGTGACCGAGACGACCGAACCAGCGCCCGTGTCGCAGACGAGCCAGCTCTACGACAACCTTCGGGCAGCGATCCTCACGCTGGAGATCGCTCCCGGCGAGCGCATCTCCGAGCGCGGCCTCGAGGCGCGGTTCCACGCCTCCCGCACGCCCGTCCGGGCTGCGCTCTCGCGGCTCGAGCGCGAGGGGCTCATCCTGCACGAGGGCCGAGCGTGGACGGTCACGCCCATCGACCTCGACGAGATCGCCTCGCTCGCCGAACTCCGCGGGATCCTCGAGCCCGCGGCCGCACGGCTCGCCGTCGAGCGGGCCTCCGCCGAGCAGCTCGACGAGGTCCGGGCGCACCTCGACACCCTCCGCCCGACGCCCGACCGTCAGGCCGGCATCCGCATGGGTTCCACGTTCCACCTCGACCTCGCCGCGCTCGGCGGCAACCGGTTCGTCACCGACGCCATCGCCGACGCGCTCACCCGCTTGGAGCGGACGCGCTGGATCGAGGTGCGCACGCCCGAGGCCCGCGACGCCGCGTGGGCGGAGCACAGCGCCATCATCGACGCGGTGCGGGACGGCGACGGTGACCGTGCGGCGGAGCTGCTGGCCGCGCACGTGGCGGGCACCAACGACCGGCTCCTGGCGTGGATCGCACAGGAGCGACGACGGCTGCGCGGTGCCGGCATGGCGATCGTGGGGAGCACCGAGCGCTGAGGTGACCCGCTGACGGGGACCGGTTGATCGCGCGGAACGGCCGACGCCGCCACGGCCGCCTACGGCGTCGCGCGGTCCTCGGCGGCGTCGAGCTGGTCGAAGATCCACGCCGTGCTGCCGTCCGAGTGGTCGAGCAGTGCGTCCTTGACCTCCTGCTCGTCACTCGTGAGCCGCTGTGCGGACTTCCTGCCGGAACGGGTCGACTGCGACATGGTGTCGTCCTTCCCCTGCGTGTGGGCATCGTGGTCGGCGCGGGCACCCGCCCGCCGGTGCGCTTCCTCACGGGACGTACTGAGGTCGTGACAGTGTGGCCCTGCCGGTCCGGAGCGCGCAAGGGGTCGCGTCACACGTGAAGGAGTCCCGGCGCGCACGGTACGTAGGATGGTCCGGCCGCGCGGCTCGCGGCACGCAGGCAGCGGACGTCGGACGGGAGGCACGGCTTGGCCGAGCAGCGCACCGCTCCTCCCACGGTCTACGACGTCGCGTCCGAGGCGGGCGTCTCCATCGCCACCGTCTCGCGGGTGCTGCGCACGCCCGACGCCGTGCGCGAGGGCACGAGGGACCGCGTCCAGGCGGCCATCCGGAGTCTCGGGTACGTGCCGTCCGGCAACGCGCGGGCGCTCGCGGGCAAGCGCACGGGCGTGGTGGGCCTGCTGCTGCCCGGGTTCGACGTCGTGCCCGACGAGCGGCCGGACCTCGTCACCGACGGCGGCGTCCGCGTGGTCGACGACCGGCGGCACGTCACCCAGCCGTTCTCGTCCAACCTGTACTTCGACGAGGTGCTGCGCGGTGCCGAGACGGAGGCGTGGCAGCGCGGCCTGGCGCTCATGGTCGCCGCCGGTCGCGGCTCCTCCCGGGACGTCATCGTCAACGACGTCGCCGGACGCGTGGACGGCCTCGCCGTGCTCGCGCAGACGGTCCCGGACGACCTGCTCGAGCACGTCGCCCGGCGCATCCCGGTCGTCGTGCTCGCCGACGACCGGCGCTCGCACGGCTTCGACTCCGTGAGCGTCGACAACGCCGCGGGCATGCGGACGCTCGCCTCGCACGTCATCGGGCGGCTCGGCATCCGGTCGCTCGCGTACCTCGCCGGGCCGATCGACTCGCCGGACGACATGGAGCGCGCCGCCGGGTTCCGCCGGGCGCTCGAGGACCACGGCGTCCCGGCGTCGTCGGTCCGGGTCGTGCACGGTGACTTCGGCCGGGTGCGGGCGCGGGAGCTCGCGTCGCAGCTGTTCGACGGTGGGACGGTGCCGCGGGCGATCGTCTGCTCGAACGACCAGTCGGCGCTCGGCGTGCTCGACGCCGCGACGTCCCGCGGGGTCCGGGTGCCGGAGGACCTCGTGGTCACCGGCTTCGACGGCATCGACGCGGGACGGTTCTCGGTGCCGCCGCTGACGACCGTCCACCAGCCGATGGGGGAACTCGGGCGCGCTGCGGTCCGGGCGATCGTCGACCGGCTCGACCGGCGTGAGGGTCCGCCGAGGGCGACGCGCCTGCCGGTCGAGGTGCTCCTGCGCGAGAGCTGCCCGCCGTCCCTGTAGCCGCGGTGGCCCCGCGCGCCGAGCGTGCCAGAAACGTCACGCTCGGTGACGCCGGGCGGCACGTCGTGCGCCGCCGGCGATACGCACGCGGCGTGTCGTGCAACCTCGACGCGCCCTCGTCCCCGCGCCACGGCGCAGTGCTCCGCCCCGACACACAAACCTCGGCTTGCACACCGCGATGTAAGCGCATACATTGTGTCCGTACCGACTCGACACGGAGGTCGACCGAGCAATGACGCTTCCCCCACAGCGCACCCCGGGCACCCGCCGGGGTCGGCGTGGCCGTCTCATCGCGGCCATCGCCGGCATCGCGGTCGTGGCCCTCGCGGCCACCGGCTGCAGCATCCAGGTCCGGTCCCAACCGGACCCGAGCATCGGCAAGGACACGATGCTCATCAACGCGGACCACGGCAACCCGCTGTGCGACCGCAACTTCAACCCGTACATCGCCAACGCCCGCACCGCGAGCAAGTGGATGTACGAGCCGCTCATCGAGGTGAACCCCCTCGACGGCAAGCGCAACCCGTGGCTCGCGAGCTCGTGGACCCAGCCGGACGCGAAGACGATCGACATGACGATCCGCAGCGGCGTGCAGTGGTCCGACGGCTCACCGTTCACCGCCAAGGACGTCGTCTTCACGTTCGACCTGCTCAAGAAGTTCCCCGCGATGGACGTCAAGGGTGCCTGGCAGCACATCGACACCATCGAGCGGCACGGCGAGCACGTCGTCTTCCACCTCAAGTCGGAGGACGTCCCGAGCCTCACGATCATCGGGCAGACGTACATCCTCGGTGAGCAGCACTGGGGGAAGGTCAAGGACCCGACGACCTGGCGTGACCCGAACCCCGTCGGCACCGGTCCGTTCGTGCTCGGCAACTACACCGACCAGCAGTACTCGATGGACAAGAACCCGCGGTACTGGCAAGCCGACAAGATCGCCATCAAGCACCTCATCCTCCCGGCCACGAACACGCAGCTCGACACCGTCACCCGCGGCTACGACTGGGCGTACTCGTTCATCTCGGACGTGAAGGGCACCTGGGGCGCGGCGTCGAAGACGAACACGTACTGGTTCCCGCCGGGCGGCGTGATCGGCCTCATCCCGAACCTCACGAAGGCCCCGTACAACGACGTCAACGTCCGCCGAGGCATCTCGCTCGCGCTGAACCGCGACGACATCGCCGAGACCGCGACCGAGGGCAACCTCAAGGCGGCCGCGCAGACCGGGCTGATCCTGCCGAACCAGGAGCGGTACGTGAACCAGGACATCCCGAACAAGGGTGTCGTCACGCAGGACACCAAGGCAGCGCTCGCCAGCTTCGCGAAGTCCGGCTACACGCAGCAGGGCGGCAAGCTCGTCAAGGACGGCAAGCAGCTCGAGATCAAGATCATGACCGCCAACGGGTACTCGGACTGGCTCCGTGCCGCGCAGGAGGTCCAGCGGAACCTCACCGCCATCGGGGTCAAGGTGACCATCCAGGCACCGCAGCCGGCCGGGTACCAGCAGAACATCAACAACGGCCAGTTCGACATGGCGATGGGCGGCATGGGCAACGGCGACGTCTACCAGGCGTTCAACTCCCTGCTCAGCAGCGACTTCTACCAGCCGGTCGGCAAGTCGACGGTGAACAACTACGAGCGGTACAAGGACGCCGACACGCAGAAGCTCCTCGACGAGTACAAGGCGACGACCGACACGGCCCGGCAGCAGGAGATCCTCGACCAGCTGCAGGAGATCGTCTACGACGACCTCCCCGTGATCGGCATGTACTACGGCGGGCTCTGGGGCCTGTTCAACACCGGCAAGTTCGTCGGCTGGCCGAGCGCGGACGACCCGTACATGGCACCGCAGAACTACGACTCGGCACCGCTGCTCATCTTCTCGAAGCTCCGGCTGCGCGACAGTGACGCGGGACGCAAGATCCTCAAGGAACAGGAGGAGGCGAAGTGAAGTACATCCTCCAGAAACTCGTCCTCTTCGTCCTGACGCTCTGGGCGGCGGTCACGTTGAACTTCGTGCTGCCGCGGCTCATGCCCGGCAGCCCGACCGACGCGGCGCTCGCGAAGCTGAGCCAGAACGGCCCGGTCACCGACGCCACCAAGAAGGCGATCGAGGCGCAGCTCGGCGTCCCCAGTGGCAACCTCTGGGACCAGTACGTCAGCTACCTGCACCAGGTCATCACGCTCGACTTCGGGACGAGCTACACCTTCTACCCGCAGCCGGTCGGCGACCTCGTCTCGAAGGCCCTGCCGTACACGCTGATCCTCGTCGGCCTGGTCACGATCATCGCGTTCGTCCTCGGCACCCTGATCGGCGTCGGCGCAGCGTGGAAGCGCGGCACCTGGCTCGACTCGCTTCCCACCCTGTCGGGCTCGTTCATGTCGACGTTCCCGTACTTCTGGACCGCGCTCCTGCTGCTGTTCTTCCTCGGCTACGTGCTGCACTGGTTCCCCACGACCGGCGCCTACTCGGCGACGAGCACACCGGGGTTCAACGGAGCGTTCCTCGGTGACGCCCTGCAGCACGCGGTCCTGCCCGCCGTCACGATCCTGGTGACGAGCCTCGGCGGCTGGATCATCGGCATGCGCAACGCGATGATCAACACCCTCGGTGACGACTACGTGACCTTCGCCGAGGCGAACGGACTCCGCGGACGCACCGTGGCGATCCGGTACGCCGCGCGGAACGCGATCCTGCCGAACCTGACCGGCTTCGGGCTGGCGCTCGGCGGCGTGGTCGGCGGCTCAGTCCTGGTGGAGCAGGTGTTCGGCTACCCGGGCATCGGCTACCTGCTGTTCAACGCCGTGATCGGGCAGGACTACCCGCTCATGCAGGCCCTCTTCCTGATGATCACCGTGTCGGTGCTCATCGCCAACTTCATCGTGGACGTCCTCTACGGCGTCCTGGACCCGAGGACGCGCCGATGACGAACAACGCCACCATCGCAGTACGCACCCAAGAGCAAGCAGCTCCCTCGAAGTGGCTCGCCGCCGCCCGCCAGTTCGGCGTGGTCTGGTCGAACACGAAGGCCCGGATCGGCATCATCATCCTCGCCGTGTTCGTCCTCGTGGCGATCCTCGCCCCGCTGCTGGCGCCCTACGGGGCGAGCCAGAACGGCTTCCCCCGGAGCGCCGACGCCACCGCCGACCACTGGATGGGCACCACCGCCGCGGGCGAGGACGTCCTGTCGCAGATCATCTACGGCGCCCGGATCTCGGTGCTCGTCGGGGCCGTCGCCGGCTTCCTGTCCACGCTCGTCGCCGTCGCGATCGGTCTCAGCTGGGGCTACGTCCGCGGGTGGATCGCCGAGGTCATCGGGTTCATCGTGAACCTCTTCCTCGTCATCCCCGGGCTCCCGCTCATGATCGTCATCGCGGCCTACCTGCAGAACGGCGGGATCGCGGTCATCATCGCGGTCATCGTCGTGACCGGCTGGGCGTGGGGTGCCCGCGTCCTCCGCAGCCAGACGCAGTCGCTCCGCGGCCGGGACTTCGTGACGGCGGCGCAGTTCTCCGGGGACGGCGCGACCCGCATCGTCTTCCGCGAGATCCTGCCGAACATGACGAGCCTCATCGTCGGCTCGTTCTTCGGCGCGGCGACGAGCGCGATCCTCGCCGAGGCGGGCCTCGAGTTCCTCGGACTCGGCGACTCGTCCATCGTCAGCTGGGGCACGATCCTCTACTGGGCGCAGAACTCCAACGCGCTGCTCACCGGTCAGTGGATCCTGCTGTTCGCCCCCGGTCTCTGCATCGCCCTCCTGGCGATGAGCCTCACCCTGATCAACTTCGGCGTCGACGCCGTGTCCAACCCGCGGCTGCGCGAGGGCGCGCGCCGCAAGCGCAAGGAGGTCACCGCATGAGCGGCGCAACCACCGACGGCCTGGAGGCGCGTGGCGGCGCCGACCCGCGCCTCCCGTCCGGTACGGGCCAGGGCGACGTCCTGCTCGACGTCCGCGACCTGTCCGTGGTCTACGAGTCGGCCGGCCAGGAGGCCGTGCAGGCGGTCGACCACGTGTCGTTCAGCCTGCGCAAGGGCGAGTTCGTCGGCCTGGTCGGCGAGTCCGGCTCCGGCAAGTCGACGCTCGGTTACGCGCTCACGCGGCTGCAGAAGCCGCCGGCCCGGACGAACGGCGGCAACATCTTCTTCGGCGGCCACGACATCCGTGACCTCGGCGAGGAGGAGCTCCGCCAGCAGCGTCAGGGTGGCTTCGCCATGGTGCTGCAGTCGGGCATGAACGCCCTCAACCCGGTCCGGACCATCCGGAACCACTTCGTGGACGTCTTCCGGGCGCACGGCCACGTGCCGCGCGACCGGTGGGACGCACGGATGCAGGAGCTCATCGAGAAGGTGAAGCTGCCGACCGCCATGCTCGCGCGCTACCCCGGCGAACTGTCCGGCGGCATGCGCCAGCGTGTGTCCATCGCCCTGGCGCTCTCGCTCGAACCGCGCCTCATGGTCTTCGACGAGCCGACCACCGCGCTCGACGTCCTCGTGCAGCACGCCGTGATGGACACCATCATCGAGCTGCAGCAGTCCGAGGGCTTCACCGCCATCCTCATCAGCCACGACCTCGGCATCGTGCTCGAGGCCACCGAGCGCGTGCTCGTCATGCACGAGGGACGCATCGTCGAGGACGGCGGCTCGAAGGACATCCTGCGTGACCCGCAGGACGACTACACGAAGATGCTGCTGTCGCACTACGCGGACCCGCGCGCTTCGGTCGTCTCCTTGCCCGGCTTCCCGGATCGATCGCAGCGCTCCGCCTCACGCCAGGAGACGACGTCGTCATTCGCGACCGTCGGCTCGCGGTCGCGGTCGGCGGCACGCAACCCGATCGTCGTCGACCACCTCGTGAAGACGTACCCGGCACCGCGTCGCGGCGAACAGCCCGTGCAGGCCGTCCGCGACGTCTCGTTCACCCTCGAGCCCGGGCAGTCGCTCGCCCTCGTCGGTCAGTCGGGCTCCGGCAAGTCGACGATCGCGAAGATGCTCACCGGTGTCGAGAAGCCGACCTCCGGCTCCGTCCGGTTCGGTGACACCGACGTCGCTCGCCTCGGCCGGCGCGGGCTGAAGGACCTGCGCTCCGAGGTGCAGATGGTGTTCCAGGACCCGTACGCGGCGCTCAACCCGCTGCACACCGTGGAGTACATCCTCACCCGCCCGGTGGTGAACTACACCGGGCTGCGCGGGAAGGACGCGCGGCGCCGGGTGCTCGAACTCCTGGAGACCGTGGGCCTGACACCCGTCGAGCAGTTCGCGCAGAAGCTCCCGCACCAGCTGTCCGGCGGGCAGCGGCAGCGTGTCGTCATCGCCCGTGCACTGGCGTCCGACCCGCAGGTGATCATCGCCGACGAGCCCGTCTCGATGCTCGACGTGACGCTCCGCGCCGGCGTGCTCGCCCTGCTCGAGGACCTGCGCGAGCAGTGGGGCGTCTCGCTCCTGTACATCACGCACGACCTGCTGAGCGCCCGCCTCATCACGGACGACATCATGGTGCTGCACGACGGCGCCGTGGTCGAACGGGGCCACACGGCCGAGGTGCTGCAGCACCCGCAGGACGACTACACGGTCGCGCTGCTGGACGCGGTGCCGAACCCGCGGCGGACACTGCTCGCATGACGTTCCCGCCCGTTGCTCCCTTCGGTCACCTCCCGACGCCCGAGGGCGTCGACGTCGTCGGCATCGACCTCCCCGTCGGACGACTCACCGCCTACCGCGTCGTCCCCGCGGGGGAGTCGAAGGGCACCGTCCTCATCGTCCCCGGGTACACCGGCTCGAAGGAGGACTGGCGCACCTTCATGCCCCTGCTCCGCGACGCCGGATGGACCGCAGTGGCGATCAGCCGCCGCGGCCAGGCGGACTCCGCAGCCCCCGGCGACCCGTCCGACTACACCCTCGACGAGGAAGCGGCCGACGTCGTCCGGGTCGCCGCCCTGCTCGACGACGGGGCGCCCGTCCACCTCATCGGGCACTCGCTCGGCGGGGTGATCGCCCGCGCGGCGGCAATCGCGTCCCCGTCGTCCTTCCGCGACGTCGTGCAGTTCTGCTCCGGCCCGTACGGCTGGCCCTACCGCAAGGTCGCCGAGCTGACGATCCTGCACGACACGGGCGGGAACCTCCGGCAGCTCTTCGATGCGACGAACCCACTCTGGGCGGGCCGTCCCGACGACGAACTGCCCGACGACGTCCGCATGGTCCGCGACCGTTTCGACGCCACGAGCCCGCTCAGCGTCGTCGCCGGCGGACACATCCTCGAGGACCACACCGACTCCTCCGCCGAACTCCGCGCCACCGGCCTCCCCGTCCTCGTCGCGCACGGCGAGTGGGACGGCGCGTGGCCGATCCCGTGGCAGCGGCAGATGGCCGTCGACACGGGAGCCCGGTACGAGGTGATCCCCACGAGCTACCACGGACCCCACGTCGAGAACCCTGCCGCGACCCTCGCGCTGTTCGACGACTTCCTGTCGGCGCACTGACGCCGGCGCACTGAAAGGACCCATCATCACCACGCTCGACTTCCCGAAGGGCTTCCTCTGGGGTGCCGCCACCGCCGCGCACCAGATCGAGGGCAACAACGTCAACTCGAACTGGTGGGTGCACGAGCACGAGCCCGACACCACCATCGTCGAACCCTCCGGCGACGCCGCGGACAGCTACCACCGCTACCGCGAGGACATCCGCATCGCCGCCGACCTCGGCCTGAACTCCTACCGGTTCAGCATCGAGTGGGCGCGCATCGAGCCCGAGCGCGGGTTCGTCAGCCGCGCGGAGATCGACCACTACCGGCGCATGGTCGAGGCCTGCCACGAGTTCGGCGTCGAGCCGATCGTGACCCTCATGCACTTCACCGTGCCGCGCTGGTTCGAGCGCGACGGCTTCTGGCGTGCCCCCGACGCCGCCGACCTGTTCGCCCGCTACACCGAGGCCGCGCTCCCCGTGGTGCAGGACGGTGTGCGCTACGTCTGCACGATCAACGAACCGAACATCGCGGCGATGCTCGCGGGCGGCGAGGACGCGTCGAACCTGGTCGCGTACGGCCTGCCGAACCCGGACCTCGGCGTCGCGGACGCCCTGCTCGCGTCGCACAAGCGCTCCCGTGAGGTCCTGTCCCAGGTGTCCGGCCTGCAGTCCGGCTGGACCATCGCGACACAGGCGTTCAAGCCGAACGGCGAGCCCGGCTCCGAGGAGATGCTCCGCGAGTACGGCTACCCGCGCGACGACTGGTACCTCGAGCAGGCCGCCGGTGACGACTTCCTCGGCGTCCAGGCGTACACCCGCACCTTCATCGGACCGAACGGCCCACTGCCGGTTGCCGACGACGTCGAGACCACGCTGACCGGGTGGGAGTTCTACCCCGGCGCCTCCGCTGACGGGCTCCGCAGCGCGTGGGAGCTCTCCGGACACGTGCCGCTCATGATCACCGAGAACGGCATCGCCACCGCCGACGACTCCCGCCGGGTCGCCTACACGCAGGGCGCCCTCGAGGGCATCCACGCCTGCATCGAGGACGGCATCGAGGTCCTCGGCTACCAGCACTGGTCCCTGCTCGACAACTACGAGTGGGCGTCCGGGTTCCGTCCGACGTTCGGGCTCGTGTCGTGGGACCCGGTGACGTTCGCCCGGACGCCGAAGGACTCGGCGCGCTGGTACGGGCGGGTCGCTGCGGCGAACGCGCTCACCGTCTGAGGCGCGGCCGACTGACGAACTGGAGGCGCGGTGCCAGCGGGCGACGCGCGCAGCGCAGTCCGCCGCGCCGCACTGCGGAGCACCGGCCGCTCGAGGGCGTACCACGACGTCGCCGCGATGCCGACGCTCACGGCGGCAACGGCGATCCGTTGGACGCCGGATGACGCGCTGCCACCCGGCGCGACCGTCAACAGGACGAAGTGCCACAGGTAGAGCCCGTACGAGATCGTGCCGAACCACCGCAGGAGCCCCAGCCGCAGGACACCGAGGCGCGCCGGGGCCGCGAGCAGGACCACCACCGTCAGCATCGCCGTGACCGGTTCGACCCACACGCCGAGGCGTTCGGCGGTCACGATCGCGGACAGTGACGGCCCGACCGCCAGCCCCACGCAGACCACGACCGCGGCGAGACCGGTCCACGAGGGCAACTGCGCGACCGTCCGGCGCCGGACGAACGCGACCGAAGCGCCGAGCAGCAGTGCGTACGCGCTCGTGTCGAGACCATGCGTGGCCCAGGCGGGAGCCCCGGCGACGTTCGCGAACGCCCGCCACGCCAACGCCAGCGCCGTCACGCCGATGACGAACCGCAGCGCGGTCGTCGCGCGCAGGCGAGGGAGCGCGACCAGCAGGAGGACTGGCCACGCCAGGTAGAACTGCTCCTCGACCGCGAGCGACCAGAAGTGTTCGAACGGACCGAGGTCGATGCCGCTGACGGAAGCGACGTTGGCGATCGGTGCCACGAACCACACGGTCACCGCCGGCAGCGTCGTCGCCCAGGGGTCGGCAGTCGTCACCGCGAGCGTCACCCCGACGAGCACGACGACCACGAGTGCCGGCGCGAGTCGGGCGAGGCGTCGGCCCGCGAAGCGCCACAGGTCGATCCGCCCGCTCCGCTCGTGCTCCCGCAACAGGTTGCGCGTGATGAGGAAGCCCGAGAGCACGAAGAACATCGTGACCCCGACCATCCCTCCGAACAGGGACAAGCTGTTCGACACGTGTGAGACGACGACGAGGACCACGGCGAGACCGCGGAGGCCGTCGAGTTCCGGTGATCGCTGCTGCACCTCACCAGAATATCAAGTACTACACCTGGAGCGCCAGGAGTATTTCCGCGACCCGATCCGATCCGCGCTCCCGGGCCAGGTCGAGCGCGGTCCGGCCCTCGACGTCCTGGAGGTCGACGGACGCTCCGCGCTCCAGCAGCGCCTCGGTGACCGCGCGCCGGTCGAACCACGCCGCTGCGTGCACGGGCGCGAACCCCCAGCGGGGATCGAGCTCGTCGATGTCCGTGGGATCGACTCCGATGCCGTCGAGCGCGAGCGAGAGCCCTCCGACGTCGCCGTGGGCCGCGGCGCGGACGGCGGGCGTGGCCCACTCGACCCAGCCATCCGGTACCGGGCCAGCCCACCCGTGGGGATCTCGGTGTTCCAGGCGCGCCCACTCTTCCTCGGCGACGGTGTGCACCTGCACCGACACGTCGCGGAAGTGCACGGCGAGTTCGCCGGTCGGCGAGAACAGCAGGCGCAGTTCCCAGACGTCGGCGTCCATGTGGGCGATCTCGCCGCGGGAGACCTGCACGTCACCGGCGAGCAGGTCCAGCTCTCCGACATCGGCCGGTTCGGTCACGGCGCGGTCGAAGCGGAGCGTGACGCGCGCGTGGTTCCAGCGGCGCCAGAGGCCGTCCGCCGTGTCGAGCACCTCGTCGTTGCGGACGATGACGACCGCGTGCACGGTCTGCGTCGTCGTCCCGTCGACACCCGCCGCATCGTGGCGACCGGAGTCCTCGGTGTACCACTCGGCGACCCTGGCATCGCTCCACCGTACGGACGCGAGCGCCGCCACGGTGGGAGGCGCGTCGGAGAGCAGCCGTGCGAGGTACTCGGGGTAGCCGTCGATGTCCTCGAGTGAGACGTACCCGACCGCAGGCCAACCCACTCGACTCCATCGCACCGTCCGAGGATATCGGTGCGATGGAGGCGAGCTGGGCGGACGTCAGCGAGCGGTTGCTGCCTTGGCGCGGCGCCCGGGCTTCGCACCGGAATCGTCGTTGGGCGCCACGGGTGCCGCGGTCTCGCCGTACCCGTAGCCGTAGCCGTACCCGTACGAGCCGGCGTTCTTCCGCTGCACCATGGTGGCGACGATCCCGAGGATCCGGGCGTCGAGTCCGTCCAGGACCTCGAGCGCGCGGGTGAGCTGCGGGCGACGGGACTTGCCGGCGGCGGTCACGACGATCGCTCCAGCGGTGAGCTTGCTGAGGATGGCCGCGTCGGTGACGGGCAGCAGCGGCGGCGAGTCGATGAGGACGTGGTCGAACCGGGTCTCCAGCTCTTCGATCAGTGCCCGCATCGCCTGGGAGCCGAGCAACTCGCTCGGGTTCGGCGGCGTCGCGCCTGCCGGGATGACCGAGAGCGCCCCCGTGCCCCAGGGTTGCACGACGTCCTCGATCTCGGCGCGGGCGATGAGCAGGTCACTGAGCCCCACCGCGCCCTCGATCCCCATGACGTCGGCGATGCGCGGGCGACGGAGGTCTGCGTCCACCAGCGCCACCCGAGCGCCGTTCTCGGCGAGGGTCAGCGCGAGGTTCGCGGTGGTGGTCGTCTTGCCCTCGCTCGGCATCGCGGAGGTCACGACGAGGGTCTTCCCGTGGTGGGCGTCCGGGTCGACGAACAGCAGGTTCGTGCGGAGGCCGCGGAACGCCTCGGAGCGGGTACTGCGCGGGTCGGAGTGCACGATCAGCGGCTCGGACGCGGCCTTCGTGTCGAACGCGATCTCGCCGAGGACCGGGGCGGTGGTGATCGTCTCGATGTCGCTCGTGCGGCGGATCCGGGTGTCGACGGCGTTGCGGAGCAGGGCGAGGGCGACGCCTCCGATCGCGCCGCCCGCGAGTCCGAGGGCGAGGTTCACGCTCTTCCTGGGGCCGCTCGGTGCGCCGGGCACCGTGGCGGGGTCGGTCGTCTCGATCCGGACGAGGCTGTCGCCGCCGCTCACCGGCTTCTCGAGGCTCTCGGAGACGACCTTCGTGAAGCTCGCACCGATCGCGTTCGCGAGCTTCGCCGCCATCGCGGGGTCGGTGTCGGTCACCGCGACCGTGAGCAGCACCGTGTTCTGCTGCGTACCCGCCGTGATCCGCCGTGCGAGCGACGCCGGCGTGACATCGAGGTCGAACTCGTCGATGACGGGGTCGAGTACCCGAGCGCTCCGGACGACGTTGGCGTACGACCGCGTCTTCTGCTGCGCCGCGCTGTTGCCCTGACCGACCTCGCTCGCCGTACCGGTGGAGCCCTGCACGGAGATGTACAGCGACGTCTTCGCCGAGTACGTCACCGGGGTGAGCAGGGTCACCGCGACCGCCGCGGCGATGCCGAATCCGAGCACCGACGCGATGCTGAGCCAGCGCGTGCGCATGACGCGGACGAATTCGTGGAAGTCCATCATGTGCCCTTCAGGTTCGAGTTGTCATATATAACATAACACACGACAGCGATTGCGTCACGGGTTCGCGCTCCGCAGGTGTGGGAGGAGCGCTCGGATCGGTGCGAGGTCGGACTTGCGCAGCCCGACGAACGTCGAGAGACGGATGCCCACGGTGCGGCGTGCGAACACGAGGTTCAACCCGTTCGACACCACGGTGCCGCCGAGCGTCGCCAGCGCCGCGCCGTGCACCCCGAGTGGTCCGGTGAGCACCAGCAGCAGGGCGAGGTTGCACACCGCGGCGAGGGCGATCGAGGTGCTTCGGAGCCCTGGGCGGCCGGCAGCCGCCAGCGCGACGCCGGCGAGGGACCCGGGTACGCTCACCGCGCAGCCGAGCAGGAGGACGAGGGTGACCGTCGTCGCCGGGGCGAACTCCGGGCCGAACAGCGTCGGGATGAACCACGGCAGCACTCCGGCGACCGCGGCGCACGCCACCAGGACGGCGAGCCCGGTCAGACGGGAGGTCCGCGCGAGGGCGGCGTGATCGGTGGTCGTGCTCTGCCGTGAGAAGGTCACCTCGCGCACGGCGTTCGCGACCACGAGGGGGATGTCGCTGAGGCTGACGGCGACGGCGTAGAGGCCGAGCGCGGTCGCACCGGCGAGCGGTAGCAGGAGGACCTGGTCGAGGCGGGTCAGGACGATCCCCGCGAGCGCCCCGAACCAGACGCGGCCTCCGTACGACAGGACGGCGCGGGCGCTTGCACGCTCCGCCGGAGGCGCATCCACGCTCCGGCGGAGGAGCGGCAGGTAGAGGGTCGCCCCGACGATCGGCGACAGCGCGATGACCAGCACGGCGAACTCTCCGGAGAGAGTGCCGGTCAGTGCCGCGGCGAGGAGGGCTGCCAATCGCAGGCCGTTCGTGACGAAACGCTCTGCTGCGACGAGACGCCAGGCGTGCCGACCTGCGGCAACCGCCTGCAGGAGTGCGGCAGCCAGGTTGGGCACGAGTGCGACCGACGCCAGGCCGATCAGCCCGGCCACGACGCCGTCGCCGTCCGCGACGGCACGACTCACCGAGGTGATCGCCACGGTCAGTGCAACGCCGACCGCGGCGCTCACGGCGAGGGCGAGGCCGACGACACGCCGGGTGTGGGCGGCGTGCCGGGCGACCCAGTGGTTGACGGCGGAAGGCAACCCCAGCGACGCCAGGCTCACGGCGAGGAGCAGCGGCGCGGTGGCTCCGGCGACCTCACCCCGTCCGACGACGCCCAGTCCGGACGCCAGGATCGGCGCGGTGGCCAGCGCGGCGAGCGGTGCGAAGGCGTTGCCGGCGAAGTTCGTCAAGGTGTCGCGGACACTGCGGTGCATCAGAGTGCTCCCGTCGTCAAGGTGCGGAGGGGTCGGGGGCACGTCGTGGTGTGTCCGTCCGACGCCGGTCCGGTCCGTGGCGTCAGGGCGAGTCCCAGCACGAGCCAGAACAGCATCGACGTGCCGGACGGCAGTGCGTACGAGCTGTAGGTCTGCAGGTACAGCGCGAGCACGAGCCCGGCCGACGCGCTCCCGCCGACGCCGCCGCGACGGAAGCCCCGTCGGATCGCGAGCAGCTGCGCGAGGGTGAACGCCACCGTGCCGGCCAGCCCCCAATCGAGGGCGGTCATGACCGTCGGGTTCTCGAAGCTCGTGCCGAGCCCGATCTCCTGCGAGGTCGCGAACGCCGTTCCCTGGCCGCCGCCCACGACCGGGTTCTCGAGCGTGCTCGGCAGCCCGGCCGCCAGCCCGAGGACTCGGGCATTGGCCGATCCGTTGTCATCCGAGAGCTTCTCGGTCAGCCCGCTCACCAGCTCGGGAGCGGCGGACAGCACCGCGACGACCGCGGCGGCAGCCGTGCCGACGAGGGCGAGCGTGGTGACGAAGGAGACCCGCCGCCGTACCAGGACCACGACGAACGCCACAGCGGCGAGCAGGAGCGCGCCCCGGGACTCGGCCGCGGCGATGGTGGCGAGGAACAGGGCGCCGAGCGCGATCACGAGGGCGTTGCGACGGACTGTCAGCAGGAGCGGTGTGGCCACGAGCATGAACCCGGCGAGGGCGAGCGGATGGTCGAGGGTGCCGAGCGCCCTGGTGAACTCCGGGTCCCACCAGTAGCTGAATGTCGCGTGTGCGTCGGCGAACGGCTGGGGGAACGCTCCCGCCCAGATCGTGAGGGCGAGGAGCGCCTCTGCAGCGGCGACGGCCACGATGATGCGCGCGAGGGACCGCGGTGCTGCTGGGGACTCGGCGACGAGACGTTGGAGCAGGAGGTACGCGAGCGGCGGTGCGAGGACGAGTTCGAGCCATGCGCCGGGGGCTGGGATCCCAGCGAGGAAGTTGGTGATGGTGCCCCCGACGATCCAGACCGAGAGCGCGATCCAGATCACCGGCGCCGCGAGGACGTCCGCGACGTACCGTGTGAGCCGGAACACGACTTGCGTCGCCGCTGTCAGGATGATCACGAGCACGCCGACGTTCACGCCGCCCACGACCGGGAGCGGCATCGACCAGACGCTCACCTCGGGGATCGCGACGAAGCTGATGATCGCTCCCACCAGCGGGACGAGCAGGTTCCGCAGCGAGACGAGCGCGAGACCGAGGGCAGCGATGAGGATCGCGATGCCGAGCATGGGACGCCTTCCTGACCAGGAGTTCCGAGGGTGCTACGGGGAAGCGGGGCCGGGTTCGGGTGATCCGGCCCCGCTCGGGCTCACTTGGCGGTGATGGTGTTGCCGTCCTGCACGTTGTCCGCCTTCGGCGCCGCGCCACCGTGCTGCACGGTGTTCTTCGTGCCGAGGATGGAGATCGAGTCGAGCGACTCCACCTCGACGGTGTTGTCGCTGCCCTCGATACCGAGCGACTTGACGGCGCCGAGCTGCAGGTCGACGCCGCTCGTGAGCAGGTAGACGGTGTCGCAGCCCTGCTTGAGCGCCTGCTTCGCGGCCTTCGAATCGGTCACGGTCAGGACGCCGTCCTCGCAGGTGTTGCTCGCTGCGGCGGCGGACTTCGTGCGCTCGGGCGTCGCGGTCGCGGTCGTCGCGTCCTCGGGGGTGGAGTTCGAGCAACCCGCGAGCAGGGCGACGGCGGCGGCAGCGGTGATCGAGGCAGCGATGAGCTTCTTCATGAGGACTCCTGTCGGTCGGGGCCGGTCACTCCGGCCCCTCCAAGATAACACATGAAATGACAATGTGAAATACAAATGATGCGCGCCAGTCTCGCCACGGTGTCATGCTTGCCGCATGTCGAGAGAGACCACGCGCCGGTCCTGGATCGCTGGCGGGGCATCCGGAGTGCTGGGTGCGTTCGTCGCGGCCGGATCCGCGTCAGCTGCGAGCGCCACCGAGCCGGACGTGATCCGATCGGTCTCCGACTTCGGTGCCGCCGGTGACGGACACGACGACACGGATGCGCTTCGCCGAGCGATGGATTGGGCGAACGCGGAGGCCGTGCCCCGCGCCGTCCTGTTCCCGCCGGGCATCTACGCTGTCGACGAACTGCGCGTTCCCGCGCAGGTCCGGCTCATCGGGGTGGGCGGGGGCCTCTCCCGCTACCCTCGAGCCGGCGCGTACGGCGGAGTCTCGATCGTCCCGACCGTGGGCACAGCCTCGACGGCGCCGCTCGTCACGCTCGTCGGCCCGGCGACCCCGGGCGGTGCGGTCCTCGACGGGCTCGTCGTCGACGGCCGGAACTTCCGTACTCCGGGCGCGACGATGGACCGCAGCAGTTGGGCCGCCCGCACGGGCATCGCGGTCGAGGGGGGATTCGAGGCGCAGCTCCGCGATGTCCGGGTCATCCGGTTCCGCGGGGTGGGGATCGATGTGCTCTCGCTCAACAACGCGCGGTGGGACACCGTGTTCGTGGATCTCTGCGGCACGGACACCCTTCCGGCGATGCGCATCGGCTCGCCTATGGACGGAGCCACGAACTTCGCCGTGTTCGACAGTCTCACGATCGAGCGCTCGGGGAACACCGCCCTCGCGATCGGGGCGGGCGACGACCTCACGCAGGACTGGGCGTCGAACCTGACCTTCGTCGGCATCCACGTGGAGTCGACCCTCGACACCCCGGGCGCCGAGCTGAACCGCGGTCCGCTCGTCGACATCGGCAACGTGCGTGCGCTCACGTTCCTGGCGCCGCAGTTGGTCGGTGCTCCGGCGCCGATGCTGCGCTATGCCCAGCGCGCTCCCGCCGGTGCCACGGTCGCCTCGGGTCCGGGCGGCGACGTCCGCGACCAACAGGGCGGTGTCATGATCGTCGGCGGGCAGTTCCACCAGCACAGCGGTTCTGCCGTACGGACCGCTGCGATCCTCGTGACGGGTTCTGGTCGCGGCTTCAACGCGACCGGCGTCCGGTTCGCGTACTGCGTCGCGCCCGGTGTCGTGATCGACGAGTCGTTCGCGTTCGACGCCGTCGTGCTCGGCTGTTCGTTCCGCACCCAGAACGGCGTCGAACGCGTGGTCGACAACAGGACGGACGACGTAGCGCTGCGGTACTGGGCGACCACAGCAGCCGGCGACTTCTCCGTCACGCGAGACCTCGATGTCGCCCGTGACGTGATCGTCGAACGCACTCTGGAGCTCGGCACTTCCGTGCGGGTTCCCGGTGGCGTCGCCGGGACGACGGCACCGACCGTCACCCCACCCGACGCGACGATCGGGTCAGGCGGCTGGGCCGAGCTCTCGAAGCGCGGCCCCGGCACGGATCTGCTCGGCGAGGTCTGGTGGCGTCTCTCGACGAAGGCCTCGAAACGACTGGTGCGGGTCACGTTCTCCGAGCCGAAGCCGAACGCGCCCGCGGTGTTCCTCATGCCCCGGAAACCCGGCACGGCGCTGCTCGCGCTCTACGTCGAGCTGGAGCAGACGGCCGCCGGTTGCACCGGTTTCGTCATTTGCAGCGCCGAACCGTGTGCGCCCGGTCCGGACACCCACATCGTCGAGTACGTCGTCATCGACCGCCGCTGAGGAGTCAGGGAACGCGCGACGCCGTCACCGTGAAGCGGGGCGTCCGGACGACCTCACGCGTCGTGCCGACGCTCCGCTCCAGTGCGCCCCGGTACCGCAGGTGGGAGTTCCAGACACACCAGAGTTCACCGCCGGACTGGAGGATCGTGGCGGCGTTCCGGAACATCGCCTCGGCCGCGTCGGTGGTCACCGTGGTGTCCGCGTGGAACGGTGGGTTGCAGAGCACGAGCTGCGCGGACCCCTCGGCGAGCTCGTCGCCCGCGTCCGTGCGGACGACGGTGACGCGGTCGGCGACTCCGTTGGCCGCCGCGGTCGCGCGGGTGGAGGCGACCGCGATGGCTGAGACGTCGGTCGCGATCACCTTGAGCGACGGTCGACGAAGCGCGATCGCCGTGGCGATCACACCGTTGCCGCAGCCGAGGTCCACCGCGGTGCGCGCGGTCGGGACCGCGTCGTCCATGACGCCGAGCAGCACCCGCGTGCCCTGGTCGAGCGAGGTGCCGGCGAACACGCCGCCGTGCGCGACGAGGGTCATGCCGAGCTCGTCGACGTGCACGGACCGCGGCCACGGGTTCATCGTGTCCGCCCGGGTGGCAGAGGCGCGCAACGGGTCCTGCGCGATGAGCAACCGCGACTTCCCCCGTCCCCGTGAGGCCGTGACCTCACCGAAGTACCGGCGGAGGACGTCGTTCTGCGACAGGTTCATGTGCTTCGAGACGCCACCGCAGAGCAGGACGACGTCCGGCGCAGCCCACCGCGCCACTGCCCGGGCGACCTCGTCGAGGCGGTCGTTCGACTTCGACAGCCGCAGCAGCACCAGTCGGACGTCACGGAACGCCTGCTCCAGCGACTCGGGGTGGTGGAACCCTCGGCGGCCGAACGTGCCCGCGTTGGCCTCGAGCGCACGGACACCGACCAGGGAGTCCTGCACGACCCGCACGTCGGAGGCACCGTGCACGGTGATCGCACCGAGCGTCAGGACGCCGTGGCGGTCGTCGACCACCGCGACCTCGCCGGGCTGCCGGAGCGCGTCGCCGTGCACGTGAGGTGCCTCGTCGAGGATGAAACGGTCGGTGCCGTCGATCGCGATGAGGTCCGGCGCATCGTCGTCGCGACGGCGGAAGAAGTCGGCGAAGTCCGGTGGCATCGCGCCAGCGTACCGAGCGTCCGCGGTCGGGAGCCTCAGCGCGGCCCGCGGTACAGCACGATCTGCGTGTTCCGCTGCGGCCTGGACCCGGCCTTCAGCGAGATCGCGGCACCCGACGCCGTCGCCGCGAACACGCGCGCGCCCGGCCGGTTGATGAGTTGGTCGGCCAGCGCCGTCTCGAGCTCGCTCACCCGAGCGCGCAGCGCCCGGTTCTCGTTCTCGAGCTCGAGCACCCGACGGATGCCCTCGAGGGAGACACCCTCGGAGCCGAGCCGCGCGATCTCGCGCAGCTGCGCGACGTCGCGCATCGAGTAGCGGCGCGAGCCGCCGCGTGTACGCCCAGGCACGACCAGGCCGAGCCGGTCGTACTGCCGCAGCGTCTGCGGGTGCATCTCGGCGAGCTCCGCCGCCATCGCGATGGCGAAGACGGGCGAGTTCTCGTCCATGTCGGTCATGGCGTGTTCCTTTCCGTCGTTCGCGTGGTCCGGGAACCAGACTGGAGGCGCGGCGGGCGTCCGTCAGGAAGCCGCGCCGCGCCTCTCCCCACCGGCACGGCCCGCCCGCCGCTTCGCGACGGGCGGGTACCGGCGGCGTGGGCCCAGGCTGGTTCTTCAGCAAGCAGCGCTAGCTGCGTGCCTTGGCGAGGAGGTCCTCGCGGGGGTCTTCGTCGGGCAGGGTGGCCGCGAGCGCCTCGACGGCCTCGCGCTGCTTGTCCGACAGGTGCGACGGCACCGCGACCTGCACGGTGGCGAGCAGGTCGCCTGTCCCGTTCTTGGTCGTGACGCCGCGCCCCTTGACGCGGAGGACGCGACCCGACGGCGTACCGGGCGCGACCTTCAGCTTGACCGGATCGCCACCGAGGGTGGGGACCTGGATGGTGGCGCCGAGCGCCGCCTCCACGAACGTCACGGGGACGTCCACACGGAGGTTCTGCCCGTCGCGCTCGAACACCGGGTGCTTGCGGACGGTGACGGTGACCACGAGGTCACCGGCCTCGCCGCCGTCGGGCGAGGGTTCGCCCCGCCCACGCAGCCGGATCTTCTGGCCGTCGGCCACGCCCGCTGGGATGCGGACGTTCACCGGCCGGCCGTTGCCCTGCGAGAGCTTGACGGTGTCGCCGGCGATCGCGGTCGTGAAGTCGAGCGTCGTCGTCGCGGTGACGTCGCGGCCCTTCGTCGGTCCGCCGAAGCCGCGGTACCCGCCGCTGGACTGACCGAAGCCACCACCACCGCCGAACATGCCGCCGAGGATGTCCTCGAAGCCGCCCGCGCCGCCGCCGCCCTGACCGAAGCGGACACGCTGCCCGCCGCCCTGGCCGAACATGCCGCCGAAGACGTCCTCGAAGCCGCCGCCCTGGCCCGGGCCACCCGCGGTGAAGCGGGCGCCCGAGCCCATGGCGCGGACCTGGTCGTACTCCTGACGCTGCTCCTTGTCGGAGAGCACGGAGTACGCCTCGCTGATCTCCTTGAAGCGGTTCTCGGCGGCGGCGTCACCCGGGTTGGAGTCCGGGTGGTACTGCCGCGCGAGCTTCCGGTACGTCTTCTTCAGCTCGGCGTCGGAGGCGTCCTTGGAGACCCCGAGGACCTTGTAGAAGTCCTTGTCGAACCAGTCCTGACTGGCCATGGATCACCTACCTCCTGTCGCGGATCAGGCCGGGACCGCCACGGCGACCTTGGCCGCACGGAGGACACGCTCACCGAGCTTGTAGCCCGGCTCGACGACGTCCGCCACGGTCTGGCCGGTGGCGCCCGGAGTGGGGAGCTGCACGATCGCTTCGTGGATGTTCGGGTCGAAGGACTCGCCCTTCTCGCCGATCTGCACGAGCTTGAACCGGTCGAACCCGCCGCGGATCTTCTGCGCGATCACCTGCATGGGGCCCTCGGCGAGGTCACCGTGGGCTTCCGCCCGGGTGAGGTCGTCGAGTGCGGGCAGGAGGGCACGGACGACCTCGGCGATGGCGACCTCGCGGTTGGCCTCGCGGTCACGCTCGACGCGCTTCCGGAAGTTCACCAGCTCGGCCTGCGCACGTAGCATGTCCGCGCGCATCTCGGCGACGAGGTCGCGGTCGGCCTGGGACAGCTTGTCCTCGGCCATCCCGCGTGCCGCGTCGTCGAGCAGTGCCTGGTCCTCCGGGGAGAGGTCTGACTCGGGGCCGCCGGCGGCGGGGCCGTCGGTCGGTACCTCGACGTCCGGCCCCTCCGCCTCGATGAGGTCCTCGGGCTGCTGTGCGTTGGTGGCGTCGCCCTCGACCTGGGGCTCGTCCTCGTTCGGCACGTTGTCCTTGGGATCCGTCATCGTTACTTCTTGTCCTTGTCGTCCTCGTCGTCCACGACCTCGGCGTCGACGATGTCCTCGTCGTCCGCCGGCTGCTCACCAGCGGCCTGCTCGCCACCGGCCGCGGCGCCCGCGTCCTGCTGCGAGTAGATCGCCTGACCGAGCTTGCCCTGCGACTCGTTGAGCTTGTCGAAGGCGGCCTTGACGGCGTCCTCGTCCTCACCCGCGAGCGCGGACTTCAGCGAGTCGACGTCGCCCTGGACCTCGGACTTGACGTCCGCGGGGAGCTTGTCGTCGTTCTCCTTGATGAGCTTCTCGATCGAGTAGACGAGCTGCTCGGCCTGGTTGCGACGCTCGTTCGCCTCGCGGCGGGCCTTGTCCTCGGCCGCGTGCTCCTCGGCTTCGCGGACCATGCGCTCGATGTCCTCCTTCGGCAGCGACGAGCCGCCGGAGATGACCATCGACTGCTCCTTGCCGGTGCCCTTGTCCTTCGCGGACACGTGCACGATGCCGTTCGCGTCGATGTCGAAGGTGACCTCGACCTGGGGCACGCCACGGGGAGCCGGGGCGATGCCGGTCAGCTCGAAGGTGCCGAGCGGCTTGTTGTCGCGGGTGAACTCGCGCTCGCCCTGGAAGACCTGGATCGCGACCGACGGCTGGTTGTCGTCAGCGGTCGTGAAGGTCTCGCTCCGCTTGGTCGGGATCGCGGTGTTGCGGTCGATGAGCTTCGTCATCAGGCCGCCCTTGGTCTCGATGCCGAGCGACAGCGGCGTGACGTCGATGAGGAGGACGTCCTTGCGCTCGCCCTTCAGGACACCGGCCTGCAGAGCGGCACCGACGGCCACGACCTCGTCCGGGTTGACGCCCTGGTTCGGCTGCTTGCCACCGGTCAGGCTCTTGACGACCTCGGCCACGGCGGGCATGCGGGTCGAACCACCGACGAGTACCACGTGCGAGATGTCGTTGACCGACACACCCGCTTCCTTGATGACGTCGTTGAAGGGCTTCTTCGTGCGGTCGAGCAGGTCGGAGGTCATCTGCTCGAACTGTGCGCGCGAGATCGTCTCGTCGAGGTTGAGCGGGCCGTCGGCCGTGAGCGTCAGGTAGGGGAGCTGGATGCTCGCCGACATCTGCGACGAGAGCTCCTTCTTCGCCTGCTCAGCGGCCTCCTTGAGGCGCTGCTTCGCGATCTTGTCCGTGGAGAGGTCGACGCCGTGCTCGTCCTTGAACTTCTTGACGAGGTAGTCGACGATCCGCTGGTCCCAGTCGTCACCACCGAGGCGGTTGTCACCCGCGGTCGCACGGACCTGGATCGTGGAGAAGTCGTCGTCCTTGCCCACCTCGAGCAGTGAGACGTCGAAGGTACCGCCACCGAGGTCGAAGACCAGGATGAGCTCGTCTTCCTTGCCCTTGTCGAGGCCGTACGCGAGCGCGGCAGCGGTCGGCTCGTTGATGATGCGGAGGACGTTGAGGCCCGCGATCTCGCCGGCGTCCTTCGTGGCCTGGCGCTCGGCGTCGTTGAAGTACGCCGGCACAGTGATGACCGCGTCGGTGACGTCTTCACCGAGGTACTGCTCGGCGTCGCGCTTGAGCTTGCCCAGGGTGCGGGCCGAGATCTCCTGCGGGGTGTACTGCTTACCGTCGATCTCGACCTTCCAGTCGGTACCGATGTGGCGCTTGACCGACGCGATGGTCCGGTCGACGTTGGTGACCGCCTGACGCTTCGCGGTCTCGCCGACGAGGACCTCGCCGTCCTTGGTGAACGCGACGATCGACGGGGTGGTCCGCATGCCCTCGGCGTTCGCGATGACGGTGGGCTCGCCACCCTCGAGAACGCTGACGACCGAGTTGGTGGTGCCGAGGTCGATGCCTACTGCACGTCCCATGTGTGGTGCTCCTTCTGTCAGGGTGCGCCGGTTGCGGCGCGTGGTGCGGAAGTCTGCGGACTTGCGTCCGATGGACTCAACTCTACTCCGGACTGGAGGCGCGTCAACCCAGGGAGCTGAAAGTTGCGTCAGAACGGCTCAAGAAGGTTTCTATCGCACAGAGTTGTATTTCAGGTTGATACTTGATATGTTGGTTGTGCAGCGGGGTTCACCCGCCAAGAAGATGACCGCGAGCCGCGGGCGACCCGATCGCTCTGACGAAACGCACGCGGCCCCGATCCCCTTGAAAGGGAACCCAACCATGAGCAAGAACAAGAAGACCCGTATCGCGAAAGGCCTGGGTGCGTCGGCGCTCGCCGTCGCGACCCTCGCCTCCGGCCTTTCCTTCGGTTCCACTTCCGCAAGCGCAGCCGAACCGGCCGTTCCTCGAGCCGGCCAGTCACTTGGTTCGATGCAGCTGGTGTTCAAGGTCGGTTCGAGATACGCAATCCCGAGCTACTTCTCCCAGATTGTGAGTAAGTCGGACTCGAATGCCGTCGGCTACTACACAACGTTGGAGGAAGCGGCCTCGCGCTCCACTTACGAAGTCATTGACTCGGGTCGGGGTGACGGACGATTCGCCCTCAAGAATGGCGGCTACTGCGTGGCTCCCGAGGCGGGACCGACCAAGACATGGTACAGCGGAACAGTGGGGCAGGGGCACTGGGTAACGTATGTGCCTAATTCCCCGATCGGGGCGACAATTCTCACCCCAGGCGGAGCCAACTGTGGCGCGCACTTCGGGTATTCGGAGGGCTATCTGACCTTCAAGGGCAAGATCGTCGGAATTGGTGAAAGCAACATCCCGGGAACGTCGTACACTTGCACTGCTCACGGCGTCGGCCAGAGCTGTGTTCCACCAGCTCCGGCTATCGTCGGCAAGCACACGGGGTTCAAGGCTGGCGTTGAGGGCGTTCCGCTTGCAGGTGAGCATGAAGCGATCAAGCCGTTCTCGGCCGAATGGACGTTTCAGGACGGTCGCGACGACAAGTCCGTGATCTCTGGGAGGGGCAAGCCCGACTCGGCGATCTCGATCGTTGACCCCGACGGCAAGGAGGTTGCCTCGACGACGACCGACGCCGAGGGCAACTACTCGGTCGAGATCGACGCCCCGGACTCGGGCGGCGAGTACACCCTGACCGTGAAGCAGACCGCGGACGACGGGACTGAGTCCACGAAGTCCGTGAGCCTCGACTATGGCAAGGCAGTCGAGATCTCGTCGCCTGTGAACGAGTCGGAGCAGGACGAGTCCCCGATCACCGTCCAGGGTACGGGCGAGCCGGGCTCCGAGGTCGTGGTGTCCGTCAACGGTACTGCGGGCAAGCCTGAGACCGTGAGCGAGGACGGCAAGTGGAACAAGGCCGTCACCATCAGCAAGGGTGAGAACACCATCGAGGCGACCCAGAAGTCGAAGGGCGCGAACACCACGACTTCGAAGGTGGTCGTGAATCCGGGCCAGTCGAACATTGCGCCGCTCGTGATCGAGACCCCGGCGAACGGCTCCACCGTCGACACGCCGTCCAAGCGGATCGAGTTCGCGGGTACTGCCGAGCCTGAGTCGCGTGTGGTCATCAAGACCGAGACCGGACGCACGATCATCGACGCCTTCGCAGACCGCGACGGCAAGTGGAGCAAGCTCGGCGACGAACTCAACTTCGGCGTCGCGTACCGTCTCCTCACCGAGTACACGCCTCAGGGCGAGTCCATGGTGGCCGGTGAGCACCGCGTCACCCTCAAGGATTCGGACCCGGGTGTGGTGCAGGATCAGCGGATTGACACGCCGGCTGCTGAGTCGATG
>NZ_JBQEPN010000002.1:0-10082 GCF_052045775.1 Curtobacterium sp. 22159
TGTCGTTCGTTGCGCGCGCGGGGTGTTGCGGGCGCGGCCGGGCGCGGTGGTGGGCGCGGTTGGGCGCGATTGGGCGGGGCTGACTCGATGCGACGAAGTCGCTGTCGCACGACAGCGACGATGTCGTTCCTTGCGTGCGCGGGCTGTCGCGGGCGCGGCTCGACGACGAAGTCGTTGTCGTGCGACGTCGACGATGTCGTTCGTTGCGTTCGCGGGCTGTTGCGGGCGCGGCCCGACGACGAAGTCGTTGTCGTACGACGTCGACAACGTCGCTCCTGTCCTGCGGGGCCTCTCGTGCGCGCTGTCAGGCGCGGCCGAGTCGATGCGACGAAGTCGCTGTCGTACGACACCGACGATGTCGTTCCTTGCCTGCGCGGGCTGTTGCGGCTGCGAGCTGGCGACGAAGTCGCTGTCGTACGACAGCGACGGTGTCGCTCGTTGCGCGCGCGGGGTGGACACGACCCGGGGACGGACGGGAGGCGCGTTGCGGGCACACGCCGCGCCTCCCGTCCGTCAGGTGGGCGCGTACGCGACGTGACGCGCCGGAGTGTCGTCAGCGCGCGGGCGTCGCGTGGACGAGGAACTCGACCGCACCCGCGTCGTCGACCTTCACGAAGCCGAGGTCCGGGGCCTGCACGCCGTAGTCGGAGAACGTGATCGGGATCGTGCCGGACACGTCGACGCCGTCCCCGTTCAACCCGACCTGCAGTTTCGCGGTGACGGTCTTCGTGACCCCGTGCAGGGTGAGCGTCCCCGTCGCCTCGACCGCCGTCGTGGCCGACCCGCTCGGGACCGCGTCGGCGACCGGTCGGGTGAGCCGGAACGTCGCCGTGGGGAAGGCCGACGTGTCGAGGGCGGAGTCGCGGAAGTACGAGTCCCGCTGCTCGGAGTCGGTGGCGATGTCGGCGACGCGGACCGTGACCTCGGCGGCCGTGATGGCGGACCCGTCGACCGTGGCGCTGCCGGTGACGCTGTCGGTCCGACCGGTGACGGTGACGTCGGAGCCGTTGAGGACCTCGTGCACGCGGTACCCGGCCTCGGAGTCACCGCCGACGGTCCACTCGCCGCCGAGCGCCGAGGGGTCGAGTGTCGAGGGTGCGCGCGACGCCGCGACGGACGGGGCGGCCGAGGCCTTCGCGTTCTCCCTGCTCGTGTAGACGTTCGTGCCGACGATCACGGCGACGACGCCGATGCCGACGACGGCCGCGACGCCGGCGATCCAGACGACTGCCGTGCGCGGCTTGCGGGGGATGTGCGGGGAGTCCGAGCTCACGAGCAGAACGGTGACACGTCATGCTCGGCGAAGCCTGTGTCCGCGCCCGCTACGCTCGTCCGGTGCAGAGGACGGACGGCCGGACGCGGTGGCCAGAGCTGGTCGGGTTCGTCGTGGCGTTCGTCGCCGTGCACGCGGTGCTCTGGTACCTCACGGCGGTGTCGGCGAACCTGCCGCTCGGCGACGTGACGATCACCTACCGGCGCTGGATCGAGACCGGGCACACGTCGGGGTTCTGGGTCGGCATCGACGAGGACTGGGTGTACCCGATCCTCGCGATCGTGCCGATGGCGGCCGCAGCGCTCGGCGGGGTCGCCTCGATCGGCACGGGGTGGCTCGTCCTCATGGTCGTGCTCGACGCCGTCGCGTGCGGGTTCCTCTGGCGCTTCCGCGCGCTCGGCGTGCGCGTCGTCTGGTGGTGGCTCGCCTTCCTGCTCGCGCTCGGCCCGATCGGGCTCGGGCGCATCGACACGGTCGCGACGGTCCTCGCGCTCGTCGGGGTGGCCTTCGTCGCGACGCGTCCTGCCGTCGCCTCGGCCCTCTTCACCGCGGGGGCGTGGACGAAGGTCTGGCCGGCGGCGCTCGTCGGCGTGCTGCTCCTGCTCCGCCGCGGGCACCGTCGCGGGGTGCTCGCGGGGGCGCTCGTGGTCACCGCGCTCATCGTGCTCGTCGACGTGCTGTACGGGGGAGCGGCGCACCTGTTCTCCTTCGTCGGGCAGCAGACCGGGCGGGCACTCCAGATCGAGGCACCCCTGGCGACGCCGTTCATGTGGGCCGCCGCAGCAGGGGTCCCGGGAGCGGCGGTCTACTACGACCGCGAGATCCTGACGTTCGAGGTGTCCGGAGCCGGCACGCACGCCGCTGCTGCCGTGTCGACGCCGCTCATGGCGGTCGTCGTGGTCGCCGGGGTGTCGCTCGCGCTGTGGGCCGTCCGGCACGGTGCCCGTCGGACGGAGGCCGCGCCGCTGCTGGCCCTGCTGCTCGTCGCCGCACTCGTCGCCACGAACAAGGTGGGGTCGCCGCAGTACGTCGGCTGGTTCGCCGTCCCGATCGTGTGGGGACTCGTCGCCGGTCGACCGAGCGCCCGACGCTTCCTCCCCGTCGCCGTGGCCGCGCTGCCGATGGCCGTGCTGACGCAGGTCGTCTACCCGGGGTTCTACGACCAGGTGCTCACCGTGCAGCCCTGGGTGCTCGTCGTGCTCACGCTGCGGAACGCGCTCGAAGTCGCGCTGCTGGTGTGGAGCATCGTCGCCGTGGTGCGCCTCGGACTCGCCGCACGTCGTCGGCCGGGCGCGCAGGCCGACCCCGCCGTGCCACCGCTCGCCGAGCCGGGCAGGATGGACGCATGATCGTCGCGTTCTCCGTCGCTCCGTCCGGTGGCCCCTCCGCATCGTCGGACGGGTCCGTGCACGATGCCGTCGCCGCCGCGGTGCGGATCGTCCGCGAGAGCGGGCTGCCGAACCGCACCTCGTCGATGTTCACGGAGGTCGAGGGGGAGTGGGACGAGGTCATGGACGTCGTCAAGCGCGCCACGGAGGCCGTCGGGGAGTACGGCACGCGGGTGTCGCTCGTGCTGAAGGCCGACATCCGCCCCGGGCACACGGGCGAGATCGACGGCAAGCTCGAACGGCTCGAGGCGGCGCTCGGGGACTGACCGCCGGGCGGCGACTGACCGCTGGGCGCCGACTGACCGATGGGCACCGGCTGACAGCCGGGTGCGTCGTCCGACCGCTCGGTGCCGACTGGGCGCCGGGCGCTGGACGTCGGCTCCACACCGCGCGACACGCCGGAGGCCTCCCGCGGATGTCGGTGGTCGGGTGTCTCATGGTGCCCGTCGAGCCACACCGGGTGGCCGCGAGACGACGAGGAGCGCGTGATGATGCACGACGGCTGGTGCCCCGACTGCGACCTGCGAACGGTCGTCATCGACACGGACGAGCAGGGCGACCACGCCTGGGCCACCTGCACCGAGTGCGGTGCCGGGTGGGTGCACCGCGACGAGCTGCCCGAGCCTGCGGTGGCCGCGCCGGCGGGCGTCGAGCGCCGCGCGGCCTGAGCGGCTCGAATCGATTCGGCGAGCGGGCTTCCGCTGCCGCGTTGGAGCGGTCTACACTGCTGAGACCGGCTGTTCGACAGTCGGTCGTCCCCGTTCGGCGCTGAACCCGGACCGTCCTCCGTCCACCCTGCGTCCGCCGTCACGGCGGTCCGCCCGGACAGGAGGCCCGGTGCGCTCACCACGCGCACCGGCGGTCCCAGCCGGCCCACGTGGGTCGACGTCCGGAACCCGTCCCGCTCCTCCCGTCCCGAAACAGGCACCATGTCCCAGCTCACGCCTGCGCGCCGCGCACTCGCGCTCATCGCGCTCGCCCTCGGCGGATTCGCCATCGGCTCGACGGAGTTCGTCGCGATGGGGTTGCTCCCGAACATCGCCCAGGCGCTCCTGCCGCACCAGTACGGCGTCGACCCCGAAGCGGGGATCGCCCACGCCGGTTGGCTCGTCAGCGCCTACGCGCTCGGGGTCGTCGTCGGTGCGCCGACGATCGCCGCGATGTCGGCGAAGTTCCCGCGGAAGGGCCTGATCCTCGTCCTGCTCGTCGGGTTCGTGCTCGCCACGGTCGCGAGCGCTGTGCTGCCGTCGTTCGGCCTCGTGCTCGTCGCCCGGTTCGTCGCGGGGCTGCCGCACGGTGCGTACTTCGGCATCGCCTCGATCGTCGCCGGGGACATCATGGGCCCGGGCAAGCGGGGCAAGGGGATCGCGATGGTGCTCCTCGGCCTGTCCGTCGCGAACGTCGTGGGCGTCCCGGCGATCACCTGGGTCGGCCAGGTCGCCAGCTGGCGCGTCGCCTACGGGGTCGTCGCGCTGCTGTTCGCGCTGACGTTCCTCGCCGTCCTGGCGTTCGTCCCGCGCAGCGCCCGCGACGAGCACGCCACGATCGGGCGGGAACTCCGTGCGTTCCGGGTGCCCCAGGTCTGGATGGTCATGGGGCTCGGCGCGGTGGGCTTCGGCGGGTTCTTCGCGGTGTACTCGTACATCTCCCCGCTCGTGCAGAACGTCACGGGGCTGCCGGAGTCGTTCGTCCCGCTCGTCCTCGTGGTCGTGGGCGTCGGCATGGTCGTCGGTGGTGTCCTCGGCGGGCACCTGGCCGACCACAGCGTGAAGCGGACCATCTACGTCGGCATGTTCGCGCTCATCGGTGCGCTGCTCGTGACCGTCCTCACGGCGCAGTGGGCGTGGGGCGTCTTCCTCGGTGCGTTCCTCCTCGGGGCGACCTCGTCCGCGATCCCGCCAGCGGTGCAGTCCCGGCTGATGGACGTCGCCGGTGATGCCCGCACCATCGCGGCTGCGCTCAACCACTCGGCGTTCAACATCGGCAACTCGCTCGGCGCGGCCCTCGGCGGTGCGGTCATCGCTGCCGGGTTCGGCTTCACTGCTCCGGGGTGGCTCGGCATCGTGCTCGCGCTGCTCGGCGTCCTCATGACGATGGTGAGCTACGGGGCGGAGCGTCGCACCGCACGGCGTGCGGCGCTGCGCTCGTCGTCGCCGTCGACCGGGCCGATCACGTCGCCGGTGCCGATCGTCTGACGCGGCGCCGGGGACCCGCCGCGCCACTCCGTGGGCGCGGCGGGGCGTGCCGCGGGGCACGACCTCACGGGCTCAGCGACACCTCACGCTCCATCGGCGGCGTGAGGTGTCCCGCAGCCCGTGAGGTCGGCGGCGGTCGCCGGAGGCGCGGGCGGGCCGAGGCGCGCTGCTGCGCGACGGCCCCCCCGCACGAGTTCACGCGCCCAGCGACACCTCACGCGGCGGCGCGGGCGTGAAGTGTCGCGCACCCCGTGAGGTCGGCGCCCGCCGCACCGCCAGCGGCGCGGTGCGGGCCGGCACCGCGCCTCCCGTCCCGCAGCGGGCGGGCCTACAGGCCGATCGGGCTGCCGTCCTGCACGATGATGCCGTCCTGGATCGCCCGCTTCCGCAGGGCCACCTTGGTGCCGACGTCGAAGCCGGCCACGCGGTACTTCTCGCGGATGCGCTTGAGGTAGCTCTTCGCGGTCTCCTCGGAGATGCCGAGCTGGTACGCGACGCTCTTCACCGGCTCGCCACCGCCGTACAGCGCCATGACGCGGCGCTCCTGCGCGCTGAGCTTCGGCACGCCGCCGACGTCGCCGCTGTTGATCGCCAGGTCGAGCTCGGCGGAGACGTACTGCTCGCCGCGCTGGGCGGAGCGGATGGCCTCGACGATCATCTCGGCGTCCTCGCTCTTCACGAGGTAGCCGAGGGCGCCGGCACCGAGGGCCTCGCGCACGACGTTCGGCTCGGAGTAGGTGCTCATCACGACGGTCTTCACGCCGGCGGTCTTGAGCGTGGAGATCTTCAACGAGACCGGGATCGAGTCCTTGAGGTCGAGGTCGAGCAGCACGACGTCGACCGGGAACGCCGGGCTCGTGAGGAGCTCGGGCCAGGTCGTGACCGCGGCGACGAGCGTGATGTCGTCGGCTGCGTTCCGGATCCACTCGGTGAGCGCGCCGAGGAGCATCCTGTGGTCGTCGACGAGTGCGAGTCGGATCGGTTCCTCTGGAGTCGCCATGGTGGCGTCCTTTCTCGGGGGCTGTCGTGGCCGATCCTAGGGGCACGGACCACACGGCACGGGCAGGCTGGTCAGGGTGTCCGGCAGTCGGGCCAGCCGGTTCCGTGCGACGACTACATCGACGGATGTCGGTCGACGACGCAGTGCGCGACGACGTGGAGCACCCCGTCACGGACGGTGTCGGTGTACGGGCCGATGCGTTGCAGGGCGCTCCAGGCGGTCGGGCCGAGCCGGCGACGGGGGACGCCGCGGGACTCGAACACGATCGGGACGTCCATGGTCTCGTCGGTGACGGGGTGTCCGTCCGAGCCGACGGGGCCGAGCGTCACGGACACGACGGGCGCGCCGGGCTGGGTCGTCCTGCCGTCGCCGACCATCTGCCAGAGGGCCTGCAGCAGACCGTCGCGCTGGGCGGGGGAGAGGTGCCCGGCGAGGGACTGGGGATCGGCGACGCTGACGGAGCGGCCCAGGTTGTCGGACTCCGTGATCGCGTGGTACAGCCACGTCTCACGGCGCCCCTCGATGAGGTGGAGCCGGAGTTCCGTCGCGAGTGAGGCCGCGACCGATGCGGAAGCGTCGGACAGCGGGAGGGGGTCACTGCCGTTCGCGACCGCGTCGAGCAGCTTCTCGGCGGCGAGGTCGAGTCGGGCGAGTTCGTCGGAGGCGAGCATCCCGACGGCGAACTGCGGCGCCTGGACGTTGCTCTGCACGAGCACCCGGTCGAGTTCGCGCTGGACGAGCTGGCGGAACCGGTGCACGACGAAGATGGCGATCGACGGCGGCACGGTGACGAGCGCCAGCGTGGAGACGATCGCGGGGAGCGTGTCGCTGGTGATCGGGGTGGAGGCGACCGCCATGCCGACGAAGGCGAGCCCGAGGACGGCGATCGCCGCGGCGACCTCCCGCCCGGGACGGAGGGTGGCGACCGGCAGGAGTGCGAAGCCGGCCGCGACGGACGCCGAGGCGGTGTGGGCGATGTCGTGCTCCGGCCAGATGCCGACGAAGTCGAGCGTCACGACACAGGCGAGCACGACGCAGATGAGCGCGAACGCGAGGCCGGTGAGGCGTTCCCCGTAGGTGAGCAGGCTCAGCCCCACACCGACCGCGGCGATGACGTACAGGCCCCAGGCCGCCGCGGACAACCAGGGGTCGGTGAAGTCGGACCAGCGGATCAGGAAGAAGACGATGCCGGCGACGGCCTGGATGCCGGTGAGCACCGCGGCGCCGAGACCGAGGTACCCGGCACCCAGCGAGGTGCCCGGCTTCGCGGCCTGGCGGAGCGACCGCGCGCCGGTCGACGTCGAGGGGAGGCCGCGCGCCTGTCGACGCTCGCTGCCCCGGTACCGCTCCCGCGCCTCCCGTCGGGTCCGCGGTGCGGGCTGCACCGTCTCGCCGGGCAGGCCACGGCTGATGGTGTCCTCGGGGATGCGGCTCATCGGGGGGCCTCCAGGACGACGGTGGTGCCGGAACCCGGCGCGGAGAAGAGCTTGGCGTCGCCGCCGACCTCACGGAGGCGGTTCACGACGCTCTCCTTGAAGCCGAGTCGTTCCGCGCTGACGCTCGTGAGGTCGAAACCGACGCCCGAGTCGGTCACCATGGCGCGCACCATCTCGTCGTCGTGCACGATCGTGACGTGCGCCTCGCCGACGCCGGCGTGGCGGCGGACGTTCTCGAGGCACTCCCCGAGGGCGAGCAGGAACGCGTCCAGCACGTTCGACGGCAGCAGCACCTGCCCGGTGCCGTGCCAGCTCACCTCGAGCCCCATGCGCCCGAAGCGCTGCTTCACGGACTCGAGCGTCTGCCCGAGCGGGGACTCTTCCTCACGGGTGAGCGAGTAGTCGCCGGACTGCTGCGGCTGCGGCGTCGCGCCCAAGCGGAGGTGCCGGAGGAGTCGGGCGTCCTCAGCGGCCTGCTCGCGCATCGCCTGCTCCGACACCCCGACACCGGAGTGCGCGAGGAGGGTGAGGGTGGCGAGCACGGTGTCGTGCAGGAGGCGCGCCCCCTGTCGTCGCTGCGCTTCGGTCTCGCTCGCCTGCCGTTCGGCACGGTGCGCGGTGCCGATGCTGTAGATCCGGCGCGCCACCCGCGGGATGCTCCGGGAGATCCAGATCGTCACGACCGCGATGATGACCCAGCCCAGGATCGCCCCGGTGACGGGCGCGGCGAGGATGCTGCCGGCCGCCCAGGTGATCGACACGATCGCGACGACGCCGGTGGCGATCGTCAACCCGAGACCGACCGGGTGGCCGCGCTGTGCCATGAGCGGTGCGGACAGGCTGCCGGCGGCGAGGGGCACCACGGCGGACGCGATCACCGGTCGGGCGGACTCGTCGGACCCGAGGAGCAGCAGCGCGAGGGCACCGAGCCCCGCGGCGAGCACGAGGGACGTCCACCAGATCGAGTTGTTCCAGCCGAACACGAGCAGTGCGCCGACCATCACCGCGATGCAGGCGAGGGCGCCGAGCAGCGGGACGATCGGAACGGCGAGTGCGGACACGATGGCGATCACCGAGACGAGCGCACAGACGATGCCCACGACACGGGTCGTCGACCGCAGCAAGCGGTCGCGTTCCTGTGCGATGAAGTCCATCGATGTCCTGGTTGGTGACGATCTGTTCGTGTGCGGCAAAACTTCGTGTGCGGGAAACCCCGTGCGGGATACCTCGTGCGGCTGTACCTCGGTCTCGGGAAAACCGAGCCTCGGTCAGGCCGAGCACCACGCCATCATTCCACGCGCGACACCCGTTGGGGGGTGTTCGGCGCGCCACGTGCGTTCGGATGGTTGCGCGATCGTTGCCGCGAGCGCGGGGGAGCGGTGCCCGTCAGTCCAACAGCCGCCGCAGGTGCGCCCCGACCGCCTCGTGCTCGATGAGGAAGCCGTCGTGCCCGAACTCGCTCTCGATCACAGCGGCACGATCGCCGTCGAGGGTGTCCGGCACGCCCGCGGCGATCCGGTGCTGGTCCTCGATCGGGAACAGCCGGTCGCTCGACACCCCGACCACCAGCGTCCGTGCCGTCACCGTCGCGAGCGCTGCGGCGACACCGCCCCGCCCTGCCCCGACGTCGTGCGAGTCCATCGCGTGGGTCAGCGTCACGTACGACGAGGCGTCGAACCGTCGCGTGAACTTGTTGCCGTGGAAGTCGAGGTAGCTCTCGACCGAGAACCGCCCGTCGTCGCCGAGCGGTGAGACGTCGCTCTGCCAGGACCGGGCGAAGCGGCCGTTCAGCTCGTCGGAGGCGCGGTACGTCATGAGCGCCATCCGCCGCGCCAGGGCGAGTCCCCGGTGCGGGCCCTCACCCGGATCGGCCTCGTAGTAGTCGCCGCCCGCGAACGCCGGGTCCATCTGGATCGCGGCGCGCTGCAGCGAGTTCGCCGCGATCTGGTCGGCAGTGGTCTGCGCGGTGGTCGCGAGCACCGCGAGGCGCGACACCCGGTCGGGGTGCGCGATCGCGAACTCGAGCGCGTGCATGCCGCCCATCGAGCCCCCGACGACCGCGGCGAACGTGCCGATGCCGAGTCGGTCGGCGAGCTGCGCCTGCACCGCCACCTGGTCGCGCACCGTGACGAACGGGAACCGGGACCCCCACTCGGCTCCCGTGGGTGAGACCGACGACGGGCCGGTGGTGCCCTGGCAGCCGCCGAGCATGTTCGGCGCGATCACGAACCACCGGTCGGTGTCGATCGCGCGCCCCGGGCCGACGACGTCGCCCCACCACCCGGCCGTGCGGTGTCCGGGGCCGGGCGGACCCGCGACGTGTGAGTCGCCGGTCAGCGCGTGGAAGACGAGCACGGCGTTGTCGCGCTCCTCGTTCAGCGTCCCCCACGTCTCGTAGGCCACCCGGACGGCCGGGATGCGGCCGCCGCGCACCCACTGCTCACCGAGGGACGCGAAGTGCCGAGCACCAGGGTGGTCGCCGGGGCGCCAGGCGCCGGTGACGGGAGGCTTGCCGAGGGTGCCGAGTTCGGTTCCGGGCACGAGGGTGGACGGCACGGAGTCCTCGGGGATCGTCTGCCAGTCCATCGTGGGTCCAGTCTGCCGGGAGGCGCGCCCCGCCACCGCCGTGTTACGTCACGTCGGGCGCGGCGCGGGTGGGCGAGGCGCGTGGGTGCGTGCGCGTGGGCGGCGCGCGTCGTGCGGGTGCGTGCGCGCGGGGTGCGCGGGCGGGGCGGGGCGGGCGCTGCGGGGCGGGCGCTGCGGAACGACATCGTCGCTGTCGTACGACGT
>NZ_JBQEPN010000002.1:10132-112921 GCF_052045775.1 Curtobacterium sp. 22159
GCTGTCGTACGACAGCGACTTCGTCGTTCCGGGTCGGCAGCACGGCAGCGCCGCACCACCCGCAGCGCCGCACCACCCGCCGCGCCGCACCGACAGCGCGCCAGCGCTACGCGCGCAGCCCCTCCTGCGACACCGCCCGGGCAGCGGCGAGCCCCGCCTCGAGGTCCGCCTTGAGGTCCTCGATGTTCTCGATGCCGACCGACAGCCGGACCAGCCCCGGCGTGACACCGGTCGTCAGCTGCTGCTCCGGGGTGAGCTGCGAGTGGGTGGTCGACGCCGGGTGGATCACCAGGGAGCGCACGTCACCGATGTTCGCCAGGTGCGAGAAGAGCTGCAGGTTGTCCACGAACGCCTTGCCGGCCGAGACACCGCCCTTGAGCTCGAAGGACAGCACCGCGCCGACGCCCTTCGGCGCGTACTTCGTCGCCGCCGCGTACCACGGCGACGTCGGCAGTCCGGCGTACGCGACCGTGGCGACGTCGGGGTGACGGTCCAGCCACTCGGCGATCTCCTGCGCGTTCTGCACGTGCCGCTCGATGCGCAGCGACAGCGTCTCGATGCCCTGCAGCAGCGTGAACGCCGTGTCCGGGGAGTTCGACGCACCGAGGTCGCGGAGCAGCTGCACCCGCGCCTTGATGATGTACGCCAGCTCGTTGCCGACCGCCTGCGCGAACACGGCACCGTGGTACGACGGGTCCGGGGTGTTGAACTCGGGGAACTTCTCGGCGTGCTCCGACCACGCGAACCGTCCCCCGTCGACGATGACGCCGCCGATCACTGTGCCGTGACCGCCGAGGAACTTCGTGGCCGAGTGCACGACGATGTCCGCGCCGTGTTCGAACGGGCGGATGAGGTACGGCGTCGCGATGGTGTTGTCCACGATGAGCGGGACACCGGCCTCGTGCGCCACACCGCTCACGCCGGTGATGTCGAGGACGTTGATCTTCGGGTTGCCGATCGTCTCGGCGAAGAACAGCTTCGTGTTGGGCCGGACGGCGCGGCGCCACTCCTCGAGGTCGTCCTGGTCCTCGACGAACGTGGTCTCGATGCCGAGCTTCGCGAGCGTGTACTTGAACAGGTTGTACGTGCCGCCGTAGATCGACGACGAGGACACGATGTGGTCCCCGGCGCCGGCGATGTTCAGCACGGCGTAGGTCTCGGCAGCCTGACCGCTCGACACGAGGAGCGCGCCGGACCCGCCCTCGAGCGCCGCGATGCGCTGCTCGACGACGTCGTTGGTCGGGTTCATGATGCGCGAGTAGATGTTGCCCGGCTGGGCCAGCGCGAAGAGGTCACGCGCGTGGTCCGAGTTCTCGAACACGTACGACGTGGTCTTGTAGATCGGCGTCGCGCGGGCACCCGTGGTCGGGTCGGGCTGTGCGCCCGCGTGGACCTGCGTGGTCTCGAACCGCCAGGCGGCTGCGTCGTTCGTGCTCATCGGTGCTCCTGTCGGTGCTGTCGGTCGTCGGGTCGTCGGGTCGCCGGACGCCGGCCGGGAGGAACGGCGCGGCGTCGCGTCGCTGGTCACGGTACGCAGGTGGCCGGGCGCGCACCAGCACTCGCGCCACGCGACGTAACGGACGCCGCCGCCCCGGACGCACAGGACGCACAGGACGCGCCGGACGCGCCGGACGCGCCAGCCGTGCCGGGACGAGCCGTGCGGCCCGCCGTCACGCCGGCTCTCGACGGAACAACCACCTGACGTCCGGCTCCAGCAGCCACCGCATCCCGCGGCGCACGAACGGCTGCGCGAGGAACAGGCTCACCGCGCAGGCGATCGCGACCATGAGCAGCACGTACGGCCACGCCGAGTGCGGCCCGGCGAGCACCCCGGACTCCCGGATCGGGTAGAGCACGAACGTGTGCAGGAGGTACACGTACATCGTCGCGGCGCCGAACCGGGTGATCCAGACGGTCCGGCGGGGCACGAGCAGCAGGAACGACGCGGTCAGGAGTGCGGCGAGCAGCATGAGCCCGAACCGGACACCGCCTGCCCACCACGCGTCCTCGCCGAGACCCGAGTACGAGTCGTCGTAGAAGAACCAGTGGTGCAGGTCGAACTCCTTGAACTGCGGGATCCAGACCGCACACGCCACGCCCCACGCCGCGAAGACCGCGGCGGCGGCGATGCGCACGCGGACCACCACGCGACGGGGTGCCTCGTACCACCGGTCGAACAGCCCCCACTGCTTGACCTGCCAGCCGACCAGGAAGAACGGGAGCAGGCTGATCGCCCGCGACAGCGACAGGGTGGAGTCGACGTTGTCGAGGTACCCCACCCCGATGCTGCACACGACCGCCCAGAACAGCGGCCACCGCAGCTGCGCCAGGTACGGCAGGATCAGCCGGAAGATCCCGAGGGCGAGCAGGAACCAGAGCGTCCAGGTCGGCTGGGTCGGGTTGAACTGCTTGCCACCCTCGACGATCGCCTGCACCACGGTCCAGATCGTCTGCATGACGATGTACGGCACGACGATGTCCGTGATCGTCCGACGCATGCGCTTCGCCGTCGGGGTGTCCGCCGACGAGAAGTAGCCGCTGATCACACCGAACGCCGGCATGTGGAACGCGTAGATGAACGTGTACAGCGCGAGGGCGTGCTCGCTCGCCGGCGTCTGCCGCTGGATCGCGTGACCGATCACCACGAGCGTCACCGCCAGGAACCGTGCCGTGTCCCACATCGGGATGCGGCGGTCGGTGCGTCCGGGGTCGAGCTGCGTGGCGGGCGCCGAGGGCGCAGGAGGGGCGGCATCCGTCGTCATCCCCGGTCACGGTACCGGATCGCCATCCCGCCGGATCGGTACGGTTGTCGTGACACCCGTCCCCACCACGGAGGAAGTACATGGCACGTCGTGCAGTCGTCACCGGAGCGAGCTCGGGCATCGGGGCGGCCACCGTCCGACTGTTCCGGGAGCGGGGCTGGGAGGTGTTGGCGGTCGCCCGTCGTGCCGCGAAGCTCGAGGCGCTCGCCGCGTCCACCGGGGCCGAGGTGCTCGTGGCCGACATCACCGACGCCGAGGACGTCGCCCGGCTCGCCGCCCGCGTCGAGGAGACCGGGGGAGCGGACGTGCTCGTGAACAACGCCGGCGGTGCGTTCGGGTCGGCCAGCGTCGAGGAGTCCGACGTCGAGGACTGGCGCGCCATGTTCGAGGTGAACGTCATCGGGACGAAGCGGGTGGTGGCGGCCCTGCTCCCGCACCTGCGTCGCCGTGCTGCCGATGCGGGGAACGCCGACATCGTCACCGTGACGAGCACCGCCGGTCACGTGGCGTACGAGAACGGCGGCGGGTACAACGCCGCGAAGTTCGCCGAGCACGCCCTCGTCGCCGCACTCCGGCTGGAGCTCAACGGCGAACCGATCCGCGTGGTCGAGATCGCGCCCGGCCTGGTGAAGACCGACGAGTTCGCGCTCACCCGCTTCCGGGGCGACGAGGCGAAGGCGGCGGCGGTCTACGACAACGTGCCGGAGCCGCTCGTCGCCGAGGACGTGGCGGAGGCGATCGTGCACGCGGTCGAGCTCCCGCCGCACGTCAACCTCGACCTGGTCACGATCCGGCCGGTGGCGCAGTCGGCGCAGCACAAGCTCGCGCGCGGTCCGCTCACGCCCCGGAGCTGACCGGGTCGGACCATCCGACGGCGGCACGCGCCCGGGGTGCCCGTGCGGGTCGCGGGCGCGGGGCCGGTGCCGGTACCGTGGTCGGATGGCGATCACCAGCGACTCCGGGTCACCCGGCCAGGCTCCTTCGACCGAGACCGAGACCGTGACCGTGACGAGCGGGCCGGAGGTGCTCGGGTGGCTCGAGTTCGGTGATGCCGCGCGACTGCTCGCCAAGGACGTCCTCTCGTCCGGCTTCGAGCCCGAGGTCGTCGTGGCCGTCGCCCGCGGTGGCCTGATCATCGCCGGAGCGGTGGCCTACGCGCTCGGCACCAAGGAGTGCGGCTCGATCAACGTCGAGTTCTACACGGACGTCGAGCAGCGCCTCGACGAGCCGGTCATCCTGTCGCCGGCGCTCGACGCGCCGAGCCTCGCGGGCAAGCGCGTCCTGGTCGTCGACGACGTGTCGGACTCCGGTCGGACCCTGCGCCTCGTGGTCGACATCATCCGGAACGCCGGCGCGGACGTCCGCAGCGCCTGCCTCTACTCGAAGCCCGGCACCGTGCTCGAGCCGGACCACGTCTGGCGGCGGGTGGACGGGTGGATCACCTTCCCGTGGAGCGCCCTGGCCCCGGTGACGGCCGAGTCGTGAGCATCCACCTGGTCGGCGGGGGTCCCTTCGCCGCGTCGGACGCCGCCGCCCCGTTCATCGCCGAGGCGGCCGTCCGGTCCGCTGCGGTCGGGCGCACCGTGCCCCGCATCGGGCTGCTGTCCGTCGCCGACGCCGCAGGCTCCGGCCCCGGCTCCACGGCCGACATCGCCGAGGTCCTCGGCGGCGCGCGGCAGGCCGAGGTCCTCGTGACGCAGGTCGCCCCGGGCGAGGTCTTCAGCACGACGGTGCTCAGCGACGTCGACGCGCTCGTGGTCGGCGGCGGCGTGACCCCCCACTACCTGGACGCCGTGGCACCGCTCGTCGACCAGATCCGGCTGCTCGTCTCCGACGGCCTGCCGTACCTCGGGTACTCGGCGGGCGCGATGATCGCGGCCGACCGTGCCCTGGTCGGCGGGTGGCGCATCGGCGGCGTCGAGATCTGCCCCGAGGCGGCGTCGGAAGGGCTCGACGAGGTCGAGTTGCGCGAGGGGCTCGGGCTGGTGGACCTGACCATCGACGTGCACGCCGTCCAGGCCGGCACGCTCGCGCGGCTCATCGCGAGCGCCGAGGCCGAGTTCGTCACCGCCGGTCTCGCGATCGACGAGGACACCACGCTCGTCGTGGGCGAGGGCGCGCTCGAGGTCCGGGGGACGGGCAGCGTCTGGCGGGTCGTCTCCGGCGAGGAGTCGGTCTCGGTCGCCACGATGGGCGCGTAGGCCCGTGCAGCCCCGGCCGCTCGCCGACCTCGTCGACCCGGGGTGGGCTCGTGCCCTGGCGCCGGTCGAGGACGACGTCCACCGGATGGGCGACTGGCTCCGCGCCGAGGTGGCCGCGGGTCGGCACTACCTGCCGGCGGGCGACCACGTCCTCCGCGCGTTCACCGACCCCTTCGACGCCGTCAAGGTGCTCGTCGTCGGGCAGGATCCGTACCCGACGCCCGGTCACCCGATCGGCCTGTCGTTCGCGGTGGACCCGCACGTGCGACCGGTGCCGCGCAGCCTGGCGAACATCTACCGCGAGCTCCACGACGACCTCGGCGTGACATCGCCGCCGCACGGCGACCTGCGGGCGTGGTCGGCGCAGGGCGTCCTCCTGCTCAACCGTGTGCTGACGGTCGAGGCGGGCGCCGCTGGGAGCCACCGCGGCAAGGGGTGGGAAGCCGTCACCGACCAGGCCGTCCGTGCGCTCGTCGCCCGCGGGAAGCCGCTCGTCGCCGTGCTCTGGGGTGCGCAGGCGGGCACCGTCCGGCCGTTGCTCGGCGACACGCCGGTGGTGGCGTCGGCGCACCCGTCCCCGCTGAGCGCATCGCGCGGGTTCTTCGGCAGCCGACCGTTCTCGCAGGTCGACGCGTTGCTGCGCGCCCAGGGCGCCGATCCGGTCGACTGGTCCCTGCCGAGCGAATAGGCTCACGGACGTGCTCGAGGAGGAATACCAGCGCCGCCGTGTCCTGCCGCGGCACCTGCGCGCGCCCGTCGCTCCCGAGGCGCCCTTCACGTACACGATCCGGGCGGCGGAGCCCACCGACCTCCCCGACGTCCGTGAGATCCACACGCACTACGTCCGGAACTCGTCGGTGACGTTCGACCCGCAGGCCTTCACGTTCGCCGCGTGGAAGCGCCGGTACGACGAGATCCGGAAGCGGAAGCTGCCGTTCCTGGTCGCCGAGAACCCGTCGGGGCAGATCCTCGGCTACGCACTGGTGGACCCCTGGAACCCGCGCGATCGGTCGAACCACGTCGTCGAGGACTCGATCTACCTCGGTGCGGCCTCCGGCGGGAAGGGGCTCGGGCGCGCGCTCATGGAGGCGCTCCTCGAGGAGTGCCGCGCCGCCGGGGTGCGCGAGGTCGTGGCGGTCATCGCGGACCGCCAGGCCGAGGCGTCCATCCGGCTGCACGAACGACTCGGCTTCGAGGAGATCGGCCGGATGGGCAAGGTGGGGTACAAGTACGACCGCTGGCTCGGCACCGTGACGATGCGGCTGCGCCTGCGCGGACCGCGGCTCTTCGCGCGCGGCCGCACCGCACCCGACCGCCCCTGACACCGCGCCGATGACGGACGGGAGGCGCGCGGCGGGCCCGACCCGCGCCTCCAGGCCGACGTCGGTCCGGTCAGGCGGAGGGTGCCTCCGCGATGAACTCGTCGCGCGTGACCCGGACTAACTCGCCCGCCGCCGCCGACGCGGCTGCCGCGTCGCCGTCGACGAGCGCGCGTCCGACCGCCAGGTGGCGGGCCGCGGCGTCCCGGGTCCACCGCGTGATCGTGTCGCGTGACTCGGACGTCCGGGTCCGCAGCAGCGCTTCGACGGTGCCCGCGAAGTGCGCGAACACGGCGTTCCCGGACGCGGTGAGCAGCGCGCGGTGGAACCGGACGTCGGCCTCGAGGTAGGCGCGGCTGTCCTCGCGGGCGCAGGCGTCCGACATGTCGGTCGCGGCGTGCAGCACGGCCCGGGCGCCCGACGAACCGGCGGTGAGGGAGGCCGCGACGGGCTCCACGCCGAGCCGCAGTTCCAGGAGTTCGCGCTGCTGCACGAAGTAGGACGGGGAGGCGCCGCGCCACCGGATGACGGTCGGCGCGAGCAGTTCCCACGACGTGATCCCGAGCACCTGCGTGCCGACGCGCTGCCGCGGTTCGACGAGCCCGAGCGACTGGAGGACCCGCAGCGCCTCGCGCACGACCGACCGGGACACGCCGAACTCGTCGGCGACGGCTTCCGGTCGGACGACCGCGCCCGTCGCGAGCGACCCGTCGACGATGCGCTGCCCGAGGGTGTCGAGCACCTGGGCGTGCAGTCCGCGTGCGGTCGCCATCGTTCCTCCATGCAGTACGCGTCACGCGGCGGTGTGACGCGGTCTCCATCGAATCGGCAGACTGCTCGGGAGAGCGGGTGCCGCGCGGTGGATCGTCGTATAGTCTGATTTATCAGATTATTGACGGTTCGGCCGATCGGTGCCGGACCGTACTCGAAACGAAGGCGACGGAGCCGCACAGCGGCGGCTCCAGGAAGGGGCCCTGATGCCTCACGCTCTCCCGGCCGACGTGGCCACGGTGCTCGCAGCGGACAGCGGCGGGACCCAGACGGTCGACCCGTCCGGCCCGGTCGCGCAGCTCGTCATCGCGGCGGTGATCGGCATCGTCGTGATCATCGCGCTGATCACCTGGCTCAAGGTGCACCCGTTCATCGCGCTCACGATCGGCGCGCTCGGCGTCGGCATCGGTGCCGGTCTGGCCCCGGACAAGGCGGTCGCGAGCTTCGGCACCGGGTTCGGTGCGACGATGACGAGCGTCGGCATCCTGGTCGGCCTCGGGTCGATGTTCGGCAAGATGCTCGTCGACTCCGGTGCTGCCGACCGCGTCGTCGACACGCTCGTGCGGCGTTCGTCGAAGGCCGCGCTCCCGTGGACGATGGCCCTCATCGGTGCGCTGATCGGTCTGCCGATGTTCTTCGAGGTGGGCCTCGTCCTCCTCATCCCGATCATCGTGCTCGTCGCGAAGCGCAGCTCCGTCCCGATCATGAAGATCGCCGTGCCGGCGCTGGTCGGCCTCTCCACGATGCACGCGTTCGTCCCGCCGCACCCCGGCCCGCTCGTCGCGATCTCGACGGTCGGCGCGAACCTCGGCACGACGCTCGCGTTCGGGATCGTGCTCGCGATCCCCGTCATCGTCCTCGCCGGCCCGCTCTTCGCGCGCTTCGCCGCTCGCTGGGTCGACATCCCCGCCCCGGACATCTTCGGTTCGCGGGACGGGTCCGGTCAGCAGGACCCCGCCCACGAGGGCCGGGAGGCGCGGCGCGGCCCCGCCACGCAGGACACCGCATCCCTGCCCCACGGCAAGAGCGACTTCACCCGCGTCATCAGCGAACCGCGCAGCCCGTCCTTCACCGTCGCGCTCGTCGGCATCCTGCTGCCGGTGGTCCTCATGCTCGCCCAGGCCGTCCGCGAGGCGACCGTCCCGGACGCTTCCGGCTCGTGGGTCAGCGTGCTCGACTTCCTCGGCACGCCGATGATCGCCATCGGGATCGCGGCGCTCTACGCGATGGTCTTCTTCGCCATCGGCGGCGGCATGGACCGCTCGGCCGTGTCGAGGTCCCTGGAGAGCGCGCTGCCGCCGGTCGCCGGTGTGCTGCTCATCGTCGGCGCCGGCGGTGGGTTCAAGCAGGTCCTCATCGACACCGGGATCGGTGGGGTCATCGCCGACGCGGTGAAGGACTCCGGGGTCTCCGTGCTGCTCGTCGCCTGGGTCGTCTCCGCGCTCGTCCGCGTGGCCACGGGTTCGGCGACCGTCGCGACCGTGACCGCCGCCGGCATCATGGCGCCGATCGCACACGACCTGTCCTCGCCGATGACGTCGCTGCTCGTGCTCGCGATCGGAGCCGGTTCCGTCTTCCTGTCGCACGTGAACGACGCCGGGTTCTGGCTCGTGAAGGGGTACCTCAACACCACCGTCGGGCAGACGTTCAAGACGTGGACGATGCTCGAGTGCCTCATCTCGGTGTTCGGCCTGCTCGGGGTCCTGCTCGCCGGGGTGTTCATCCATTGAGCGCCGCAGTCGTGCCCGACGCCCGGGTGCTGGTCGTGATGGGCGTCTCGGGATCGGGGAAGTCGACCGTGGCGGCGATGGTCGCCGAGCAGCTCGGGTGGGACTTCGCCGAGGGCGACTCCATGCACCCGCAGGCGAACGTCGACAAGATGCACGCGGGCACCCCGCTGACCGACGAGGACCGCTGGCCGTGGCTCGACGTCGTCGCCGAGTGGATCCGCACGCACCTGGAGACCGGTGCGCCCGGAGTCGTGACGTGTTCGGCGCTCAAACGGTCCTACCGTGACGTGCTCCGCCGGCCGGGGGTCGTGTTCGTGCACGTGGCCGGTTCGGGCGACCTCATCGAGGACCGGATGAGCCAGCGCTCCGGCCACTTCATGCCGACCTCGTTGCTGGCGTCCCAGCTCGCCACGCTCGAACCGCCGCAGCCGGACGAGGCGCACATCACGATCGCCGCCGACCGGACACCCGAGGAGGAGAGCGCCGAGGTCGTCGAACGGCTCGCACTGCAGGCGCTCCCGAGAGCCTGATCGGGCGACGACCGGCAGCATGGCGGCATGCCGATCGACGACTCCCTCTCGCTCCTCACCCGCGGCTACGGGTTCGGCGCCCACCTCTGGCGCCGGACCCGTCCCGGGGCACGTGCGGTCCCGCTCCGGCTGCTCGGGAAGCGTGCGCTCCTGGTCCGGGGCCGCGAGGGAGTCGAGCTCTTCTACGACGGCGCACGGACCGCTCGTCACGGCGCGATGCCGGCGATCGTGCAGCGCACCCTGTTCGGCGTCGGCTCGGTGCACTCCCTCGACGGCGCGGCGCACCGTCACCGCAAGGCCACCTTCGTCGACGTCGCGTACGAGGACGAGCAGGTCCGGAGGCTGACGCCGCTCCTCGCCCAGGAGTGGCTCGGGGAACTCGCCGAGTGGACGGAGGGCGGACGACGATCCGCCTACGACGCCGCCGTCGGCGCGATCGGCCGGGCGGTGATGCGGTGGGCGGGACTGCCGGGGACGGCGGACGCGAAGACCCGCTGGGCGGCGCGGCTCGCGCGGATCGTCGACGGCTTCGGTGTGCCGTACTCGCCGGAGTTCCTGCTCGCCGTGCTCGACCGACACTGGTCGGACCGCCACGCTGCACGGCTCGTCGAGGCGGTCCGCAGCGGACGACTCACACCCGACCCGGGCACCGCGTTGCACGAGTGGGCGTGGCACCGTGACGGGTCGGGTGCGCTCCTCCGCCCACGGCTCGCCGGCATCGAGCTGCAGAACAGCATCCGGCCCGCGATCGCCGTCGCCCGCTTCGTCGCGTTCGCGGCGAAGGAGCTGCACGACCGCCCGGAGTGGCGTGACCGGATCGCGGAGGAGACCGCCGCGCGTGGAACGCCCGTCGACGGTCCGCTCGCGGTGGCGTTCGCGCAGGAGATCCGTCGCACCGCGCCGTTCGTGCCGCTGCTGCCGGCGTGGGCGACCGCGGACGTCGAACTCGACGGCCGACGGCTGCCCGCCGGTGGCCGGGTGCTGCTCGACGTCCTCGGCACCGACACCGACGACCGATCCTGGGACCGTGCGGCGGCGTTCGACCCGTCCCGCTTCCTCGACGTCGACGACTGGGAGTCGATCCCGACGTTCGTCCCGCACGGCGGAGCGGACGTGGCGACCGGCCACCGGTGCCCGGGGGAGAAGGTCGCGGTCGCCGCGCTGGCTGCCGGGGTCGCCGTGCTCAGCGATCCCCGGGTGCGGATCGACGACGAGGGGCTCGAGGTCGACCGGCGGCGGCTCCCGACCATGCCGGCGTCCGGCGGGCGGGTCCGCGGTGGGTGCCCGTTCCACTGACCGCCTTGGTCAGCGTTCGGTGACCCGTCCCGCTTCCACCCGCCACTGTCGGTCGAGCCGCACGGTCTCGAGCATGCGACGGTCGTGGGTCACGAGCAGCAGGGTGCCGTCGTAGGTGTCGAGGGCCTGTTCGAGCTGCTCGATCGCGGCGAGGTCGAGGTGGTTCGTCGGCTCGTCGAGCACGAGGACGTTCACCCCGCGTGCCTGCAGGAGCGCCAGCCCCGCGCGGGTGCGTTCCCCGGGCGAGAGCGCACTCGCGGGGCGACCGACGTGGTCCGCCTTGAGCCCGAACTTCGCCAGCAGGGTGCGCACGTCCGCCGTCGTGTACTCGGGCACGAGCGCTTCGAACGCGGCGGCGAGGGGCTGGTCGGAGGTGAACGCCGCGCGCGCCTGGTCGATCTCGCCGACCGCGACGCTCGACCCGAGGGACGCGGTGCCGCTCGTCGGTGCCTGGGTGCCGAGCAGCGCGCGGAGCAGGGTGGACTTGCCGGCACCGTTCGGCCCGGTGATGCCGATGCGGTCGCCGCCGCTGACCTGCAGCGAGAGCGGACCGAGGGTGAAGTCGCCCTGCACGAAGGTGGCGTCGGAGAGCGTAGCGACCACCGACGACGACCGCGGTGCGCTGCCGATCGTGAACTCGAGCTGCCACTCCTTGCGGGGCTCCTCGACCTCGTCGAGCCGGGCGATGCGTGACTCCATCTGCCGGACCTTCTGCGCCTGCTTCTCGCTCGACTCGCTGGCGGCACGGCGGCGGATCTTGTCGTTGTCCGGGTTCTTCCGCATCGCGTTCCGGACGCCCTGGCTCGACCACTCCCGCTGGGTCCGGGCGCGGGAGACGAGGTCGGCCTTCGTCGCGGCGTACTCCTCGTAGGCGTCGCGCTTGTGCTGCCGGGCGATCTCGCGCTCCTCCAGGTAGGAGTCGTAGCCGCCGCCGAACAGCCGGTTCGAGGACTGCGCGAGGTCGAGCTCGAGGACCGCGGTCACGGAGCGCGCGAGGAACTCGCGGTCGTGGCTGACGAGCACGACACCGCCGCGGAGCCCGCGGACGAACGCCTCGAGCCGGTCGAGGCCGTCCAGGTCGAGGTCGTTCGTCGGCTCGTCGAGCAGGACGACGTCGAACCGGGACAGCAGCAGTGCGGCGAGCCCGACCCGCGCCGCCTGACCGCCCGACAGCGACGTCATCAGCGAGTCCGGTCCCACGCCGCCGTCGTCGGTGCCTGTGGCGAAGCCGAGCTCGGCGAGCACCACCGGGATCCGTTCGTCGAGGTCCGCCGCTCCCGACGCCAGCCACCGCTCGAGCGCGGCGGAGTACGCGTCCGCAGCCGCGTCGCCCGCGTCCGGGTCGCCGAGCGCCTCCGCCGCACGGTCCATGGCGGCGGTCGCGTCGGCACACCCGGTCCGACGGGTGATGAAGGCGGCGACGGTCTCGCCGGCGACGCGCTCGTGCTCCTGGGGGAGCCACCCGACGAAGGCGTCGACGGGGGCGAGCGACACCGTCCCGGCGAGCGGTTCGTCCACGCCGGCGAGGAGCCGCAGCAACGTCGACTTGCCGGCACCGTTCACCCCGACGACGCCGATCACGTCGCCCGGGGCGACCGTGAGGTCGAGGGAATCGAACAGCGTGCGAGCGGCGTACCCGCCGGCGAGGCCCTTGGCGACGAGCGTGGCGGTCATGCCCCCATCGTCCCATCCCGTGGGCGGCCCGACGTCCGCCGGCGCGGGGGACGTCGACGTGGGGCGGACGGGAGGCGCGGTGCGGGCCCGCACCGCGCCCGGCGTCCATCAGGATGGCGGGATGGAACCGACGGGGGCGTCCCGGACACTGCAGGGTGTGGACAGATCGGACTGGGCGATGGCGCTCGAGGGTGACGGCGAGGCGTTCGGGCGGGTGTTCGACCGGCACCGGCACCGGGTGCAGCGGCACTGCATGCGGCTGGTGCCGGTGGGGACGGACGCGGCGGACTCGGTCGCGATCGTGTTCCTCGAGGCGTGGCGGAACCGAGCGCGCGTGCGACTCGTCGACGGGTCGCTCCTGCCGTGGTTGCTCGTCACGGCGACGAACGTGGCGCGGAACCAGACCCGCGCGGCACGTCGCTACCGGGCCGCGCTCGACCGACTGCCACCACCCGAGCCCGTACCGGACCACGCGGACCACGACGACGACGGTGAGGCGATCCGGGCGCTGCGGACGCTCGCCCACCGCGACCAGGAGATCATCACGCTGTCCGTCCTGGAGGGCTACAGCGAGCGCGAGATCGCCGCGACGCTCGGCATCGCACCGGGCACGGTGAAGTCCCGACTGTCGCGTGCACGTGCCCGGCTGGCGGCAGCGCTCACCCCGGGCACCACCATCACGACACCGGTCGTCGAACGGAACGGAGTACGGCCATGAACAAGATCACGGACACGAACGAACGCGACCGGGCGGTGCGGGCACTGCTCGTCGACACGGTCGAACGGACGTCCGGACGGCGTCGTCGACACCTCGGCACCGTCGCCGGAGCCATCGCGTGCGTGCTCGGCGGCGCCGCGGTCGGTGGTGCCGTCACCGCGGCGGCGAGCCCCGACCCGGCCGCGATCGAGGCGCAGAGCCGGGCCGCGGTCGTCGTCCACGGCGCCGGTCCCTCGTACCGGACCGTCGTCGGAACGCCCGTGGGGCGTGTCGGCTCGGCGGACGAGACGATCACCGTCGGGACGCCGCCGCGGGGCGCCGACACGTTCGTCTGGGTCGCCACCTGCCGGACCGGGAACGGCGTGCTCGAACAGACCGTGTCCGGGCGGCCCCGCTCCTCGTCGTCGTGCACCGCGGGGTCGACGACGTCCGACTCCCGTCGCGCCACCGACATCGCGGGCCGCACCGTCCACATCACCGTCCACGGCGACCTCGGGTGGACGCTCTCGTACGGGTGGCTCCGGACGCCACCCGTCCCGAGGGCCAGCGCGGCCCAGGACGAGGCGATGGAGGACGGGATCGTCACACGGAGCGAGTACCTGGCCGCGTTCGACCGCTTCCAGGGGTGCATGACGGCGCGCGGGGCGTCGCTCGGACGGATCCCGACGTCATCGCTCTTCGTGGCGTTCGGCGCGTCCGACGTGTACACGCTCGACTGGTGCACCGCCTCGGAGTTCGACGCGGTCGACACGACGTGGCAGGCCGAGCACCCACTGCCGGCGGGCGCGGACGCCGGCTCGTGGGGTTCGCAGCCGTACGACCCGGCAGCCGACCCCCGGTACGCGGGGTGAGTCAGCCGACGACGCGGAACCGGACCGCGTCGCCCGGGCGGAGCTGCGCGGCGCGGTCCACGGCTGCCGGAGTGAGCACGGCGACGACCGGGTAGCCGCCCGTGACCGGGTGGTCGGCGAGGAACAGCACGGGGTGCCCCTCGGGCGGGACCTGCAGTGATCCGGTCTCGACGCCCTCGCTCGGCAGCTCTCCGGCGACCGCGCGGACGAGCGGTCGTGCGGCCGTCGTGCGGACACCGACCCGGTCGCTGTCCGGCGTCACGTGGTGGTCCTGGTCGGTGAGGACCGTGCGCCACTCCGGCGTGAACCAGTCGTCGCGGGGACCGGCGACCGCCTCGAGCACCACCGGTTCGCCCGGAACGGGGAGGAGTGGCGGTGCGACCGCGTCGACGAGCGGCCAGGAGCCGGCAGCGTCCCCGACGGGCAGGAGGTCCCCGACGGCGACCGGCGGGGGACCGAGGCGCGCGAGCGAGTCCCACGACCGGCTGCCGAGCACCGGCTCGACCGCGAGCCCGCCCCGAACCGCCAGGTACGACCGGAGTCCGGCGGTCGCGGTGCCGATCCGGAGCACGTCGCCCGGAGCCAGGGTGAGCACCTCGTACGCGGCGGCGCCCCGGACCCGGCCGTCCGCACGCTCGAGCGTGACCGGGCAGGGTGCGCCCGTGACGGCGGCGACCACGTGCGCGTCCGAGCGGAGCGTGACGGAGCCGAGCAGCGCCTCCAGGACGGCCGCTTCCGGACGGTTGCCGACCAGGCGGTTCGCCAGGGCAGCCGCTCCACGGTCGGCGGCGCCCGCCGTTCCGAGGCCCGTGTCGCTGAAGCCGGCACGACCGAGGTCCTGGACGGAGGTCCCGGGGCCCACCTGCACGACGGTCAACGCGCTCATGCCGCTCCGACGTCGACGAACCGGACCAGGGTGCCGGCGGGCGCGAGTGCCGGCGGGTCACGGTCCACCGACCACATCGGGACGTCCGTTCGGCCGATGAGCTGCCACCCTCCCGGAGAGGTGCGCGGGTACACGGCGCTGAACCCGCCCGCGAGCCCGACACTGCCGCTCGGAACGGCCGTGCGCGCCGTGCTCCGCCGGGGGACGTCGAGCAACGGCGCCGAGCCGGTGAGGTAGCTGAAGCCCGGGGCGAAGCCGCAGAAGGCGCTCGTCCACACCTGACCGGTGTGCCAGGCGACGAGCGCGACCGGGGTCGTCCCGGCGAGCCGGGCCACCTCCTCGAGGTCCTCGCCGTCGTACGTGACCGGGACGACGACGGCCTCACCGCTGCCGGACGGGCCGACCTCCCGCGGGCGCACGTCGGCGAGCGCGGCGCGGAGCCGCACGGCGTCCGTGGCGCGCGGGTCGAAGCGGACGAGGAGCGTCCGCGCGCCGGAGACCACCTCGGTGACCCCCGCGATCGCGGTCGTCGATCGCAGACCCGCGCGGAAGGCGACCGCCTCGGCGAGGGACCCGAACGTCAGCATCAGGGCCGAGGTCCCCGCCGTCCGGACGTCGAGGCTCATGCGAACGGGGCGACCGCGACGCGGTTCCGGGTGAGGAGCGCCCGGATCGCACGCGCCATCGCGACCGCGTCGGGTGTGTCGCCGTGCACGCAGACCGAGTCCGCGCCGACCGGGACCTCGGACCCGTCGACGGCGGTCACCGTGCCGTCGGTCACCATCCGCAGCACCCGTTCCGCGATCACGTCCGGGTCGTGCAGCACCGCGCCCGGACGGCTCCGGGAGACGAGCGACCCGTCCGGTTCGTAGGCGCGGTCGGCGAACGCCTCGCCGACGGCGCGCAGTCCGCGGTCGGTCGCCGCGCGGAGCAGCTCGGAGCCCGGCAGCGCGAGGAGCGTCAGCGTCGGGTCGACGTCCGCGACGGCACGCGCCACCACCTCGGCCTGCACCGGGTCCGCGCACGCGGTGTTGTACAGCGCGCCGTGCGGCTTCACGTACCGCACTGCCGTGCCCGCGACCCGGGCCGTGGCGACGAGGGCGCCGAGCTGGTGGACGACGTCGGCGTACAGCTCGTCCGGAGTCACCTGCACCGGCCGACGTCCGAACCCCACGAGGTCCCGGTAGGCGACGTGCGCGCCGACCGTCACACCCCGCTCGGCAGCGGCGCGGCAGGTGGCGAGCATGATCGACGGGTCGCCGGCGTGGGCTCCGCAGGCGATGTTCGCCGAGGAGACGACGTCGAGCATCGCCTCGTCGTCACCCATCGTCCAGGCGCCGAAGCCCTCGCCGAGGTCGCTGTTGAGGTCGATCGTCGTCACGTCGCCAACCTACCGGCACGCACGGAACGGTGCGGCTCCGCGGGTCAGGGGCGGTGGACGAGCACCGGGCACGTCGCGTGCTGGGCGCACTCCTGCGTGACCGAGCCGACGAGCAGTCCGCGGAACCCGCCGAGGCCGCGACTGCCGAGCACGAGGAACGACGCGTCGCGCCCCGCCTCGAGCAGGACCTCGGCGGGGCGTCCCTCGATCAGCTCCGACTCGACGTCGACGTCGTCGTCGATGACGTCGTCGGCGGCGTCGAGCGCTGACGATGCCGTCGCGAGTGCGTCCTGCTCCGGGGACCAGTGGTCGAAGGGGGGTTCGTCCCGGTTGAGTGCGTCCGGCCATTGCCAGGTGGTGATCGTCCGGACCGGGAGTCCGAGACGGCGGCCCAGGGTCACCGCGAAGCGGAGCGCTCGACCGGACTCGGGGGAGCCGTCCACCCCGACGACGATCGGTCTGCGGGGTGCGTCCGCGTCGGCCGTGGTCGTGTCGCCCCGGTCCACGAGCACGGGACAGGTGGCGTGCTGGATGCAGGCGGTGCTGACGGACCCGAGGAGGAGTCCCCGGAACCCACCACGTCCACGGCTGCCCACGACGAGCAGTCGGGCGGCGTCTGCAGCGGCGAGGAGCGTCTCGGCCGGACCGCCCTCGACCGTGCGGGTGCGGACGTCGACCCCGAGCGACGCATGCCGTCCGATGATCTCGTCGGCGTGCCGGCGGATCTCCTCAGCGTCGTCGTGCGGCGACCAGGTGTTCGCCACCGGGAGGGTGCTCCACGTCAGCGGCCAGCGCCACGAGGTGACGACCTCGACCGGGCTGCTGAGCCGCTCGGCGAGGACGAGGGCCCGTTCGAGCGCCGCGACCGCGGGGTCGGAGCCGTCGAACCCGACGACGATCGGTCCGGTCTCTGTCGTGGTCATGTCGTTGTCCGTTCTCTTCGTGGTGCAGGGTCGGTGTGCCGGTCACGTCGTCGGTGCGGCGCGGAGCGCGATCCGGGCCTCGTGCTCCGCGCCGTCCCGGCGGTACGTCACGCGGACGACGTCCCCCACATCCCGTGTCGCCTCGAGATGGGCGATGGTGTCGGGGTGCAGGGAGCCGACGTCCTCCACGCCGGTGACGACGTCGCCGGGCCGCAGCCCGGCACGATCGGCCGGGCCGCCCGCGGCCACGGCGGTGAGCTGCAGGCCGACGGCGACGGAGCCGTCCGCCTGGTGCAGGGCGACCGGCGCGGTGCTGATCCCGACCGTCGGGTGGGCGACGCGTCCGTCCCGGAGCAGTGCCTCGGCGACCGGACGGGCGACCGCCGCGGGCACGGCGAACCCGATGCCGACGCTGCCGCTGCTTCCGCCGCCGGCGCCGGGCACGGTCGCGATCGCGGTGTTGATCCCCACCAGGTGACCCGAGCAGTCGACGAGCGCCCCTCCGGAGTTGCCGGGGTTGATCGAGGCGTCGGTCTGGATCGAACCCGTCAGGACCGTGCTGCCCGTGCCGTCGCCGGTCGGGACGGGCACGTCCCGTCCGAGGGCGCTCACCACGCCCGTGGTGACCGTGCCGGACAGACCGAGCGGCGCTCCCAGCGCGACGACCGGTTCACCGACGACGAGGCCGTCCGACGATCCCCACGGCAGTGCCGGCAGGCGACGCCCTCCGTGGGTGCGCAGCACCGCGAGGTCGGTCCGGGGATCACGCCCGACCACCGCCGCGTCGAGCTCCGTCCCGTCGTCGAGCCGGACGGTCACCGTGCCGTCAGCGCCCGCGGCGACCACGTGGTCGTTCGTCAGGACGATGCCGGACCCGTCGATGACCTCGCCGCTGCCCGACCCACCGTCGCCACCGTCCCCGCCGACCTCGATCGTGACCACGCTGGGCAGCACACGCCGCGCCACCTGCGCCGCGTCGCACGCCGCCGCACGGCCGACGGTCGCCCCGCCCGTCCCGCTGCGTGCACCGCCGCCGGTGGTGGCGCCGACCCAGCCGGCCAGCGCCCCGACGGCCACGACCACGACGACCCCGCCGACGACCGCCGTCCACCACCCCGCCCCGTCGCGGCGCGATCCGGAGGTCGGGCGGCCTCGGGGCCGCTCGACGTCGTCGTCGGCAGGGGCGGTCATGCCGGCAGGGGATCACGGAGGAGCGGGCACGTCATGCAGTGCCCCCCCCGCCCCGACCGCGACCCAGCTCGGCGCCGCGGATGGTGAGCACCTCGATGCCCGCCGCCTGCAGCAGGTCGTTCGTCAGCGTGTTCCGGTCGTACGCGTACACCACCCCCGGTTCGACGGCCACGACGTTGTTGGCGCTGTCCCACTGCTGCCGCTCGGCGGCGTGGTCGTCGCCCCCGGTGTCCACCACCCGCAACCGTCCGACGCCGAGCGCGTCCGCGACCACGTCGATGAACGGACGGGACTCGTCGGTCACGTCCACGGTCCCACCCACGCCGGGCCGCAGCGTGAAGGCGTGCACGTGGTCGACGATCGCGCGGTACACGGTGACGACGTCCCGGTCCGCGAAGGTCAGCACGGTGTCGAGGTGCATCGCCGCCCGCAGCTTCGGCATGCCCGCGACGACGACGCGCTCGGCCTCGCCCCGCTCGAACAACGCCGCCGCGACCTGCGTGATCGCCTGCCGCGACGTCCGCTCGCTCATCCCGACGAGGACCACCCCGCCCCCGACCGGCAGCACATCGCCGCCCTCGATCGTCGCGAGTCCCCAGTCGCGCTCCGGGTCGCCCCAGACCAGCCGGTCGAGGGCCGGCGCGAACGACGGGTGGAACGTGTACACCGCCTGCATGAGCAGGGTCTCGTCGTGGCGCGCCGGCCAGAACAGCGGGTTGAGGGTGAAGGCGCCGTTGATCCAGCACGTGGTGTCCCGGGTGTACAGCATGTTCGGCAGTGGCGGCATGAGGTAGTCGGACGCCGAGGCGTCGCCGTGCAGTCGGAGGAGGTCCGGGCGCTCGCCGGGGTCGAGGTCCTCGACGTCCAGGCCGCCGATGAGCACGTCGGCGAGCTCGCGGTCGCCGTACCCGTCGAGGTGGGCCAGGGTCGCGTCGACGAGGAGGGGGCCGACCTCGTTCGGGGTGACCTTCCGCTGCAACAGCCAGTCGCGGGCTCCGGGGACCGCGAGGGTCTCGGCGAGCACCTGGTGGAGTTCGAGCACCTCGACGTCACGGGACCGGAGGCTGTCCACGAACTCGCGGTGGTCCTCCTGGGCGTTCTCGACCCAGAGGACGTCGTCGAAGAGCAGTGCGTCGTTGTTGCTCGGCGTGAGCCGTCGGTGCGCCAGACCCGGCTCGCAGACGAGGACCCTGCGGAGTCGGCCGACCTCGGAGTACGCGCCGAACGTCGGCGACGCGTCCGGGTCCGGTCCGGGGGACGTGGTGTCGGTGGGCATGGTGCCTCCTAGAGCGAGATGGATCCGGTGACGAGTCCGATGAGCGCGACCACGGCGCCCGTGATCGCGACGATGCAGAGCACGACCTCCCACCGGGTGAAGACCTGGAGGCGCCGCTCACGTCGCGCGACGACGTACAGCACGGTCGCGGGCGCGTAGATGAGGAAGGACAGCAGCAGGTACTGCGGACCCGCCGCGATGACGAGGAAGACCGTGTACACGACCGCGACGAGGGCCGCCACGAGCTGCCCGCGGCTGAGCGGGCTGCCGCCGGTGGGCGGCGCGTCGCCGTGCGCGCCGCGCGACCACCTCGGCACGCCGAACTGCACGGCGTACAGCGCCGTGAGGAAGTACGGGATGAGGGACAACGAGCTGCACAGCTCGAGCATCGACGTGAGTGCGTCGTCGGAGAACATGGTGATCACGAGGAAGACCTGGATGAGGCCGCTGGTGAACAGGAGCGCCATCCACGGCGTCCCGTGGCGGTTCACGACCGTGAGGAACCGTGGGGCGTCCTCCTGCCGAGCGGCCTCGAACAGGACCTCGCTCGACATGAGCGTCCACGCCAGGTAGGCGCCGAGCACGGAGACGACGAGTCCGACGTTGATGAGGACGGCACCCCACGTCCCGACCACCTCACCGAACACCCCGGCCATCGAGGGCTGCCTCAGGCCACGGAGGTCCGCGGCCGGCAGCGCGGCGAACGACACGAGCGTGACGAGCGCGAACACCGCGAGGACGCCGAGGAACCCGCTCACCGTCGCGCGTCCGACGTCCTCCCGGCGTCGGGCGTACCGGGAGTAGACCGTCGCGCCCTCGACGCCGAGGAAGACGAACACCGTGATGAGCATCGTGGAGCGGACCTGCGAGAACAGCTCGGCGGCGCTCGGTTCGGCACCGCCCCAGAGGTTGAGCCGGAACGTCTCCCAGTGCGTGCCGACCACCGCACCGACGATGACGAACAGCAGGATCGGCACGAGCTTGGCGATGGTGACGATCGTGTTGAGCACTGCGGCGTTCCGGGTGCCGCGGAGGACGAACAGGTGGAACGCCCAGAGCATCGCCGAGGTGACGACGACGGAGAGCAGCGTGTCGCCCTCGCCGAACGCCGGCAGCACGGACCCGAGGGTCGAGCCGATGAGCACCCAGTAGGTGACGTTCCCGACGCAGGCGCTCGCCCAGTACCCGAACGCGGAGAAGAAGCCGACGTAGTTGCCGAAACCCGCCTTCGCGTAGGCGAAGATGCCGGCGTCGAGGTCCGGGCGGTGCGTGGCGAGCGCCTGGAACACGAAGACGAGCATCAGCATCCCGACACCCGCGACGACCCAGGCGATGACCGTCGCGACCACACCGGCACCGCTGGCGAAGTTCCGGGGGAGCGAGAACACGCCCGCGCCGACCATCGACCCGACCACCATCGCGGCGAGTGCGACGACCGACAGGGACCGATCCCCCTCGGCGGTGCGCGCCGCTTCTTGTTCCTCCACGGTCATCTGAGCCCCCTCGACGATGCGCGATCGGGTGGTGCCGGAGTGCCGGTCGCGATCAGACCGCTGGCACGTCCGGACGGACGGCGTCCCCGGAGCCGTCGACGCGCGGCCACCGGACGGCGATCACGAGCTGGACGATCCCGGAGACGATGAGGACACTGCTGACGGCGGCGACGGCGAACACGGCACCGAGGTACGGCAGGTTGATGAGGAGCAGCCCACTGAGCATGCTCAGCACGGCCCCCGTGACCGCGAGGACACGGTGGTCCGTCGTCGGCGCGTACAGCAGCGTGATGCCCTCGAGCAGCCACGCGAAGCCGATCGTCAGCCCCAACCAGCGGACACCGACCGGTGGGTGCAGGATCGCGAACACCCCGCCCGCCAGGACGAGGACCCCGAGGACCACCAGGCCGATCCGGCGCCACGCTCCCGTACCGCCCGTGAAGGCCCGGACGAGCAGGGTGGCACCCGCCACCACGAGGTAGATGCCGAACACCCACACGACGGCGACGAGCGTCGCGTGCGGCAGGACCAGCGCCGCGACACCGGCGAGGAGCGCGACGACCCCCAGCACGCCGAACGCTGTCCGCAGTCGTCGATCCACCGGCGGCTGGTCATCCGTGCTCCGTGCGACGTCCATGACGTCCACCGACCTTCCCTGCAAGGTTCCGGAACTCACTGACTTCGGGTTGTGCTGGAAGGCCTACACCCGAACGTGCGTCCGCGTCCACTGTCGATGTGTGCACATGGACCGAGCGAACCGCCGTGCAGAGGAGTAGACGGTGCGGCACAGGGAGCAACCGGAGGACGACCATGGACGACACACCGACCTCGCCGAGCACGCCGCGTCCGCAGAACTGGTCCGCACACACACCGAGACCGGCAGCCCGACGAGCCCGCCAGGCAGTGGTCCTCCTCGTGACCGGTGCCGCGGGCTTCCTCATCGCCGTCCTCGTGCTCACCCGGCCCGCCGCCGCGCTCGACGCCGAGGTGCACCTGCTCGGTTCCTACATGGTCCTCGCCGGACTGCTCCGGATCGGCCGCGCCCAGGCAGGCGACGGCATGCCGATGCTCCGCCGGACGATCCACACCGTGCTCGGCGCCCTCGTGCTCGTCGCCGGCGTCATCGCCGTCGTCCACCCACCGGGCGCCCTCAGCATCTGGGTCTTCGTGATCTCCCTCGCCTGGTTCCTCGAAGCAGCCGTCATCCTCACCGGCTCCACCTTCTCCACCGTCCGTTCACTCACCCTCGTCGCCGCCGTGCTCTGCATCTGCATCGGCGTCGCGCTCCTGCTCTACCCGGCGATCGGCGTCCGGGCAGCGACCGCCTCCAGCGCCGTGTTCCTCGTCCTGCTCTCCGCCGCACAGCTCTTCGAGGGCATCCTCACCTGGGTCCCCCCGCGCTTCGAACCGGTGGCGGTCGAGGCCGCGCCCCGGAGCCACTGACACGCCACGCTCCGGACGAGGACGCCCCGCACGGAGAAGACTGGCCGCATGACGACGAAGACCACCCTCCCCATCGACCACCCCACAGCGTTCGTCGAGCAGGCGTGACCACCACCGTCCTCGTCGCCGGCGCCACCGGCGACCTCGGCGCACGCATCGTCCACGCACTCCGGCAGCACGACACCCACGTCCGCGTCCTCACCCGCACCGCCGGCACCCCCGCCGCCGAACGACTCGCCACGGACGGCGTCGAGGTCGTCACCGCGGACTACACCGACCGCACCGCGCTGACCACGGCGCTCGCCGGGGTGGAGGTCGTCGTCTCCGCGGTGAGCGGCACGCGACCGGTGATCGTCGACGCCCAGCGCGCGCTGCTCGCCGCGTCCGTGGAGGCCGGCGTGCAGCGCTTCGTCCCGTCCGACTACGCCGCCGACTACCGGTCGATCACACCCGGCACGAACCGGAACTTCGAGCTCCGCCGCGAGTTCGCGGCCGACCTCGACGCCGCTCCCGTCCGCGCGACCTCGGTGCTGAACGGCGCGTTCACGGACATGCTCACCGGTCAGGCGCCGCTCGTCCTGTTCGACCGGCAGCGCGTCCTCTACTGGTCGTCCCCCGACCAGCTGCTCGACTTCACCACGAAGGACGACGTCGCCCGCACCACCGCACTGGTCGCGCTCGACCCGGCCGCGCCGCGCGTCGTCGAGGTGGCGGGCGACCGGGTGACGTCCCGGAGCATCGCGGACACGATGTCGCAGCTCACCGGCACGCACTTCCGCCTGCAGTGGGCGGGGACGACCGGCACCCTGTCGGCGATGGCGCGGGTGGGCCGACGCCTGTCACGCGCCGACGACGACGAGCCGTTCCCCGCGTGGCAGGGTATGCAGTACTTCGTCAGCATGTTCAGCGGCGAGGCGCAGCTGCACCACGTCGACAACGACCGCTACGGCGTGCACGAGTGGACGACGGTGCGCGACGTGCTCGACGCGCACCTCAGCCGCTGACCGAAGCGGCCGAAGCGGCCGAAGCGGCCGGAGCGGCCGAACCGGCGGGCCCGGCCGAACCGGCGGGCCCGGCCGCACGCGCCGCACCGACACCGACACCGCCACCGACACCGAGGAGCAGCCAGCCGATGGCCGACACGACCTGCCACATGTCCATCTCGCTCGACGGCTTCGTCGCCGGACCCGACCAGAGCATCGACCACCCCCTCGGTCGACGCGGTGGTGAACTGCACACGTGGCACATGCCGGGTGCGGACGTCGGCGCGGCCGACGTGACCGCGGCATCCTGGCTGATGCGACCGCGCGGCGCGTACGTGATGGGCCGCAACATGTTCGGACCGGTCCGCGGCGAGTGGGACGTCGACTGGCAGGGATGGTGGGGGGACGAGCCGCCGTACCACGCACCGGTCTTCGTGCTCACCCACCACGCGCACGACCCGATCGAGCTCGACGGTGGCACGACCTTCCACTTCGTCACCGACGGGTTCGACGCCGCCTACACGCGGGCGGTCGAGGCGGCCGGCGACGGCGGGGTCGACATCGCCGGCGGCGCCTCGACGGTGCGCCAGGCCCTCGCCGCGGGGGTGGTCGACGAGCTCGTCCTCGACATCGCCCCCGTCCTGCTCGGCTCCGGGGAGCGGATCTTCGACGAAGCACTTGCCGCCGGCGGCACCGCGACGTTCGACTTCGAACCGGTCGAGGTCCTGCACTCCCCGCTGACCACGCACGTCCGGTACCGCCGCCGGGGCTGATCGGGCGACGCGGTCACGATCCGGACGGCCCGCCCGGGTCCGGTACCGACACGATCCGGTTCTGGTACGCCCAGACGACGGCCTGCAAGCGTGACCGCACCCCGAGCTTCGGGAGCATCCGCGCGAGGTGGGACTTCACCGTGGAGACCTCGACGACGAGCGCCGCGGCGATCTCCTCGTTCGACATCCCCTCGGCGAGCAACAGGAGCACGTCCCGTTCGCGGGCCGTGAGCACGTCGTCGGCACGGTCGCCGGACACCGGGCGGAGACTCCGCCGTGACACGAACTCGCGCAGGACACGACGGGTGAGCGCCTGGTCGATGGTGCCGTTCCCCGCCGCCACCTGCCGGACGGCGCCGATGATCACGTCGGGCTCCGCGTCCTTGAGCAGGAAGCCGGACGCCCCCGCCTCGAGCGCGCCGAACACGAGGTCGTCCATGTCGAACGTCGTCAGCACGAGCACCGGCACGGCGGGGTCCGCCCCCGGCCAGCAGAGCTCCCGGGTCACCTCGATCCCGTTCCGCACCGGCATCCGGATGTCGAGGCACGCGACGTCCGGCCGTGTGGAGCGGGCGAGCGCGAGCGCCTCGCCGCCGTCGGCCGCGACGCCGACGACCTCGATGTCGGGTTCCGCGGCCAGCAGGGCGGACACCCCGGCACGGACGAGGGGCTGGTCGTCCGCCACCAGGACGCGGATCACCCGGACACCTCCGGGTCGTGCCCGGTCGTGTCGGACGCTGGTGGCGCCTCCCGGCCGGTGACCAGCTCGACGCTCCAGCCGCCGTCCCGGGTGGGGCCGACCTGGAGGCGCGCCCCCACCAGTTCCGCCCGCTCGCGCATGCCGCGCAGTCCGTTCCCGCCCGACGGCGTGCTGCCCACGGACGGTGCGGTGGGCGCCCCGTTCTCGACGCGGACGGTCAGGTGGTCGGGGTGACGGTCGTCGACCGTCACCGTGCAGGTGGCACCGGCGGCGTGCAGGGCGACGTTCGCGAGCGCCTCCTGGACCGTGCGGTAGGCGACGAGCTGGGTGAGCGGGCCGATGCCCTCCGCGAGCGGTCGGTCCCCGGGGCGCACGTCGAGGACGACGGCCGTCCGCGTGCGGGCGTGCTCGACGAGGTCGACGATGCCGGCCACGGTCTCGACGGTGCGTTCGGCCGGGGCGTCGTCACGGAGCAGCCCGACCAGGCGGCGGAGGTCCTCGAGCACGGCGGTGCTCTGTTCCCGCACCTGGCGGACGCCGTCGTGGGCCTGTTCCGGGTCGGTGTCGATCTGCCGGTCGACGACCGCCGACATGAGCGCGATGCCGGACAGGTGGTGGGCGGCGATGTCGTGGAGTTCGCGGGCCATCGCGGCTCGTTCGCGGGAGACGGCGGCGTCCACCCGCGCGTCCTGTTCGCGGGCGACGGCCGCTGCTTCTGCCGTGCGGGCGTCTGCGGCGGCGGTCCGGGCGTCCGCCTCGGCGGTCCGGGCGTCGGCCTCGGCACGGCGCGCTGCCCGGAGCTCGCGGCGGGACCGGACGATCAGCGTGACGACGAGCGGCAGGCCCACCGCGCCGACCGCCTGCAGCGCGCCCTGGCCGATCGACGCGCCGAGGCCGAAGGCGGCCCCGCTCCGGAACGCGCCCGACGTGCCCGCCCACTCGATGCCGGAGCCCGTCGCCACGAGGAGCGCGGCGACGGCGACGGCGGGCCAGAGACGGGGCAGCGGCACGCGCAGGGCGGCGAGGACCACCGCGACGACGACCGGCAGCGCGCTCAACCCGAACACCGTGCTGACGCTGACCGACGCGAGGACGACGGGGAGCGCGGCGACGACCAGGAGCACGGTCCGGGGCGCCCGGCGTGCGACGAGGAGCACCGCGGACTGCACGAGCAGGGTCACGACGAGGAGGGTCCACGGGACGCTGCCGACCGCCGGGTCCGGAGCGCCGCTCGGGATCGTGCTCGGATCGGCGGCGTCCGCCGCGGGCACGCCCAGCAGGAGGCCGATGGCGAGGACGGCGGAACCGACGGCGACCAGGGCGTCGGTGCGACGGGCGCGGGGGTCGGGCCGGCCCGGCCGGTCGAGCCGCTCGGGCCGGTCGGGCGCGTCAGCGGGTGCCATCGTTCGATCCTACGAGTCGTCCGGCGGTCCGGGACCCGTGCAGCGCCCCCGGGTAGCCGAGGCGTCCCCGGGTCGCGACGAGCAGGACGGCGGCGGCCACGGTGGACACGATCGCGAGACCGTGCATCATCGTGCCCGCGGTCATGCCCGGGTACATGTCGGCCCAGAGCGTCGAGATGGTGTTGTTCACGCCCACGTGCAGGAGCAGGGCGACCGGCAGGCTCTCGCCGGTGCGGTTGAACACCCACGTCATCACCACGTTGAAGGTGATCGTGAACACGGCGAACACGAGCGGCTCGGTCCAGTGCGCGTTCGGCCACCCGCCCCAGTCGCTGAGGTAGAGCGGCATGTGCCAGAGCGCCCACAGCGGACCCAGGACGGCAGCGGCGCCGAGCGGACCGAAGCGCTCCTGGAGGCGCGGCAGCGCGAAGTCACGCCAGCCCGGCTCCTCGGACAGGCCGGTCGTGAACAGCTGGACGACGAGCCCCGGCACGAGCGCGACGAGGGCGAGCATGCTCGGCGCCTGCACCTGACCGCCGGCGAAGGGCAGCCCGGTGGCGACGATGAGCGCGGGGACCCCGACGAGTGCGAGCGCGTACCAGTACCAGGACACGCGCCAGCGCCAGAGCCGCCCCACCCACCGCCGCAGGCCCGGGCGTCCGTCGGCGAGCGCGGTGACGATGAACGCTCCGCCCAGCGGGCCGAGCAGCGCGCCGGGCAGCACCCCGGTGAACTGGGCCGTGCCGAGCAGCTCGGGGAAGTGGAGGTCCCACACGCCGAGGCCGTGCGGGGACAGGATGTACGGGACCCACGCGGCCCAGCTCAGGCCGAGCGCGAGGGCGGCGAAGGCGACGAGCGGGTGCCGGGCGACGAGCCCCGACACCCCCGTCCGGTCCGCCCGGGCGGTGCCGGTGGTGTTCCGGTCTTCGGTGGTGATCGTCATGACGTCGACGCTAGGGACGCCGCCGTCCCGGGACGACCGGCGAAGGGACGCACCTCCGCCGGTTCCTCCGAAGGATGCAAGCCGGGCGGCGGGGGTGTCGGCATAGGCTCGGGAACCGTGTTCGAACTCCACCACCTCTCCGCGCAGGAACTCTGGGACTGGATCCGACGGGGTGAGGTCACCGTCCGTGAGGCGACCGACCACTTCCTGGCCCGCATCGGCCGGCTCGACCGGGAGCTCGGCGCGTTCGTGACGGTGACGGCGGATGCCGCTCGGGAACGAGCCGACCACCTCGGCGACCTGGTGCCGACGTCGCGGCCGTTGTGGGGCCTCCCGTCCGCCGACAAGGACCTCTACGACCGCCGTGGCGTCCCGACCGGCAACGGGACGGTGTCGCTGCCGGCACGCGCGGCCACGGACGACCACCCGCTCGTCGCCGCCCTCGACGCGGCCGGGACGGTGAGCCTCGGCAAGACGGCGAGCCCGGAGTTCGGGATGTCCTCGTCGTCGGAGACCCGCTCCGGCGTCACGCGCAACCCGTACGACACGACGAGGGCGCCGGGCGGGTCCTCGAGCGGCGCCGCGGTCGCCGTCGCGGCCGGCCTGCTGCCCGCCGCGGTGGGGTCCGACGGAGGCGGGTCCGTGCGCATCCCCGCCGCGGCGACCGGGCTCGTCGGGCTCAAGCCGAGCCGCGGCCGGGTGCCGTCGATGCCCGGGCGGAGCGGTGTCGGCGGCCTCTCGGTCGCCGGACCGATCACCCGGACGGTCGCGGATGCCGGGATGCTGCTCGACGCGCTCGTCGCTCCGACGGGGTTGCCAGAGGCCCAGCCGTACGCACTGGTCACGCCCGACGTCGGGGACGGCCCGTTCACCGCTGCGGCCGTCCGTGGCGAGGGTCGCTTCGTGGTCGGGATCCTCGACGGGTCACCGTGGGACGACGCCGTCGACGTCGTGGTCGACCCCGCTGCCCGCGCGGCGGTCGAGACGGCGGTGCGGGTCCTCGGCGAGGTCGGTCACGGGGTCGAGGAGGTCGCGATGCCCCGCGCGCCGTACGCCGACGCGTTCCGGGTGGCGTGGGAGTCGAGCGCGGCCCGCCTGCCGTTCGTCCCCGGGATCGACCTGTCGGCGCTGACGCCGCTCGTGTCGTGGCTCGTGGACCGCGGTCGGGCGCTCACCGGGACGCAGGTGCTCGACGCCATGACGACGCTCGACGCCTTCTCGGCGGCGCTCATCGGCGCGTTCGACCGGTTCGACGCGGTGCTGACGCCGACGCTCGCGCTGCCGCCCCGACCGCTCGGCTGGTACGGCGACGACCCGGAGGAGGACTTCCGCCGCCAGTGCGCCTACTCACCGTGGACGTCGATGGCGAACGTGTCCGGTCTGCCGGCGATCACGCTGCCCGTCGCCACCACCGCCGACGACCACCCGGACGGCGGGGGTCTGCCGATGGGGGTGCAGCTCGTCGGGCGCCCCGGCGGCGAGCGGGTGCTGCTCGCGATCGGGGCGCAGCTGGAGCGACGCCTGCGGTGGCAGCGGCGGCACCCACCCGTGTGGTGACCGGCGCGGGACGCGTGTCCGCGGCGGCGGTCAGGGAAGCGTGGGCGCCGCCTCCACGAGCGTCCGCGTCACCGGGTGCCGGGGGTCGTCGAGGAGCGACACCGGGCCGTGCTCGACGACCTTCCCGGCAGCCATGACCGCGACGGTGTCGCACAGCCGCTGGACGACCCCGATGTCGTGCGACACGAGCACGAGCGTGAGCCCGAGGTCGTCCGCGAGCGAGCGGAACAGGTCGATCACCCGTGCCCGTACCACCACGTCCAGCGCGCTCATCGGCTCGTCGCCGAACAGGATCTTCGGTGCGTGCACGACGGCTCTGGCGATCGCGATGCGCTGCCGCTGCCCGCCGGAGAACTCGTGCGGGTACCGGTCGACGGCGTCGGCGGGCAGGTCGACCCGCTCGAGCACGTCGCGCACGAGCCCGGCCCGTTCCCGGGCCGACCCGCCGATGCCGAGCGCTCGCAGCGGCTCGGCGACGATGGCTCCGACGCGCATCCGCGGGTCGAGTGACGCGTACGGGTCCTGGAAGACGACCCCGGTCTCGCGGCGGAACCACCGCATCGCGCCGGAGCGACCCGACGCGACCACCGGACGACCGGAGGCGTGCACGGTCCCGGCGGACGGCGCCTCGAGTCCGGCCAGGAGCCGCACCAGCGTCGACTTGCCGGAGCCGGACTCGCCGACGATCCCGAGCCTGGTGCCCGGCGCCACGGCGAGGTCGACCCCGTCGACCGCCGTCCGGACGGGACCGGGCTCGAACGGTCCGCGTCGGGGGAGCCGGTAGGTCCGGTGCAGCCCGACGGCCTCGAGTGCTGTGGTGCTCACGGGGCGGTCCTCCTGGCGGTCGCACGGGCGGCGTCGACGAGCGCCGCCGTCGCGGGGTGCTGCGGCGCGGCGAGGAGCCCCGCCACGGTGCCCTGCTCGACGACCCGGCCGGCGTCGAGGACGACCGCGGTGTCGGCGATGCGGGCGAGCACGGCGAGGTCGTGCGTCACGAACACCATGCCGGCGGTGAGCTGCTCGAACAGCTCGAGGATGCGCGCCTCGGTCGTGACGTCGAGCGCCGTGGTCGGCTCGTCCGCGACGAGGTACGACGGCTGACCGGCCATCGCCATCGCGATGCAGATCCGTTGCCGCTGCCCGCCGGACAGCTGGTGCGGGTACTGCCGCAGCAGCGACTCCGGGTCGGGCAGCCCCACCGACACCGCGAGGTCGACGGCAGCCGCGGTGGCCGCACGTCGGTCGAGCCCACGGTGCAGACGCAGCGGCTCGGCGATCTGTGCCCCCACCCGGCGCAGCGGGTCGAGCGCGGTGCCCGGCTCCTGGAACACCATCGCGATGCCGGAGCCACGGTGGCGGGCGCGCTCGCGGTCGGGGAGGCCGACGAGTTCCGTCCCGTCGAGCCGGATGCTGCCCTCGACGACCGCACCGGCCGGCTCGAGCCCCATCAGGGCGAGCGAGGTCATCGACTTCCCGGAGCCGGAGGCACCGATCACGCCGAGGCGGCGGCCGGGAGGCACGGTGAACGTCACGTCGTCGAGGATCGTCCGGCGGTCGATGCGGACCGTCAGTCCACGCACCTCGAGCCCGGCAGCGCCGGTCGCGGTGTCGGTCATGCGGTCACCCCCGTGGTCGGTGTGCCGTCCGCGGCGCGGTCGCTCGGCGCCGTGCCGGCGGTTCGGTCGCTCGTGGTGAGGCGCGGGTCCGTGGCGTCCCGCACGGCGTCACCGAGCAGCGAGAGCGCCGCGACGACGAGCGCGATCGCGGCTCCGGGCCACGTGGCGCTCCACGGGTGCACCCCGATGTACGTCTGCAGATCGGAGAGCAGGCTGCCCCAGGACGCGGTGCCCGACCCGGCGCCGTAGCCGAGGTACGACAGACCGGCCTCGGCGAGGACGGCGGTCGCCATCGCGAGGGACAGCTGCACGGTGAACAACGGTGCCGCGTTCGGGACGAGGTGCCGGTAGAGCACACCGGCGCTCCCCACGCCCGACGCACGCGCGGCGGTGACGTAGTCGCTCCGGGCGATCCGGCGGATCTCGCCACGGGCGACGCGGGCGATCGTCACGCCGAACGAGAGGCCGACGCTCACGATGACCACGCCGAGCGATCCACCGGCCACGGCGGTGAGGAGCATGGCCGTCAGGAGCGTGGGGAACGCGACGAGGATGTCGAGCAGGACCGCCGTGCCCTCGCGGACCCAGCGGGCGGTGAGCGACCCGATCGCGGTGAGGACGATCCCGACGACGCTCGCGATGACCCCGGACCCGATCGCGACGAGGACGGTCGTCCGGGTGCCGGCGAGCAGGTAGCTGGCGATGTCGCGGCCGGAGGCGTCGGTGCCGAACCAGTGCGCGGCGCCCGGCGGTTCCCACTGGTGGAACGGGTCGGTGCGGAAGGGGTCCTGCGGCGTCCACACCAGGGAGACCGCCGCGAGGACGACGAGCAGGCCGAGGACGACCACGGCGAAGACCCCGGTCGGCCGGGCGAGGAGACGACGGATCACTCGGCGACCTCCCGCTGCCGGGGGTCGAGCACCCGGTGCACGACGTCGACCGCGAACCCGACGAGCAGCACGAGGCCGGTGAGGACGAGCAGCTCGGACTGCACCTTCGTGATGTCCCGGCGTCCGACGTCGGTGACGAGCATGCGGCCGACACCGGGCAGCGAGAACAGCTGCTCGACGACCACCGCGCCGACGAGGAGCCCGGCGATCTGCACGCCGAGCACGGCGAGCACGGTGAGGGCCACCGACGGCAGTCCGTGCCGGATCAGTGCCTGGGTCCGGGTGAGCCCGATCGCGGCCGCGGTCCGGACGTGGTCGGCGTCGAGCACCGTGAGGGTCGCCGACCGGGTGAACCGGAGGATGACGGCACCCTCGACCGCGCCGATGGTGACGGCCGGGAGGACGAGTGCGGCGAACGCGCGCCCGGGCTCGTCCCAGCCGTCCAGCGGGAACCCCTGCGTCGGCAACCAGTGCAGCGTCACCGCGAACAGCGCGACGAGGAGCATCCCCGCCCAGACCACCGGGATCGCCGCGACGGCCTGCGCGACGAACGTGATCGCCACGCCGCCCGGTCGCCGACGGAGGACCGCGGCGAGGACGCCGAGCGGCACCCCGATGACGAGGGCCGCCGCGAGGGACATCGCGGCGAGCGGCAGCGTCACCGACAGCTTCTGGGCGATCTCCGGCGCGACCTGGCCGTCGGTGACGAGCGACCGCCCGAGGTCCCCGCGGAAGAGCCCGCCGACCCAGTCGAGGTACTGGACCGGGAGCGGGCGGTCGAGCCCGAGCTGCTGCCGGAGCTCGGCCACCTGCGCCGGCGACGCCTGCGTGCCCGCGACCACCTGCGCGACGTCCCCGGGCAGCACCCGGAGCGTGGCGAAGATGATGACGCTGGCCACGAACAGGCCGACGACGAGCAGGAGCACCCGCCCGATGAGGAACCGGGTCACGGGACCGGTGCTCCGGGAGCAGGTCGGCTCACTTGACGGCGAGCTTCGACAGGTCGAGTCGCGAGTTCGTGCCGTCGAACGGCACGCCCGTCACGCCCTTGCGGACCGCGGTGATCGACGTCGCCGTGTAGAGCCACTCGCCCGCGGCGTCCTCGCTGACGATCCTCGCCGCCTTCTGGAGGGCGGCGACCTTGTCCGACTCGTTCGTCGCGGCGACCGACTCGGCGTACAGGGACTGCACCTCGGCGTTGTCGTAGCCGAAGTAGTAGTCGGGGTTCGCCCAGTTGCCGAAGTCGCGTGCCTCGACGTGGTCGACCATGGACAGGTCGAAGTCACGCTTGCCGCTCTTCGGCGCCTCGAAGACCTGCGAGAGCCACGTGGCGAAGTCGACCCGCTTCACGGTCAGGCTGATGCCGACGTCGGCGAGCTGGGACTTGAGCACGTCGCCGATCGTCGCGGAGTAGATGTTCGCGTACGTCAGGGTGAGGTGGAGGTCCCGCTGTCCGGCCTCGGCCAGCAGCTTCTTCGCGTTCGAGGGGTCGTACGCGTCGATGTCGGTGAGGTCCTGGTAGCCGGGGTCGAGCTCCGGGATCGGGCCGCCCTGCTGGACACCGGTGCCGCCGACCGCCTTGATGATCGCCTTGGTGTCGATCGCCTGCCGGATCGCCTGGCGGACGCGCTTGTCGGTGAACGGGGCCTTCTGGTCGTTGAAGGCGAGCGTGTACTTGTCGGTGGTCTTGCCGGTGTGGAGCGTGATGTCGGAGTTGCCCTGCAGCTGGCTCTTCAGCGTGCCGTCGACGGCGGTCTGCACGTCGAGGTCGCCGTTCGCCATCGCGTTGACCGCGGTCGACGGCTGCGTGATGTACCGGAAGACGACCTTCGCGACCTTCGCCTTGGTGCCCCAGTAGTCGGCGTTCCGCTTGAACGTCAGCGAGTCGCCCTGCTTCCAGCTCGCGACCTCGTACGGGCCGGTGCCGTTGGCGGTGTCGGAGAGGTCGTTCCGCGCTGCCTTCTCGAGCACGAGGCCGGCGCGTCCGGTGAGGTTCCACAGGAGGTCCGAGTCGGGCTTCGCGAGCTCGAGCCGCACGACGCCCGGGGCGGGGGACGAGATGGACGACACGTTCGCGAGCTGCGCGGAGTCGACGTACGACGCGTTCGACTTCACCTGCTGCAGCGACCACACGACGTCGTCCGCGGTGACGTCCTTGCCGTCCTGGAACGTGGTGCCCTTCCGCAGCGTGAACGTGTAGGTCCGCCCGTCCGACGACACCTCGTGCGAGGAGGCGAGCACGTCGCGGATGTCCCCGTCCGCCGTGCGGCCGACGAGGCCCTGGTACACGTTGTCGATGAGCACCTGGTCGAGTGCGGCGCCGGACTGCGTGCGGATGTCGAGGCTGGTCGGTTCGAGCACGAGGCCGACGCGCACGGTCGCGTCGGTGCCGCCGGTCTCGTTCGAGGAGCCGGAGCAGCCGGTGAGCACCAGCGCCGAGGCGACGGCGACCGCGGTGGCGGCCAGGGCCGCGCGGCCGAGGCGGGAGGTGCTGCGGGGGAGGAGCGGACTCATGGGTTGTGGGTTCCTTCCGGGCGCGAGGGCGACGGTCGTCGCTGCGCTCGCACGAGGTTACCGGCGGCTGGTGCCGTCCGGCGACGGTTCTTCGATCGGGTGCAACAAACCGTTACCTTCCGTCCATGCCCGGATCGCCCGGGCCAGTTCGGTGGGCGCCTGGTTCTGCACCGCGTGCCGGGCTGCGACGGTGACGATCTCCGCCGCCGGGAGCCGCTCGGCGAACTGCGCGTGGAGCTTCGGTGAGACGTAGCCACGGTCACCCCGGACGAGGAGGATCGGTACGTCCAGGGCCTCGAGGTCGGGCCAGGCGTCGGCGAACCGTCCCACCGAGGCGGTGCGCCCCGCCGGCAGGTGCGGGAAGTGGTGGCGGCGGACGAGCCGCCCGTCGGCACCGAGTCGCGTGGTGTGACGTGCCTCGCGGAGGAGCACGGCACGGTCGTCGCCGACCCGGGCCTCGACCGCCCGGTCGACCACCTGGTCGAGGGACGCGAACGGCTCCTCGTCCTCGAGCGCGCGGGCGATCCGGTCGACCGCCCGCTGTGCGAAGTCCGGCGACATGTCGACGAGGACGAGCCCGGTCACCCGCTCGGGCGCGAGTGCCGCGAGCCGCGCGGCGAGGATGGCTCCGAGGGAGTGACCGACGACGACCCCGGGCGGCACCTCGAGGGCGTCGAGCGCGGCGAGGACGTCCGGCGCGGTGACGGCCGCGGCGTAGTCGGCGTCGTCCCGCCAACCCGAGCGGCCGTGCCCGGGCAGGTCGACCGCCACGGCGGGCTCGCCGAGGGCGAGGGCGGTCGCGTCGAAGCTGTGCGCGTCGATGCCGAGCCCGTGCAGGTAGGTGATCCGCGCCTCCTGGCCCGCTCCGTCGCCGCGACGGGTCCAGCGGATGGCGGCGATCTCCTGCCCGTCGGCGGTGCGGACCACCTGCCTGGAGGCGCGCATCGGCTCCGTCACGCCGCTCGCGCGGGCGAGGTCGGGCAGGTCTGCGAATTCGTCGTCGGCTCCGGACACGGGACGATCCTCGCACCGTGCGGACCCTTGGGCGTCTTAGGTAAGGCATGCCATACTCGATGTCGTGGCAGCCCGGTACCGTGTCTTCTCCGTCCGCGTGGCAGCCGTCGTACCGCTCACCCCGCACTTCGTCCGGGTGACCCTGTCGGGCGACGCCCTCGCCGACTTCTCCGCCGTCGGCCTCGACCAGCGGATCAAGCTCGTGCTGCCGATCCCCGGTCACGGCTTCACCGACCTGCCCGACGGCGAGGACTGGTACGGCGCGTGGCGGGCACTGCCGGACGCGACCCGCAACCCGCTGCGCACCTACACGGTCCGGTCGTTCCGCCCAGACGCCCGTGAGCTCGACATCGACTTCGTCGCCCACGGCGACACCGGCCCGGCCTCGCGCTGGGTGTCCGGTTGCCGTGTCGGCGACGAACTCCGGATCGTCGGCCCCGCCGTGCCGTCCTCGCCCGCTGAGCTCCCGACCGGTGCGGCCGAGTTCGACCCCGGCACGGCGAACCGGATCCTGCTCGCCGGTGACGAGACGGCCGCGCCCGCCATCTGCGCGATCCTCGAAGCGCTCGACGTCGCCACCGTCGGACACGTGTTCATCGAGGTCCCGACCGACGCCGACCGGCTCCCGGTGACGGCGCCGGCCGGTGTCGAGGTGCGCTGGATCGCCCGGAACGGCGCCTCGCACGGCGTCCGGATGACCGACCAGGTGCACGCGTGGGCCTCCACCGTCGCGGCCGGCCCCGGCTGCGGGGAAACCGCCGAGCTCACGGACGTCGACGTCGACGAGCAGGTCCTCTGGGACATCCCCGGAGCGGACGCGCCGCGGCCCGTGTACGCCTGGATCGCGGGGGAGGCCGGCTGCGTCAAGGAGCTGCGGCGCCACCTCGTGCGGGGCGTCGGCCTCGGCCGCGAGCAGGTCGCCTTCATGGGCTACTGGCGGCACGGCAAGGCCGAGAACTGAACGCCACGACGACGCCTCCGCGGACGGCACTCGGCGCGCGCGGACTGACCCTCGCGTACGACGACCGGGTGGTGGTCTCCTCGCTCGACGTCGACGTGCCCGACGGCGAGCTGACGGTGATCGTCGGGCCGAACGCGTGCGGCAAGTCGACGCTGCTGAAGTCCTTCGCGCGCACCCTCAAGCCGACCGCCGGCACCGTGTACCTCGACGGCGCACCGATCGACTCGTACCGTCCGAAGGCCGTGGCGCGCCGGGTCGGGATGCTGCCGCAGACGCCCATCGCGCCGGACGGCATCACGGTGCGTGACCTCGTGTCCCGCGGCCGGTTCCCGCACCAGGACCTGCTGCACCCGTCGTCCGGGTCCGACCGGGCGGCCGTGCAGGCCGCGCTGGAGCAGACGTCCACGGTCGCGCTGGCCGACCGGAGCGTCGACGAGCTCTCGGGCGGCCAGCGCCAGCGGGTGTGGATCGCGATGGTGCTCGCGCAGGAGACCGACATCGTCCTGCTCGACGAGCCCACGACCTTCCTCGACATCGCCCACCAGTACGACGTGCTGGAGCTCGCTGCCGCACTGCACGCCGCCGGTCGGACGGTCGTGGCGGTGCTGCACGACCTCAACCAGGCGGCCCGGTACGCCACACACGTCATCGCGATGCGGGACGGGGCGATCGTCGCCGCCGGGCCACCCGCGGCGGTGGTGACGGCCGACCTGGTCGAGGACGTCTTCGGGTTGCCGTGCGTGGTCGTCCCCGACCCCGAGACGGGCACGCCCCTGGTGGTGCCCCGCCGCCCCGCCGCCTGACCGGCTGCCGCGCGGCCCGGCCCGGCCCGGCCCGCTCCGCGAGTGGGCACGTTCTGTCGAACTCGGCGTCCCCGGCCGACCGGTCGTGCCCACTCGGTGACACGCGTGCGGCGTGTCCTGCCCGCTCGGCACCGCGGTCGCGACCGCAGGACGGACGGCACCGTCGATCAGCGGTAGTTGCCGTCCTCCAGCCCGGCCTCGACCTCGAAGCGGTTCCGCAACGGATCACGCCCGGCCAACGCGTAGACGAACGGCATGAGCATCCCGTAGCGCCGCCACTGCGCGACGTGCACGCGCTCGTGCCGGAGCACGCGCTCCCCGTCGTTGTCGCGCGTGAGGTAGACCGAGCCGACGCACGTGCCACCGCGGCGGAACACCCACCTCGGCAGCCCCGTGCAGACGATCAGCCCGTCCACGACCCGGACCCGACCGGTGGAGAGCGGCACCCCGACGGCGAGCCCGACGGCGGTCGCGAACAGCCAACCGGCCCGCGACACGGGGGAGTCGAGCAGCGGGTTCCGCACCGTTACTCCGGGCGACCGTACGTCTCGAGCAGACGCAGCCAGATCTCGTTCATCGTCGGGTACGCCGGGACCGCGTGCCAGAGCCGGTCGACCGGGACCTCGCCGACGACCGCGATCGTCGCGGCGTGCAGCATCTCGGCGACGTCCTGCCCGACGAACGTCACACCGACGACGACGTGCCGGTCCTCGTCGACGACCATCTTGGCCCGTCCGGTGTACCCGTCCGCCTGCAGTGCGGCCCCGGCGACGTTGCCGAGCTCGTACTCGACGGCGCGGACGTTCAGTCCCTGCTGGCGGGCCGCCGACTCGGTGAGGCCGACGCTGGCGACCTCCGGGTCGGTGAACGTGACCTGGGGGACGGCCGCGTGGTCGGCGGTCGCGACGTGCGCGCCCCACGGCTCGGTGTGCAGCGGCGTGCCCTGGTGGCGGGCGGCGATGGCCTCGCCGGCCGCGCGGGCCTGGTACTTGCCCTGGTGGGTGAGCAGCACGCGGTGGTTCACGTCGCCGACGGCGTACAGCCAGTCGGTGCCCTGCACGAGCATCGTGTCGTCGACCTGCAGCCAGTCGCCGGCCGTCAGTCCCACGCTCTCGAGGCCGAGGTCTCGCGTGTGGGCGGCGCGACCGGTGGCGGCGAGCACCTCGCTCGTGACGATGGTGGTGCCGTCGTCGAGCGTCGTCGTGACGAGGCCGTGCTCGTCGCGGTCGACGCGGGTCGGGTTCACGCCGGTGCGGACGTCGACGCCGAGCTCCCGCAGCGAGTCGGCGACGAGCTCGCCCGCGAACGGCTCCATGCCGCCGAGGAGCCCGTGCCGTGCGACGAGGGTGACCTTCGCTCCGAGGGAGGCCCACGCGGTCGCGAGCTCCGAGCCGGACACCCCGCCGCCGATGACGAGCAGGCTCTCCGGGACCTCCTGGGCACTCGTGGCCTCGCGCGTGCCCCACGGCTTCGCGTCCGCGAGCCCGGGGAGGTCCGGCAGCGTGTGCAGCGACCCGGTGACGAGCGCCACGGCGGCGGCCGCGGTGTACGCCTTCCCGTCGACCTCGATCGTCTTCTCGCCCGTGATCCGGGCGTGTCCGCGGATCAGGTCGATGCCGGCGGACTCGAGCCAGGAGACCTGCCCGTCGTCCTTCCAGTCGGACGTGAACGAGTTCCGGCGGGCGAGCACGCGCGCCGCGTCCAGGTCGCCCGTCACTGCCTGCTTCGCCCCGTCGAGGCGCTTCGCCGCCGAGAGGGCGTGACCGCTCCGCAGCAGTGCCTTCGACGGCATGCACGCCCAGTAGGAGCACTCACCGCCGACGAGTTCGGCCTCCACGATCGCGACCGACAGGCCGCGCTTCCGGGCGTAGTCCGCCACGTTCTCGCCGACTGCGCCGGCGCCGATCACGATGAGGTCGTAGTCCGTCATGCCGCCGAGCGTACGCGAGCCGACGGGGGTCCTGCCGAGTGCGGTGCGTACCCGGTCGTCCCCCGGTCGTCCCCGGTCAGCTCGCCCGGGACGCGCTCGTCAGGGCACCGACAGCCCGCAGGATGACGCCGAGGTCGTCGACGGCGCGGTCCGGGTCGACGGGCGCGAAGCCGGTGAGCGCGGCACCCGCGAGACGACGGCCCCGCGTCGCCGCCTGGATGCGTTCGACGAGCCCGGCGCCGTCGAGTCCGAACGGGACGGGTTCGAGCAGCCCGTCGACCTCGGACGGGTCGAGCACGTCGAGGTCCACGTGCACGAACACGGCCTCGGCGCCCGTGGCGTCGACGGCCGCGCTGATCGCCTCGGGCGTGGCGGCGTCCACGTCGAGGTGGACCACGCCGGCGCGGTCGAGCGCCTTCGTCTCGGCGTCCTCGACACCGCGGACGCCGGCCACCACGATCGACGAGGCGGGTAGCGTCGGGAGCGCGGGGAACAGGTCGTCCGGCCGGTCGACGAGGATGCGCAGCACGGCGGTCTCGGCGGCGACCGGCTGCGCGCGGTTGAGCGCTCGGAACCCGCTCGACCCGGCGAACCGCACGAACGCGGTGCCCGGTCCGAGGCCGACCGTGGCGCCGAGGACGCTCGCGCCGTCCCCGCCCACGACGAGCACGGGTTCCGACGCGACACCGGTCTCTTCCGCGACGCGCTCCGCGACCGCGAGCACCGACGTGTAGCGCGCGACCGCGGTCTCGAGCCGGTCTCCCGCTCCCGCCGGGACGTCGATCACGGTCGTGGAGGCGCGGGGCAGGTCGGCCGCGATGGCCGTCGCCCCGTCTCCCAGCCGCATCGCACGGGACGACGCCGAACCCTGCCACTGACCGACCACGAGGAACTGCATCGTCTCAGTCTGTCAGGTGGGGTCCGGCGTCGCCCAGGGGTGCGGTGGCTACAGGTTCGACGAGCCGCCGGACTTCAGCGCCGCGAGACGGGCCTCGACCTCCGCGTCCTTGCCCACGTCCTCGAGGCTCTCGAACTGCGCGTCGAGGCTCGACGACTGGAGTTCCTGCTGACCGAGGACCTTGGCCTCCTCGCGGCGGACCTTCTCCTCGAAGCGGCCGAGGTCGCTCGTCGGGTCCATCACGTCGATGTTCCCGAGGGCGTCGTTCACCTTCGACTGGGCCTCGGCGGTCTTCGAGCGGGCGACGAGGTTGTCGCGCTTGGACCTGAGCTCCTCGAGCTTCTGCTCCATGCCGGCGAGTCCGGTCTTGAGCTTCTCGACGGCCTCGTTCTGGGCGGCGAGGTTCGGCTCGGCGTCCTTGACCTCCTGCTCGGCGGCGATCTGCTTGCCGATGGCGATCTTGGCGAGGTTGTCGAACTTGTCGGCCTCGGCGGTCTTGCCCTCGGCGCGGTACTTGTCCGCGGCGCTCGACGCGTTCGCGGCCTTCTGGCCCCACTCGACGGCGGCCTTCTTGTCCTCTTCGTGGTCCTGCTCGAGCAGTCGCAGGTTGCCGATCGTCTGCGCGATCGCGGTCTTGGCGTCCGCGATGTTGTTCGAGTAGTCCCGCACGAGCTGGTCGAGCATCTTCTGCGGGTCCTCGGCGCTGTCGATGAGCTGGTTGACGTTCGCTCGGACGAGGGTCGAGATGCGACCGAAGATCGTCTGCTTTGCCATTGCTGTTCCCTTTCCTGGTGGTCTGGTGGTGCTGCTGGTCGTTGTCGTGCCCCGGTGCGGGACGCGGGATGGGCCGTCGGGGGATCGCGGTCGCGGGGTGCGCCGTGCGGTCGCTGGATGCGCGGTCGCGGGGTCAGAACCGGCCGCCGCCGGAGAACCCGCCGCCGCCCCCGTCGCCGCCGAAGCCGCCACCGCCGCCGAAGCCGCCGCCACCGCCGAAGCCGCCACCGCCGCCCCCGAAGGAGCCGCCGCCGTAGCTGCCTCCGCGGCCGCCGAGCAGGCCGCCGAGCACGAGTCCCGTGACGAGGCCGCCGAGCTGGGCGCCGTTCCCGCCCCCGCCGCCGAAGCCCCCGCCGCCCCAGCCGTTCATGTCGTCGTCGGCGGCGTCCATCGCGGCCGCGGCGTACTGCTCTGCGGCGCGCGCCGCCTGCAGGGCCTGTCCGGGGTCGGAGGTGGCCAGCCGGACCGCGTCGTCGAGGGCGCGTTCCGCCTCGGACAGTCGGGTGCGGGCCGTGGGTCCGACGCCTCCGCGGTGCAGCGACACGAAGTCGCGGGCCTGACTGATCCGGTTCCGGGCGTCGCGGAGCGCGTCGTCGAGCGCTCGTGCGGCGCGGCGGTGCTGCTCCTCCGCGCCGCGGGCTGTGGCGATGGCCCGGTCGATCTCGGTGTTCGCCTTCGTCAGCGCGTCGACGGCGGTGATCGGGTCCTTCGGGTCGAAGCCCTGGCGCAGGACGGTCTCGGCGCGGGTGACCGCTGCGGCGAGGTCCGGGCCGCCGGACGTCAGCGTGCGGGCGGCCGCGACGTCGCCCTCGATGTCGGCGCGCATCGCGTCGGCACGCGCGGTCGCCTCGCGGAACGAGTCCTCGGCGGCGGTCGCGCTCGCGGTGAGTTGCTGCACCTGCGCGAGGGCGTGCTGCCCGTCACGCACGGCGACGACGGCCTCGCCCTTGTCGCCGGCGGCGATCGCCGCGGTGGCCGCTCGCGACCGTTCGGTGGCGTACGCCAGCACCTGCTGGGCCTGGTCGACGGTGTCGGCGACCGTGGCGAGGGTCCGACCGGCGTACGCGGCCCGCACCCGGTCGAGCGCGGCCGCGGCGGCGCTCACCGCGGCGGGGGCGGCGTCGACGTCGTTCGCGAGGGTGGCGGCGGCCTGCTCGACCCCGGCCTCGAGCGAGCGGAGCCGGTCGAACGCCTCGGTCTGCTCCTCGAGCGAGGCGTGTGCCTGCTCGCAGATCGCGATGATCTGCTTGGACCAGTCCGCTCGCTGCTGCGGGGTGTCCGGGATCTCGTCGTCGAGCTGCTGCTGGAACGTGAACGCCCGGCGGACGGCCTGCTGCGCCGCCGCGAGGGCGTCCGCGAAGGGCTTAGCCGCGTCCTCCCCGAACTGCGCTGTGGCGAACCCGACCTCCTGCTCGGCGGTGCGCAGCTCGTCGTCGATGGTGACGAGCGCGCCCCCGGCCCGGCGTTCGAGGTCGGCCAGGGCGGCTTCCTGCGCCTTCGTCGCCGCTGCCGTCCGGCGCTTGTTGCGGGTCCGGACGACGATCAGCACGACGACGACGCCGACCACCACGACGAGCAGCAGGATCCACAGCCAGGTGAGGTTCGGCGGCGCCTGCGAGGCGGCGAGTCCGTCGGCGAACGCGACGGCCGCGCCCGACCAGTCGCTCCGCTTGAGTGCCGGGAGCAGGTCGTCGTCCACCGCGGTCTGGACGTCGGAGCTGGAGATGGCCGTCTCGTTGGTCTGACGGACGTCGTAGTCCCGGTCGTCGACGGCGACCGAGAGCAGGATGCCGTCGCTGTCGATCTGGTTCTTCTGCAGCGTCGCCGAGCCCCACGCGGAGTGGTCGGCGGGGTCGGAGAACGACGGCACGAACACCACGTACAGCTGCGTCTTGGTCTCCGAGTAGAGCTTCGTGATCGCGCTCTCGACGCGCGCCTGCTGGGCGGAGTCGAGGGCACCCGCCTGGTCGAGGACGTACGCGCCGCGGAGGTCGACGGGCGCGGTCGCGCGGGCGGTCGCTGCCGGGGCCAGCACGACGACCATCGCGAGCAGCGCCGCAGCGACGCGGGCGATCAGCCGCGATGTCCCCCTGTTCGTGCTCGTCCCACCCGTGGCCGATCCGTCCTGGACCGCTCGCATCCGTCCTCCGTCCGTCGCCGTGGCGGGAGGCCCGAGCGTGCCCGGAACCGCGCCACGGAGCGCTGTTGCCCGGAGTCTATCCAGGCGGCGCAGCGGTCCGGGCAGACTCCGGGCGAACCCTCGTGGAACGCCCTGCCTGTGAAGGAGTTGTCCCCCGACCGGGGTATGCTCAGGGCGCGTTCGACGACGAACGAGACAGGGGAAACTGCGATGGAGCGAACAACGAGTACCGAGGTCGTCCCGCTCGAGGACGGCTACCACCGGGTGTCGACGCCCGCGAGCGGCGTCATCGGGTTCGTGCGCGAGCACGACGGCAGGTACGAGGTGCTCCGCGGCCGTGTCCGCCAGGCGACCCGGTCCGAGGGCCTCTACAGCACCATGAACGTCGCGCTCATCGCGCTCACCCACGCCTGACGCCCGCACCGTAGGCTCGTTCCGTGAGCCTGCCGCGCCTCCGCAGCGTCGTCGTGACGCTCGCCGCGCGCGGCGCGGACCGCGCAGCCGACCGGGAGGCGCTGGTCGCCGCCGTCGTCGCCGCAACCGCCGCCGACCCGGTCACCGTGCGCGCGGGGCGCTCCTGCGCGCACTGCGGTGCCACGGACCACGGCCGCCCGTGGGCCGAGGTGCACGGCGAGCGCGTCGGCGTCAGCCTTGCCCGCACGACGGGACTGCTCGCCCTGGCCGTCGGGCCAGGGTCCCTCGGTGTCGACGTCGAGCGGGTGTCGCGCGTCGCCGCGGCGCCGCTCGACGCCTTCACCGGCGCTGAGCGCTCCCGTGCCGGTGATGACCCCCGGGCGCTCGCTGCGTGCTGGGCGGTGAAGGAGGCCGTCCTGAAACGGGACGGACGCGGGCTCCGGGTGGACCCGACGTCCGTCGACGTGGACCTCGACCGCGGCGTCGCGCACTTCGACGGTGCGGAACAGCCCGTGACCCTGCTCCACCCGAGCGCGGACGTGGTCGTCGCCGTCGCCGCGGGCGGCGCGCCGGTCAGCGTGGCAGGGTGAGGACCTCGGCGCCGTCCTCGGTGATCGCCACGGTGTGCTCGGTGTGGGCCGTTCGAGCCCCCGTCGCGCTGCGGAGCGTCCAGCCGTCGGCGTCCGTGACGAGGACGTCGGTGTCCGCCATCACCCAGGGTTCGAGCGCGAGGAGCAGGCCCGGCCGGAGCGTGTAGCCGCGGCCCGGGCGACCGGTGTTCGACACGTGCGGGTCCTGGTGCATGGTCGACCCGATGCCGTGGCCGCCGAACTCGACGTTCACGGGGTACCCGGCACCTTCGAGCACGGTGCCGATCGCGTGCGACAGGTCGCCCGTGCGCACGCCCGGGCCGGCGGTGGCGACTGCGGCGGCGAGGGCGCGCTCGGTCGTCTCGATGAGCGCGAGGTCCGCCGGGTCCGGGGTGCCGACGACGAAGCTGATCGCCGCGTCGGCCGCGATCCCGTCGAGGGACACCGCCAGGTCGAGGGTGAGGAGGTCCCCGTCGGCGAGCGCACGGTCGTGGGGGAGTCCGTGCAGCACCGCGTCGTTCACGGCGGTGCAGACGTGGTGGCCGAAGGGTCCGCGCCCGAACGACGGCGCGTAGTCGACGTAACAGGACTCGGCGCCGGCGTCCTCGATCATCGCCTTCGTCCACCGGTCGATGTCGAGCAGGTTGGTGCCGACGCGCGTGCGGTCCCGGAGCGTCTGCAGGATCGTGCCGACGAGGGCACCGGTCCGACGTGCACGGTCGACCTCGGCCGGGCTGAGGATCTCGATCATGGGATGATCATACCGGTACTCCACGACCGGTATTAGAGTGGGAGCATGGTCCGACTCCCGCTCCGTCCCGACGAGGTCGCCCGCGGTCGCCGCCTCGGCGCACTGCTGCGCCGCGCTCGTGGGACACGCTCGATCCTCGCCACGGCACTCGCCGCCGGGATCTCCCCGGAGACCCTGCGGAAGATCGAGACCGGCCGCATCGCCACGCCGGCGTTCGCGACCATCGCCTCCGTCGCCGCGGTCGTCGGGCTCTCCCTCGACGCCGTGTGGGCCGAGGTCAGCTGCGAGCCGGACCTGGCGGAGACGGGCAGCTAGGCGTCGCCCGAGCGGAGTCCGCCGACCGGACCGGGCACGCTGGGCTCCTCGATCCACGGCGCCGTCAGTGCGCGGACGGTGTCGACCGAGGTGCCGGCGGCGCCCGCGAACGCCTCGAGCACGTCCTCCGGCGCCACCGTGCCGTACCGGTGGCGCTCGGTGATCGTCCGCAGCCCCGCGAAGAACGCGTCGTCGCCCGATGCGCGGCGGACGGCGTGCAGGGCGAGCGCACCGCGCTTGTAGACGCGGTCGTCGAACATGTCCTTCGCCCCCGGGTCGGCGACGACCAGGTCCTCCGGCCGTTCCAGGAGCCCCTCGCGGTAGCGCTCCGCGAGGACGTCCGCGGAGTCGCCGCCGTTGTGCTCGGACCACAGCCACTCCGCGTAGCAGGCGAACCCCTCGTGCAGCCAGATGTCCCGCCACCGCGCGACGGTGACCGAGTTGCCGAACCACTGGTGCGCGAGCTCGTGTGCGATGAGCCGGTCGGTGCCGTGCTCGCCGTCGACGTGGTTCCGACCGAAGACCGCGAGGCCGTGCGCCTCCAGCGGGATCTCCAGGTCGTCGTCGGTCACCACGACGCCGTACGCCGGGAACGGGTACGGACCGAACCGGTCGGCGTACAGGGCGAGCATGTCCGGCACCCGGCCGAAGTCCGTCTTCGCGGCGGACAGCAGGTCCGCCGGGTGGTGCAGCGTGACGGGCACGTCCGAGCCGCGGAGCTTCGTGGTCCGGTAGCGGCCGATCTGCACGGTCGCCAGGTACGTCGCCATCGGCTCGTTCGTCGCGTAGGTCCAGGTCGTGCCGCCGCGGGCACGCTCCTTCGCGAGCAGCTCGCCGTTCGCGACGACCTCGTACGCGGCCTCGGCGGTGACCTCGAAACGGTACGTCGCCTTGTCGTCCGGGCGGTCGTTGCAGGGGAACCACGACGGCGCACCCGTCGGCTGGGCGGCCACGATGACCCCGTCGGTCAGCTCCTCCCACCCGATCTGTCCCCAGGGGCTGCGGAGCGGGTGCGGCGTGCCCCGGTACTTCACGTGGACGGTGAACTCGGCGCCGGCGGCCACCGGCACCGCCGGGGTCACGGTGAGCTTGTGGGTTGCGGTCGTGGTCTTCCGTGCGCGCTTGCCGTCCACGTCGACCCGGTCGACGGACAGTCCGTGCAGGTCGAACACGATCCGGTCCAGGGTCTCGTTCGCCCGCCCGGTGACGGTCGCCGTGCCGTCGAGCCGGTTCGTCGCCACGCGGTACTCCAGCCGGAGGTCGTAGTGGCGGGCGTCCCACCGCCGGTCGCCGCTGTGCGGGGTGTACGGGTCGGCGTCTCGGTTCGTCGGCTTCACGGTGCCGATCAGTCTGCCACGGTGGCGGCCTCGGCGGACGGTCGGGCGGGGACCGTGGGCGCGGATGTCCACGGAGCGATCGGGTTGCCCGACCAGTGCGTCCCGCCCGGCACCTGCTCGCCCCGCATCACGAGCGACGCCGGGCCGACCGTGGCGCCGTCGCCGATGCCCGCCGCCGGCAGCACCACGCTGTGCGGACCGAGCGTCGCACCGGCGTCGAGGCGCACCGCGTCGAGCTGCATGACGCGGTCGTGGAACAGGTGGGTCTGGACCACCGTCCCGCGCGCCACCGAAGCACCCTGGCCGATCGTCACGAGATCGGCCTCGGGCAGCCAGTACGTCTCCAGCCAGGTACCACGGCCGATCGTGGCACCGAGGCTCCGCAGCCACGCCGCCAGGGCCGGTGTGCCGGTGGCCTGCTCGGCGAACCACGGCCGGGCGACGGTCTCGACGAAGGTGTCCTGCACCTCGTTCCGCCACACGAACGACGACCACAGCGGGTGCTCGCGCGCTTCGATGCGCCCGACGAACGCCCACTTCGCGCCCGTCGACACCACCGCAGCGGCCGCTCCCGCGACGATGAGGACCGGTCCCGCGAGCAGGATCGTCCACCCGATCCCGACGGCCGACCACAGCGCGAGCAGCAGTGCGGCCACCCCGAGCGCGATCGCCGCGGACACCATCGGAGCGAGCAGGCGCAGCAGCTCCCAGCACCCGCGCGCGACCTTGAGCGACCGCGGCGGCCGGAACGTGCGCTCCTCGTCGAACTCGGCCGCGGCCCGCCGGAGTCGCACCGGGGGAGAGCCGAGCCAGGACGAGCCCCGCTTGGCCTTCTTCGGCACGGCCGACAGCACGGCGACGAGCGCCTCACGTGGGACCGAGCGCCCCGCGCCCGTCATGCCGCTGTTGCCGAGGAAGGCCCGGCGACCGACCTTCGACCGGCCGATCCGCACGCGACCGCCGCCGAGTTCGTAGGTCGCGACCATCGTGTCGTCGGCCAGGAACGCGCCGGAGGCGATCTGCGTCAGCGCGGGGATGAGCAGGACGGTCGAGATCTCGGTGTTCCGGCCGACCCGCGCCCCGAGCAGTCGCAACCAGAGCGGCGTCACGAGCGAGGCGTACAGGGGGAACAGGAGCGTGCGTGCTCCGTCGAGGATGCGCTCGGTCGTCCACACCTGCCACCCGATCCTCGACCGGACCGGATGGCGTCCCTCGTGCAGCCCGATCCCGAGCAACCGCACCGAGGCGACCACGAGCGCGGCGTACACGGCGCCCGCGACGACGGTCGCGAGCGGCACCCACACGAGCGCCCGGAGCACGGCCGCGCCGAGCGAAGACGCCGGACCGACCAGGAGCCAGACCAGTGCCACGCCGGCAGCGACGCCGACGACCGGCAGCCCGGCCACGGCCACCGCACCGGCCCCGTAGGCCAGCAGCCACCGACGTCGGGACGGCGGCCGCGCCTCCCGGTCGTGCCGAGCCGACCCGACGCGCTCCGCTGGCGAGCCCGCCCAGCGCTCCCCGTCCGGCACCCGGCCGGTGACCGCGGACCCCGCCTCGATCTCCGCGCCCGCCCCGACGTGCGCGCCCGGCAGCAGCGTCGTCCGGCTGTGCACGACGGCGTCCTCGTCCACGCGGACGCGCCCAAGCCGGAACACGTCGCCGTCCACCCAGTGCCCCGCGAGGTCGACCTCGGGCTCGATCGATGCGCGCTTGCCGATCGTGAGCATCCCCGTGACCGGCGGGAGCGTGTGCAGATCGACGTCCTTGCCGATCCGGGCGCCGAGCGCCCGCGCGTAGTAGCTGATCCACGGCGCTCCGGCGGTCGAGGGCCCGTCGACGGCCTCGGCGATCCGCTCGGCGAGCCACACCCGCACGTGGACCGAACCGCCACGCGGGTGGTCGCCCGGGCGGACGCCGGCGAGGATCAGCCGGGCGAGCACGACCGTCACGGCCATCTTGCCGACCGGCGTCACGAACAGCAGGAGCGCGGCCACCAGGGCAGGCCAGGGGAGGACGGGCAGGAACGGCAGCGTCGTGGCGTGCAGGACCGCGGCGACGAGTGCCGTCCAGGTGAGCACCCGGAGCCCACGGAGGACCTGCACCGGCAGTCCGAGGAGCGTCATCGCGAGGCCCGTCAGCGGCGGCACCGGGCGCACGTCCCGGGGGACCGACACCACGGGGCCGGAGTCGTCGAGCGCCTCCGCGAGCGCACCGATGCGGGGGTGGTCGTACACGTCCGCGACCGTCGTGGTCGGGAAGCGCTCCCGGATCGCGGAGACGAGCTGTGCGGCCGTCAGCGATCCGCCGCCGTGCGCGAAGAAGTCGTCGTCGACGCTCGACACCGGCACGCCGAGGATCGCCGACCAGCGCTCGGCGATCCAGGCCACCGTGTCGGGCAACAGCGCCGCGGCGGACGAGCCGGGCAGGGGCCACGGGAGTGCCGCCCGGTCCACCTTGCCGGACGTACGCGTCGGCAGCGACTCCACGACGGCGAGCAGCGGGACGAGCGCGGCCGGCAGCTCCTCGCGGAGGCGGGCGTTCGCCGCTGCGGTGTCGATGGTCGCGCCCGCGACGGGTGCGACGTACCCGACGAGCACCTGGTTGCCGGCCGGGGTCCGCTGCACCACGGCAGCGCCGCCCGCGACGTCGTCGAGCGCCTGCAGGGCCGCGTCGATCTCACCGAGCTCGATGCGCCGGCCGCCGAGCTTCACCTGGTCGTCCGCGCGCCCCTGGAACACGAGTCCCTCGGGGTCGTACCGCACGAGGTCACCGCTCCGGTACGCCCGCCCCCACCCGAGTGCCGGGAACGGCGCGTACTTCTCGGCGTCCTTCGCCGGGTCGAGGTAGCGACCGAGCCCGACGCCGCCGATGACGAGCTCGCCGACGCCGCCGGGCTCCACGCGCTGCCCCTCGGCGTCGACGACGGCGAGGTCCCAGCCGTCGAGCGGCAGGCCGATCCGGATCGGCGTGCTCCCGTCGAGCAGGGCACCGCAGGCCACGACGGTCGCCTCCGTCGGCCCGTACGTGTTCCAGACCTCGCGGTCCCGGCTCGCGATGCGGGCGGCCAGTTCGGGCGGGCACGCCTCGCCGCCGAAGATCACCAGGCGCACCTGCTCGAGCGCGTCGTCCGGCCACAGTGCGGCGAGCGTCGGCACCGTCGACACGATCGTGATCGTGTGCGCGATGAGCCACGGACCGAGGTCGACGCCGGTGCGCACGAGGGACCGCGGCGCGGGGACGAGACAGCCGCCGTGACCCCACGCGAGCCACATCTCCTCGCACGAGGCGTCGAACGCCACGCTGAGCCCGGCCAGCACCCGGTCGCCGGGGCCGATCGGTGCGGGCTGCAGGAACATCCGCGCCTCGGCGTCGACGAACGCCGCCGCCGACCGGTGGGTGACCGCGACGCCCTTCGGCACCCCGGTGGACCCGGAGGTGAAGATGATCCACGCGTCGTCCTCGAGCCGGGGCGCCTCGGCGGTCGCCCCGGGGTCGGTCACGGGCAGCTCGGCGCCCGCGCGGTCACGGAGCACGCCGCCGGCCCCGACCACGCCGACCACGGCTGCCTCGCCGAAGACCAGCGTCGCCCGTTCCTCGGGGTCGTCTGCGTCGACGGGGACGTACGCCGCACCGGCGGCCAGCACGGCGAGGATGGACACGTAGAGGTCGCGGCCGCCCGACGGGATCCGCACCCCGACCCGGTCGCCACGCCGGACGCCCCGGCGGGCGAGGTCGTCGGCCTGCTCGTGCACCAGGTGCAGCAGGGTCGCGTAGTCGACGGTCCCCGCGGGGTCCTCGAGTGCCAGGGCGTCGGGGTGCTCGGTCGCGGTGGCGGTGAGGACGTCGAGCAGGGTCCGCGGGGTGGGCGCGTACCCGGCGCGGGCGAGTTCGTGCTGCGGGTTCCCGGTGGCGGTGGTCATCGAGTCCTCTTCCCGGTCGCGTGCGGGACGACCGGCCCGTGATCCTAGAGGGTGGACGTGACGTGTTCGGAAACTCCGGGCGTCCCCGGCGCGGGACCGAGTGCCGCCCGTGCCGCGTCGAGCGCCGCGGCGAGCCCGACGGAGTCGCCGAGCGAGTGCACCGGCGACTCGGTCCGACCGTCGGCGACGTACCGCGCGAGGGCGGCGGTCTGCCACACGAGCCCGGCCCGTCCGCGCAGTCCGCTCGGGTCCGACCAGTGGGTGGCCTCCGGCCCGTGGTGCAGTGCGAAGGACGCGGGGAACACGAAGTGGTCGGTGTACCGCACGGTCGCACGGCTGCCCGCGATGACCGCCAGGCCGGGTGTCCACGCCGTCATCGTCGTGGTCACCACGGACTGCGCGCCGCCGGACGTCGACACCGTGACGGACTGGAGGTCCACCCCGCGGTCCGAGACCACTCCCGTCGTGCGGCTGGTCACCGGGGCGCCGGCGGCGAACCGCGCGAACCAGTGCCCGTAGACGCCCGCGTCGAGCAGCGCGCCCCCGCCGGCGGCGGGGTCGAACATGCGGTCCGCCGGGTCGGGCTGGTGCGGCCAGCCCACGTCGACCGAGACCAGCTGCACGTCGCCGAGCGCGCCGTCAGCGAGGAGCCGGGCGATGACGGTGGTGCCCGGCAGGTACCGGGTCCACATCGCCTCCATGGCGAACACCCCGGCGCGGCGTGCGGCGTCCGCGAGGGTGCGGGTGTCGGCCTCCGACGTGGTCATCGGCTTCTCCACGAGCACGTGCTTGCCCGCGGCGATCGCGAGCAGGGCGTGCCCGAGGTGCTGCGGGTGCGGCGAGGCGACGTAGACGACGTCGACGGAGGGGTCCGCGACGAGGGCCTCGTACGAGCCGTGGGCCGCGGGGACGCCGTGGCGTGCGGCGAAGGCGGCGGCGCGTTCGGGGGAGCGGGACCCGACGGCGACGACGCGCTGGTCGGAGTTGGCGTGCAGGGTCGCGGTGAAGTCGTTCGCGATGGTGCCGGGGCCGATCACGCCCCACCGGAGCGTCGGCCCGCCGCGCAGCGGAGCCACCTCGGCGTCTGGAAGGATCCCCATGCCCCGACGCTACCCGAGCCGGTCCCGCCCGGTGGCCCCGCCCCGATCGCCCCCGGAGGGAAGGTCGGCGAAGCCGACATCGCGCGCGGGCCCTGCCCCGACCGGCCCCGGAGGGAAGGTCTGCGAAGCCGACATCGCGCGCGGGCCCCGCCCCGACCGCCCCCCGAGGGAAGGTCGGCGAAGCCGACGTCGCGCGCAGACGCCTGAGCGAAGCGAAGCCGACTGCCTGCGCGGAATTGTTCCTGTGCCCCCAGGAGGATTCGAACCTCCGCCCCTGCCTCCGGAGGGCAGTGCTCTATCCCCTGAGCTATGGGGGCCCTTGGGTGAGAACAACCGTAGCAGGTCCGCGACCCTGCCCCGGACACCGCGTGTCGCCGGGAGCGTCAGTCGGACGGTGTCGCGGACCCGGCTGGCTGCACGACGTCGTGGACGGCGTCGATGACCGGTTGCGCGCCTCCTGGCTCGGTGAAGAGCGGAGAGGACGCGGTGATCCAGTAGGGGTCGGCGAACGCGTCGGCCCGGCCGACACCGTCGGTGAGGGAGAAGTACCCCTCGACGCGGTAGGTCGGCACGGAACCACCGCGCTGGTAGAGGGCGTCCTTGAGGTTCGTGAGTGATTTCTCAGGCAGGTTCGCGACGGCGAGGGTGATGGTCGTGGCGGCGTCGTCCGTCGCCCGGAACTCGCAGACCCGGCCGCGTTGCTCGGCGATGCGGGCGGCGGGGGACCCCTTGTCCGGCTCGTAGTCGCGGACCTGCTCGAACGTCTTCCCGTAGACCGAGAGCGCGGTGGTGGGGAGCAGCTCGGCGCACGTCTGCGTGACGCGCTTCCCGATCGGCGCCGGGCTGGCGCTGGCGGTGGCGTGTCCGGATCCACCGCCGGAGCACGCCACGAGGGCGACGGACGCGGACGCGGTGAGCAGGGCGGCGCTGATCGCCCGGGCACGGCTGCGGGTGGTCATCCCGACATGATGGTGCATCGGCCGGGGAGGACCTGTACGTCCCGGTAGACTCGCTCCTCGTGACTCCTGCCGAACTCTCCGCCGCGTACCTGTCGATCCTGACCGGGATCGTCGAGCGACGAGGTGCGTCCGACGCCGTGACGATCGACGAGTCCCACGTGGCGCTCGAGCGCCCGAAGAACCGCGCGCACGGCGACTGGGCGTCGAACGCGGCGATGCAGCTCGCGAAGCGGCTCGGCACGAACCCGCGCGAGCTCGCGACGGAGATCGCCGGCGAGCTGACGGAGCTCGACGGCGTCGACTCGGTGGACGTCGCCGGTCCCGGGTTCATCAACATCACGCTCGAGGCCGCGGCCGCCGGTGAGATCGCCCGCACCATCGTCGACGGCGGGGAGTCGTTCGGCCGTGGTGACCTGTACGACGGCGTGCGGATCAACCTCGAGTTCGTGTCCGCCAACCCCACCGGCCCCATCCACATGGGTGGCGTGCGCTGGGCCGCGGTGGGTGACAGCCTCGCTCGCGTGTTCGAGGCGCAGGGCGGCCTCGTCACCCGGGAGTACTACTTCAACGACCACGGCGCGCAGATCGACCGCTTCGCCCGGTCGCTGGTGGCGTCGGCGCTGGGGGAACCCACCCCGGAGGACGGCTACGGCGGCGCGTACATCTCGGACATCGCCGCGCGTGTGATCGCGACGCTCCCCGCGGGCACCGACGTCGTCGACATGCCCCGCGACGAGGCGCAGGAGCTGTTCCGGCGCGAGGGCGTCGAGTTCATGTTCGCCGACATCAAGTCCTCGCTCCACGACTTCGGCGTCGACTTCGACGTGTACTTCCACGAGAACTCGCTGCACGAGTCGAAGGCCGTCGAGCGCGCCATCGAGCGGCTGCGCGAGAACGGCCACATGTACGAGGCCGAGGGGGCGCAGTGGCTCCGCACGACCGACTTCGGCGACGACCGGGACCGCGTCGTCATCAAGTCCGACGGCGAGCCCGCGTACATCGCCGGTGACCTGGCGTACTACCTCGACAAGCGCGAGCGCGGGTTCGAGCGCAACCTGATCATGCTCGGCGCGGACCACCACGGCTACGTCGGCCGGATGATGGCGATGTGCGCGGCGTTCGGCGACGAGCCGGGCAAGAACCTCGAGATCCTCATCGGTCAGATGGTGAACCTCCTCAAGGACGGTGAGCCGATGCGGATGTCGAAGCGCGCGGGCACCATCGTCACGATGGAGGACCTCGTCGACGCCGTGGGTGTCGACGCCGGCCGGTACTCGCTCGTCCGGTTCGCCAGCGACACCGCGATCGACATCGACCTCGACCTGCTCGTGAAGCGCACGAACGACAACCCGGTCTTCTACGTGCAGTACGCCCACGCGCGCACGCAGTCGGTGGCCCGGAACGCCGCGGCCTCCGGCGTGGACCGGTCGGCCTTCGACGCCTCGCTCCTCACGCACGAGACCGAGAGCGCCCTCCTCGGTGCCCTGGCCGAGTACCCGCGCGTGGTGCGGCAGGCGGCCGAGCTGCGCGAACCGCACCGGATCGCGCGTTACATCGAGCAGCTCGCCGGGCTCTACCACCGCTGGTACGACGCCTGCCGCGTGACGCCGCTCGGGGACGAGGCCGTCACCGATCTGCACCGCACGCGCCTGTGGTTGAACGACGCCACGGGCCAGGTCGTCCGCAACGGTCTCGGCCTGCTCGGCGTGACCGCTCCGGAGCGCATGTAGCGACCGCGCGACGCGCCCCGCGCCCCGCGCGCCGGCGGCGCGCCTGCGGACCGAACCACGGAAACGACGTCGAACCAGGCGRWYCGCCTGGTTCGACGTCGTTTCCGTGGTTCGAAGCGGAGCGGACCCCCGCGCGACGCGCCCCGCGCGCCGGACGCGCGCCGCGCCTCCAGGCCGGCCTGGCAGGGTGGGACGCATGTCCGCCGCCACCGAGACCCCCCGGAAGCGCCGCTGGCCCGTCGTCCTCGTGGTCGTCGTGCTCGTCCTCGCCGCGCTCGTGGTCGTCGCCGAGTTCGTCCTGCGCAGCGTCGTCGATCGCGTCATCGCCCAGCAGGTCGAGCAGTCGTTGCCCTCCGGCGCGACGGGGAAGGTGACGGCGCACGCGAAGGGCATCGTCATCCCGCAGCTGATCTCGGGCCAGCTCGACGAGGTCGAGATCTCGTCGCGGAAGCTCACCGTGGACGGTGTCCCGCTGGCCGCCGACGTCACGGCGCGCGACGTCCCGGTGGACGGCAAGGGCGACGTGCACGACGTCGACGGGCACGTGACCCTGGCGGCGTCCTCGGTCAAGGCGCTGTCGAAGTACAGCCCGTTGTTCGACCGGATGACCCTGGTGGACGGCGGCGTGGAGCTCTCGGGGAAGACCGCCGTCCTCGGGTACGACATCAGCTACGCGGCCAGGGGCGCCGTCGTCGCGCAGGACGACGGTACGGGCATCACGATCACGCCGAAGACGGTGCGGATCACGAACTCGGCGCTCGGGCTCAAGGTCGACTCGATCCCGGGCGTGACGAACGTCCCCGTCGAGGTCTGCACGGCGCGGTTCCTGCCGGCGGCCCTCCGCGTCCGGTCGCTCGACATCACCTCGACGGAGGCCACGGTGCGCGTCACGGCCGACTCGCTGCCGCTCAACGAGCAGGGTCTGCAGACGGTCGGGAAGTGCTCGTGACCGCACCGGTGCGTAACGCGGCCGGGAGGCGCGGCCCGGCTCGGTAGGATCGGGTCCCGTGAGCGAGAACCCCCTTGCCCCGCAGCGACTGCGGTTCCCGACGGACGCCTCGGCGCTGACCGCGCGCATCTGGCCGGCGTCCGCGACGCGGACGGACGACGGCGAGCTCGCGGTGGGCGGCGTCACCGCGTCGGACCTGGTCGCGCAGTTCGGCACGCCGTTGTACGTGGTGGACGAGCGGGACGTGCAGTCCCGCGCGGTCCGGGTACGGAACGCCTTCGCCGAGGCGTTCGAGCGCATCGGCACCCGGGCGCACGTCTACTACGCCGGCAAGGCCTTCCTGACCACCCAGGTCGCCGCGTGGATGGCCGAGGCGGGCCTCCGCGTGGACGTCTGCACCGGCGGTGAGCTCGCGGTCGCACTGGCCGGCGGCGTCGACCCGGCGATGCTCGGGTTCCACGGCAACGACAAGTCCGACGCCGAGATCGCCCGCGCCGTCGAGGTGGGTGTCGGCACGATCGTCCTCGACAGCCACGAAGAGGTGCAGCGCGTCGCCCGTGCCGCGGCGGACGCCGGCGTCGTGCAGCGGGTCCGGATCCGGATCAACAGCGGCGTGCACGCCTCGACGCACGAGTACCTCGCGACCGCGCGCGAGGACCAGAAGTTCGGCATCCCGCTGACGGAAGCGGTCGCGGCCGCCGAGGCCGTGCGCGCCGAGCCGTCCCTGGCGTTCGTGGGGCTGCACTCGCACATCGGCTCGCAGATCTTCGACGAGTCCGGGTTCCGTGAGGCCGCTCGACGCCTGATGGACGTGCACGCCACACTCGTGGCGCAGGGGCCGGTCCCGGAGCTGAACCTCGGCGGCGGGTGGGGGATCGACTACACCGAGTCGGACTCCGCGTTCGCGCCCGAGGACGTCGCCGACGCGCTCGCGACCATCGTGGCCGAGGCCTGCGCGGAGCGGGACATCCCGGTGCCCGAGGTCGCCGTCGAGCCGGGGCGGTACATCGTGGGTCCGGCGGGCATCACGCTCTACCGGGTCGGCACGATCAAGCCGGTGACGCTCGAGGTCGGCGGCGACGGCGACGGCGACGGCGACCAGATCGCCACCCGGACGTACGTGTCGGTCGACGGCGGCATGAGCGACAACGCCCGCCCCGCGCTCTACGGTGCCGACTACACGGCTCGGCTCGCCCGGACGTCTGACGCCCCGGCCGTGCTCAGCCGCGTGGTCGGCAAGCACTGCGAGAGCGGTGACGTGGTCGTGAACGACGACTACCTGCCCGGCGACGTGCACCGCGGTGACCTGCTCGCGGTGGCCGCGACGGGTGCGTACTGCTGGAGCATGGCGAGCAACTACAACCACGTGGGGCGCCCGCCCGTCGTGGCCGTCGCCGACGGTGCAGCCCGTATCCTCGTCCGAGGTGAGTCGATCGACGACCTCCTCGCCCGCGACACCGGGGTCGTGCCCGCGCCCGCAGCAGGCGCCGCGCACTGACCTCCGACCCGACAGGAACCACAACCAACGATGATCGAATACCGCAACGTCCGCGTCGCGCTGCTCGGAGCCGGCTCGGTCGGTTCCCAGGTCGCGCGGCTGCTCCTCGAACACGGCGACGAGCTCGCCTCGCGCGCCGGTGCCGGCCTCGAGCTCGTGGGGATCGCCGTCCGCGACGTCGACGCCCCGCGCGACGTCGACCTGCCGAAGGAGCTCTTCACGACGGACGCGGAGTCGCTCATCCTCGGAGCCGACATCGTCGTCGAGCTCATCGGCGGCATCGAGCCCGCACGGACGCTCGTCCTGCAGGCGCTCCAGTCCGGCGCGGACGTCGTGACGGGCAACAAGGCGCTGCTCGCGACCCACGGTCCGGAGCTCTTCGCGGTGGCCGAGCAGGTCGGCGCCCAGCTCTACTACGAGGCCGCCGTCGCGGGGGCGATCCCGATCATCCGGCCGCTGCACGACTCCCTCGCCGGTGACCGCATCGAGCGGATCATGGGCATCGTCAACGGCACGACGAACTTCATCCTCGACCTGATGGACCGTGAAGGCGCCACGTTCGAGGACGCGCTGGCCACGGCGACCGACCTCGGGTACGCCGAAGCAGACCCGACGGCCGACGTCGAGGGCTACGACGCCGCGCAGAAGGCCGCGATCCTCGCATCGCTGGCGTTCCACACCTCGGTGCCCCTCGCCGCCGTGCACCGGGAGGGCATCACCTCGGTCACCATCGACCAGGTCCGGGCCGCGCGCAAGGCCGGGTACGTCGTGAAGATCCTCGCGACCGCCGAGCGCCTGACCGACGCCGAGGGCACCGAGGGCGTGAGCGCCCGCGTGTACCCGGCGCTCGTGCCGGTGTCGCACCCCCTCGCCAGCGTCCACGGGGCGAAGAACGCCGTGTTCGTCGAGGCCGAGGCGGCCGGCGACCTCATGTTCTACGGCGCGGGCGCCGGTGGCACGGAGACCGCTTCCGCCGTGCTCGGCGACCTCGTCTCGGCCGCGCGCCGGCACGTGATCGGCGGTCCCGGCGTGGCGGAGTCGACGCAGGCGGACCTGCCCGTCTTCCCGATCGGCACCGTGCGCACGCGCTACCAGATCACGCTGCACGTCGCGGACGCACCCGGCGTGCTGTCCACCGTCGCCGGCGTGCTCGCGAAGCACGGCGTCAGCGTCGAGACCGTCGAGCAGACCGTGGCGACCGGCGCGGACGCGACGGCGACGCTCGTCATCGGCACGCACCTGGCGCGCGAGTCGGACCTGGCCGCGACCGTGCTGGCGCTCCGCAACGAGGACGTCGTGGTCGAGGTCACGAGCGTCCTCCGCGTCGTCGGCGGCTGACACCGGCGCCCCGCGACACCCATCGACTGCAACACACCGAACAAGGAGAGCCTCATGGCCCACCAGTGGCAGGGAGTCCTGCGCGAGTACGCCGACCGTCTCGACGTGACCGAGGCGACACCCGTCGTCACGCTCGGTGAGGGCGGGACCCCGCTCATCCCGGCACGTCGCCTGTCCGAGCGCACCGGCGCCGACGTCTACGTCAAGTTCGAGGGGATGAACCCCACCGGGTCGTTCAAGGACCGCGGCATGACGATGGCGATCTCGAAGGCCGTCGAGCACGGGGCCAAGGCCGTCATCTGCGCCTCCACCGGCAACACGAGCGCCTCCGCCGCCGCGTACGCCACGCACGCGGGCATCACCGCTGCGGTGCTCGTGCCCGAGGGCAAGATCGCGATGGGCAAGCTCAGCCAGGCCGTCGCGCACGACGCCCAGCTGCTGCAGGTGCAGGGCAACTTCGACGACTGCCTCGACATCGCGCGGGACCTCGCCGCGAACTACCCGGTCCACCTCGTCAACTCCGTGAACAACGACCGCATCGAGGGGCAGAAGACCGCCGCGTTCGAGGTCGTGGACGTGCTCGGCGACGCGCCGGACTTCCACTTCCTGCCGGTCGGCAACGCGGGCAACTACACGGCGTACTCCCGGGGCTACCGCGAGGACGTCGCCGCGGGCCGCTCGTCGAAGCTGCCGCGCATGTTCGGCTTCCAGGCCGCGGGGTCCGCGCCGATCGTCCGCGGCGAGGTCGTCACGAACCCCGACACCATCGCCTCCGCCATCCGGATCGGCAACCCGGCGTCGTGGCAGTTCGCCCTCGAGGCACGCGACGAGACCGACGGCTACTTCGGTGCGATCACCGACGAGGCGATCCTCGCGGCGCACCGGATCCTCTCCGCCGAGGTCGGCGTCTTCGTCGAACCCGCGTCCGCGATCGGCGTGGCCGGGCTCCTCGAGCGTGCCGACGCCGGTGTCGTGCCGAAGGGTGCGAAGGTCGTCATCACCGTGACCGGGCACGGCCTCAAGGACCCGCAGTGGGCCCTCCGCACGCAGGACGGCGGCGAGGTCACGCCGACGAGCGTCCCCGTCGACACCACGGCGGTCGCCGACGTGCTCGGACTGGTCGGCGCGGAGTGAGCGAGGACCGCTCGTCCGGACCGGGGGAGGGCGTGACCGCCCAGATCGCTGTACCGGCCGGACGGGCGGTACGCGTGCGGGTCCCCGCCACCTCCGCGAACCTCGGACCGGGCTTCGACTCGCTCGGGCTCGCGCTGTCGCTCTACGACGAGGTCGTCGTCCGCGTTCGACCAGAGCCGGGCGCGACCGTCACCGTCGACGGTGTCGGCGCCGGTGAGGTCGCGACGGACGACTCGAACCTCGTCGTGCAGGCGGTCCGCCGGGGCCTCGCGCACGCCGGTGTCGACGAGCAGCCCGGCCTCGAGCTCCACGCCGTCAACGCGATCCCGCACGGCCGGGGCATGGGGTCGTCCGCCGCGGCGATCGTCGCCGGGCTGATGGCGGCGCGCGGCCTGCTCGAGGGTGTGGTCGACCTCGACGCCTCGACGCTGCTGACCCTGGCGACCGAGATGGAGGGCCATCCGGACAACGTGGCTCCAGCGCTGTTCGGCGGGCTCACCATCGCGTGGATGACCGCCGAGGGACCGGCCTACAAGCGGCTCCTCGTGCACCGGGGCGTCTCGCCGGTGGTCTTCGTGCCGACCTCGACGCTGTCCACGAAGCTCGCCCGGTCCCTGCAGCCTGCGAGCGTCCCGCACGAGGACGCCGCGTTCAACGTCTCGCGGTCGGCACTGCTCGTCGCGGCGCTCATCCAGAGCCCGGAGCTGCTCCTCGCCGCGACGGAGGACCGGTTGCACCAGGCGTACCGGGCCAGCGCCATGCCGGAGACCGACGCGCTCATCGGCCTGCTGCGCCAGCACGGTCTGGCGGCCGTCGTCTCGGGAGCCGGCCCGAGCCTCCTGGTCCTCGGCAGCGATCCGGCCCAGCGGCTCACCGCGGCCGAACTGGTGTCGCGACACGGGGAATCCGACTGGCGGGCGCTCATGCTGGCGGTCGACCTGGGTGGTGCTACAGTGGTGCCGCACTCGGCGCTCCAAGCCGAACCCGCGTAGGCGGCAGGAACGTTCCTCGCCATGCAGGGTCCGGTGCGCGGGGGCAATCTCTTTCTGATCACCGAATCCCGGTCCGTCGTCTGAACGGCGGTCGATGCATACCCGTGCATCCGGGACGGTGGAAACTCTCCGCGTTCTGCGGTTCGAAAGGAAACACCGACCTTGACGAACGTCAACGACTCCACGCCCGTGGAGATCCCCAGCGACCTGCGCGCCCTCCGTCTGCCGGAGCTCCAGCGCATCGCCTCCGCCCTCGGCATCACGGGGCTGTCGAAGCTCCGCAAGGGTGACCTGATCGCCTCCATCGAGGACAAGCGTCCGGTGGCGGACGAGGCCCCCGCGGCCGAGGCGGCCCAGGCCCCGGCACCGACCGCCGAGGTGCCGGCCGAGCAGCCCACGCTCCCCGAGCCGACCGAGGCCCCGGCGGCGCCCGCAGCCACGGCGGACGAGACCCCGGCAGAGCAGCCGACCTCGCGCGCCCGCCGCTCGCGTCGTGCGTCCTCCGGTGGCACCGTGAACGCCGCGCCGACGTCGGCCGCCGAGCACACGAACCACGGCCACACCGGCACCGAGGACCTCCTCGCCGGGCTCGACCAGGTGCGCGCCGAGAAGGACGCGCAGGAGGCCGCCCAGGCCGGCGGGCAGCGTCGCGGCCGCAACGGCCAGCGTGACCAGCAGCAGGGTCAGGACCAGAGCGCGCAGCCGGCCCAGGAGGCGCAGCGTGACGCCGACCAGGACGACCAGCACGAGCAGTCCACGGGCGGGAACACCGAGTCCTCCGACCAGAACGACCAGCAGGGCGAGGGCGGCTCGCGTCGCGGCCGTCGCAGCCGTGGGCGTGGTCGTGGTCGTGGCCAGAACACCGAGAACGGTGAGCAGGGCGTCGACCAGAACGGGCAGCAGGCCCAGCAGAACGGCGGTCGGGACAACGGCCAGAAGAACGGCCAGCAGGGCGATCAGAAGAACGCCCAGCAGGACGACAAGAACGAGCAGAAGCAGAACGGCCAGCAGCAGCAGAAGCAGAACGGCCAGCAGCAGAAGCAGCAGCAGAGCGCCGACGAGACCGAGGGCGGTCGCAGCCGTCGCCAGCGCGACCGCAAGCGCGGCCGAGGCGGACAGAACGACGAGTTCGAGCCGGAGATCACCGAGGACGACGTCCTCATCCCGATCGCGGGCATCCTCGACGTCCTCGACAACTACGCCTTCGTGCGCACGACCGGGTACCTCCCCGGACCGAACGACGTCTACGTCTCGCTCGGCCAGGTGAAGAAGTACCACCTGCGCAAGGGCGACGCCGTCGTCGGTGCGATCAAGCAGCCGCGGGACGGCGAGCAGCAGAGCCGCCAGAAGTACAACGCGCTCGTCAAGGTCGACTCGATCAACGGGCAGACCGCCGAGGAAGCGGCCGCTCGGGTCGACTTCCAGGACCTCACGCCGCTGTACCCGAACGAGCGCCTGCGTCTCGAGACCGAGCCGTCGAAGCTCAGTACCCGGATCATCGACCTCGTGTCGCCGATCGGCAAGGGTCAGCGCGGTCTCATCGTGTCCCCGCCGAAGGCCGGCAAGACCGTCGTGCTGCAGGCCATCGCGAACGCCATCGCGAAGAACAACCCCGAGGCGCACCTCATGGTCGTCCTCGTCGACGAGCGGCCCGAAGAGGTCACCGACATGCAGCGCACGGTGAAGGGCGAGGTCATCGCCTCGACCTTCGACCGTCCCGCCGAGGACCACACCACCGTCGCCGAACTCGCCATCGAGCGCGCCAAGCGCCTCGTCGAGCTCGGCCACGACGTGGTCCTGCTCCTCGACTCGATCACCCGCCTGGGCCGTGCGTACAACCTGTCGACCCCGGCGTCCGGTCGCGTCCTGTCGGGCGGCGTCGACTCGTCGGCGCTGTACCCGCCGAAGCGGTTCTTCGGCGCCGCGCGCAACATCGAGGACGGCGGCTCGCTGACCATCCTCGCGACGGCGCTCGTCGAGACCGGCTCGAAGATGGACGAGGTCATCTTCGAGGAGTTCAAGGGCACCGGCAACATGGAGCTCCGCCTCAACCGGCACCTCGCCGACAAGCGGATCTTCCCGGCCGTCGACGTCAACGCCTCCGGTACCCGTCGCGAGGAGCAGCTGCTCTCCGCCGACGAGGTCAAGATCACCTGGCGACTGCGCCGGGCCCTCGCCGGGCTCGACCCGCAGCAGGCGCTCGAGATCGTCCTGCGGAACCTCAAGGAGACGCAGTCGAACGTCGAGTTCCTGGTGCAGGTGCAGAAGTCGGTCCCGACGACCGGCGGCCACCACAACGGTCACCAGGAGTAACGCGTGTTCGAGTCGGTGGCAGGGCTGCTGGCGGAACACGAGGACCTGACGCAGCAGCTGTCGGACCCCGCGCTCCACGCCGATGCGGCCCGGGCGAAGAAGGTGAACCGGCGGTACGCCGAGCTCAGCCAGATCAAGGCCGCGTACGAAGCCTGGCAGGCTGCGGGGGACGACCTCGCCGCCGCCCAGGAACTCGCGCGCGAGGACGACGCGTTCGCGGACGAGGTCCCCGGGCTCGAGGAGCAGCTGCAGGAGCGCCAGGAGCGGCTCCGGCGGCTCCTCATCCCGCGGGACCCGGACGACGGCCGTGACGTCATCATGGAGATCAAGGGCGGCGAGGGCGGCGAGGAGTCCGCGCTGTTCGCGGCGGACCTGCTGCGCATGTACTCGCACTACGCCGAGTCCAAGGGCTGGAAGGTCGAGCTCCTCGAGCGGACCGAGAGCGACCTCGGCGGCTACAAGGACGTCCAGGTCGCGATCAAGTCGAACGCGACGGACCCGTCGCAGGGCGTGTGGGCGCACCTCAAGTACGAGGGCGGTGTGCACCGCGTGCAGCGTGTGCCGGCCACCGAGTCCCAGGGGCGCATCCACACGTCGACGACCGGGGTGCTCGTCTTCCCCGAGGTCGACGAGCCGGAGGAGGTCGCGATCAACCAGAACGACCTCAAGATCGACGTCTACCGGTCGTCCGGCCCCGGCGGCCAGTCGGTGAACACCACGGACTCCGCGGTCCGCATCACCCACCTGCCCACCGGCATCGTGGTGTCGATGCAGAACGAGAAGTCGCAGCTGCAGAACCGTGAGGCGGCGATGCGCGTGCTCCGCGCCCGCATCCTCGCCAAGCAGCAGGAGGAGTTGGACGCCGCAGCGTCGGACGCACGCAGGTCGCAGATCCGCGGCATGGACCGTTCCGAACGCATCCGCACGTACAACTTCCCCGAGAACCGCATCGCGGACCACCGCACCGGGTACAAGGCCTACGACCTGGACCGCGTGATGAACGGAGCGCTCGAGCCCGTCATCGAGTCGGCGATCCGTGCCGACGAAGAGGCACGGCTGGCCGCCATCGGCGACCAGGACGCGTGAGCCAGGAGGCGCGGCACACGTCCGACGGTGACCGCACGTACGCCGCGGACCGCCTCCTGCGCGAGGCGGCCGCGGCGCTCGGCGCGGCCGGTGTGCCCACCCCCCAGGTGGACGCCGAGCTCCTGCTCGCCTGGTCGACGGACACCTCGCGAGGCGCGGTGCAGGCGCGCGCGCTGACCGGGGGAGCGATCGCCCCGGAGCACGTCGAGCGGTTCCGGCGCGCGGTCGCCCGGCGCGCCACGCGTGAGCCGCTGCAGCACATCACCGGCGAGGCGTACTTCCGAGCGCTGACCCTCGCCGTCGGACCCGGTGTCTTCGTGCCGCGGCCGGAGACCGAGTCCGTCGTGCAGTTCGGCATCGACGCGCTCCGTGCGACCGCCGTGCCCGCACCGATCGCGGTCGACCTGGGTTCCGGGAGCGGGGCGATCGCGATCGCGATGGACACGGAGGTGCCGAACGCAGTCGTGTACGCCGTCGAACGGTCGGCCGAGGCGCTGCCGTGGACGCGGCGGAACGTGCAGGCCCACGGCGGCACCGTCCGGCTCGTCGAGGGCGACCTGGCGGACGCGCTGCCCGAACTCGACGGCACCGTGTCGGTCGTCGTGTCGAACCCGCCGTACGTCCCCGACGACGCGGTGCCCGTCGACCCGGAGGTCCGGGACCACGACCCCGCGGCCGCGCTCTACGGCGGACCTGACGGCCTCGACGCCGTCCGTGCGCTGGCGGAGACCGCGTGGCGGCTGCTCGTGCCCGGGGGAGTGCTCGTCATCGAGCACGCCGAGCCGCAGGGGGCCGCGGTCCGCGCGGTCCTCGCGCGCCGCGGCTTCCGCACTCCGGAGACGCACGTCGACCTGACCGGTCGCGATCGGACGACCACGGCGACCCGTTAGACGGAGCCGACCCGCGCCTCCCGGCCGTCCCGGTCCTGTGTCTCCTGGCGCTCCTGGCGCTCCTGTTCCGCGACGAAGGCGAGGACGGCCGCACGCAGGTCGGTGTGCTCCTCGACCAGCACGGCGTGGATCCCGACGCTCCTGGCGCCCTCGACGTTGATCGGCATGTCGTCGGCGAAGAACGTCCGCTCGGCGGGCACGCCGTGGTGTTCGAGCGCACGGAGGAACACCTCGGGCTCGGGCTTGCGGGCCCCGAAGTTGCTCGTCGTGTCGAGGTGCTCGCCGAAGAGCGGGGGGAGCGACGGCGCCCAGTGCTGGATCCACCGCCCGGCCAGCGGCCCGTTGTTGGTGAGGAGCCCCACCCGGCCGTGCTCGCTCGCGACCCGGACCGCGTCGATGCGCTCGGGCAGCTCGGTCATCGCCGCGCCGCGGATGCGCGCCCACTCCGTCTCCGGCACCTCGCAGCCCATCGCGCGCTCGAACGCGGCGAGGTAGGCGTCCCCGTCGGCGTACCCGCCGGCCTCCGCCCGCTGCTCGTTGCCGCAGTCCCACCACCGGCGCCGGAGTTCGTCGAACTCGTGGCCGGTGAACTCGGCGAGGGCGGCCATCCGCACCTTCCAGTCGTACCGGACGAGGACCTCGTCCATGTCGAAGAGGAACAGGAGTCGGGGCGCGGGCGTCTCGTTCACGATGCCACCCATTGTGTCGCACTATCATCGTCGAGTCATGGCATCCCGATACGACTGCACCGACTCCGACGGGCTCCTGACCGGGATGCGGCTCGCACGTGCCGCACTCGGACGCGGAGAACTCGTCGTCGTCCCCACCGACACCGTCTACGGCCTCGCCGCGGACGCCTTCAGCGCGGCCGCCGTGCAGCGCCTCCTCGACGCGAAGGGGCGCACGCGTCAGTCCCCGCCGCCGGTCCTCATCCCGGGGCCGCCCACGCTCGAGGCGCTCGCGAGCGACATCCCCGAGCAGGTGCGGGACCTCGTCGCCGAGTTCTGGCCGGGCGGTCTCACCGTGATCCTCCGCGCGCAGCCGTCCCTCGACTGGGACCTCGGCGAGACCCGCGGGACGGTCGCGCTCCGGATGCCGGACTCCCGGATCGCGCTCGAGCTCCTGCAGGAGGTCGGGCCGCTCGCGGTGTCGTCCGCGAACTCGACGGGCGACCCGGCGGCGATGGACGTCGACCGTGCGGAAGCGATGCTCGGGGACAGCGTGTCGGTGTACCTGGACGGCGGCCCGCTCGCGCCGCACGAGGGCTTCGAGGCGTCGACCGGCTCGACGATCGTGGACGCGACCGGTCTCTCCGACGGCGGGAGGCTCCGCATCGTCCGTCACGGCGTGATCTCCGACGACGAGATCACCAGGGTCGTCGGAGCCGACCTCGTCGGATGAAGTACTACCTGCTCGCGGGCGCCATCGCGGCGGTCGTGAGCTTCTGCGTCAGCTGGATCGTGTGGAAGCTGGGGCTGAAGTACAAGTGGTACCCGAAGGTCCGTGAGCGGGACGTGCACCGCACGCCGACGCCGCGGCTCGGCGGGATCGCCATGTACATCGGTGTCATCGCGTCCCTGCTGGCGGCGTGGTTCCTGTTCCCGTCGATCGCGGGGACCGACTACTTCCGGCTCGTCTTCTCCGAACCCGGGCGCGTGATCGCCGTGCTCGCCGGGGCGACGATCATCGTGGTGCTCGGCGTCGCGGACGACATCTGGGACCTCGACTGGATGACGAAGCTGGCGGGGCAGATCATCGCCGCGGGCATCCTGGCGTGGCAGGGCGTGGCGATCGTGTCGCTGCCGATCGGCAACACCCTCGGCGTGGGCTCGTCGTACATGAGCCTGATTTTCACCGTGCTGGCGGTGGTGCTCGTCATGAACGCGGTGAACTTCATCGACGGGCTGGACGGCCTCGTCGCGGGCGTCGCCATCATCGCCGGCGGCGTGTTCTTCCTCTACACGTTCTTCATCAACCGCGTGGTCGTCCAGACCGAGTTCTTCTTCAACCTCCCGTCACTGCTCACCGCGGTGCTGGTCGGCTCGTGCTTCGGCTTCCTGATCCTCAACTGGCACCCGGCGAAGCTGTTCATGGGTGACGCCGGGGCGCTGCTCGTCGGGTTCCTCATGGCGACGAGCGCGGTGTCGGTGACCGGCAACATCGACCCGGCGGCGGTGCACTCCCGTCAGGCGCTGCTGCCGGCGTTCATCCCGATCCTGCTGCCGTTCGCGATCCTCATCGTGCCGATCCTCGACTTCGGCCTGGCGGTCACCCGACGGCTGAGCGCGGGGAAGTCCCCGTTCTCGGCGGACCGGAAGCACCTGCACCACCGCCTGCTCGACATGGGGCACTCGCACTTCCACGCCGTCCTGATCTTCTACGCGTGGACGGCCACCGTCGCGATCGGGTGCCTGCTGTTCCTCTTCGTCGACTGGTACTGGGTCGTCGTCTTCGTCGCCGTCGGCTTCACCGCGTGCGCCGTCGCGACGTTCGCACCCCTCGGGCGGAAGCGCGCCGAGTTCGCCGCGCAGATCGCCACCCGGTCCACCACGGTGGTGGACGCCAGCCTCGACCCGCTCGACCGGGCCGCCAACGACCGATCGATCCCAGGAGACATCTCGTGACCGCACCGAACGCGCTCGACCACGTCCGGCCGGTGTTCCGCCGCATCCTCGTCTGGGCCGCCCTGCTCGCCGTCGGGCTGGCGGTGGTCGGCGGAGTGGTCGGCCTCCTCGTCGCCGGCAAGCCCGGGCTCGTCGGCGGCCTGCTCGGCGCGGTCCTCAGCGTCGTCTTCCTCGGGCTGACGGCGTTGTCGGTGCTCGTGGCCCTGCGGGTCTCCAAGGGGCAGATGATCTCCGGTGCGTTCTTCGGCATCGTGATGGGCACCTGGCTGCTGAAGTTCGTGGTGTTCATCGTCGTGCTCGTGCTGCTGCGGGACCGCGACTGGGTGGACTTCCCGGTGCTGGCGATCGTCATCATCATCGGCGTCGTCGGCTCGCTCGTGATCGACGTGACGGCCGTCGCGAAGGCCCGCGTCCCGATCGGGGTGTCCCTGCGCGGCGACTCCGCAGAGCCTGAGAAGGACACCCCCCGCAACTGAGAGCCCGGGAAGCCTCTTCCACCTGATAGGCTTCTCGGAGTCCGCGTCCGGAGCACTGCTCGGAGCGGGCGAGCCTCCACAACGTCCACCATCGCGTGCCATGCGTGCGCGCGCCGACACAGGAGACAGCGCTGCTATCCCACGCTCTTCCCCTGTCCCTCACTGCAGCGGGTAACACCGTCGCGGCGGGGAGCAGCCAGGCCGCCGAGTTCCATGGTCCGTCGATCAACGAGTTCTTCCCGGACGCGATCTTCTTCGCGGGAACGCCGTTCGAGATCGACCGACTCGTCATCATCCGGTTCATCGCCGTCGCGGTCCTGCTGCTGATCGGCATCATCGGGACCCGTTCGCTCAAGCTCGTCCCCGGCCGTGGCCAGGCGCTCATCGAGTACGGCTTCGACGTCGTCCGCCGGAACACCTTCGACAACCTGGGTGAGAAGGACGGCAAGCGGTTCCTGCCGCTGCTCGCGACGATCTTCTTCTCCGTGCTGTTCCTGAACCTCACCGGTCTCATCCCGGGGTTCAACCTGCAGGGCACCAGCCGCATCGCGTACCCGATGATCCTGGCGATCGTCGCCTACGTGGCGTTCATCTACGCGGGTCTGCGCAAGCACCCCGGCACCTTCCTCCGGAACGCACTGTTCCCGCCCGGCGTGCCGTGGTACCTCTACATCATCGTGACGCCGATCGAGCTCGTCTCGACCTTCGTGCTCCGTCCGGTGACGCTGACGCTGCGACTCCTGATGAACATGGTCGTCGGCCACCTGCTGCTCGTCCTGTTCTTCGCTGCCACGCAGTTCTTCTTCTTCGAGAGCGGGAACCTCCTCGCGCTCTTCGGAGTCGGGACGCTCGCGTTCGGCATCGCGTTCAGCTTCTTCGAGATCCTGGTCGCGCTGCTGCAGGCGTACGTCTTCATGCTGCTGACCGCTGTGTACATCCAGCTCGCGCTGGCTGACGAGCACTGACCACCGACCTGTACTGACCCCCAATACGGCACGGCATCCGTCGGGCCGCATCCTGAAAGGAACACACGTGGACGCAACGACCGTTCTCGCGGCAATCAACGGCAACATCGCGACGGTGGGCTACGGCCTCGCGGCGATCGGCCCGGCCATCGGCGTGGGCATCGTCGTCGGCAAGACGATCGAGTCCGTCGCTCGCCAGCCGGAGCTCCAGGGCCGTCTGACGACCCTCATGTACATCGGTATCGCCTTCACCGAGGCCCTCGCCTTCATCGGTATCGCGACGTACTTCATCTTCACCAAGTAAGGCCAGCCGATGCAGACCGCATTCATCGTCGCAGCGGAGGAGGCGAACCCCAACCCGCTGATCCCGCCGGTGTACGACATCCTCTGGTCGGCGGTGGCGTTCGTCGTCATCCTGCTGGTGTTCTGGCGGGTCATCATCCCGCGGATCACGAAGATGCTCGACGAGCGCACCGAGGCCATCGAAGGTGGCATCAAGAAGGCGGAAGCTGCTCAGGAGCAGGCCGCCGCAGCGCTGGACGAGTACAACAAGCAGCTCGCCGAGGCCCGTGCCGAGGCGTCCCGCATCCGTGAGCAGGCGCGTTCCGACGCGAACGCGATCGGCAACGAGCTCCGTGAGCAGGCGCAGGCCGATGCGGCACGCATCACCGCCAACGCGCAGGCGCAGATCGAGGCGGAGCGTCAGAGCGCGCTCCAGTCGCTGCGGACCGAGGTCGGCTCGCTCGCCCTCGACCTCGCATCCGGCGTGATCGGGGAGTCCCTCAAGGACGACGCCCGTTCGACCGCCGTGGTCGACCGCTTCCTCGCCGACCTCGAGGCATCGAAGACCGGGGAGCGCTGAGCATGCGAAGCGCCACCAGGGAAGCACTGGCGTCGACGAGGGCGGTGCTCGCCGACCTCGGCGGTGCGGCCGACCTCGCCGTCGGTGCCGAGATCCTCGCCGCTGGGCGTGCGATCGCCGGTGCGCCGCAGCTGCTCGGTCTGCTGTCCGACCCGACCGCCGACCCGGCCGGCAAGAAGGCCGTGATCGACCGCGTCTTCGCCGACCAGTCGGCGGCGACGCGCGCGGTCCTGACCGCCGTGGCCGGCTCGCGCTGGTCCTCCCACGAGGACCTCCTCGTCGGCATCGAGGACGCTGGCATCCGTGCCATCGCCGCGACGGCGTCGACGGACACCTCGATCGAGGCCGAACTGTTCTCCTTCGAGTCCGCGGTCCGTTCCGACGCCGCGCTCGAACTGGCGCTGGGCACCAAGCTCGGCAGCCCGTCGGAGAAGAGCTCACTCGTCGAGCGTCTGCTCGGTGGGAAGGCCTCGGCCCAGACGATCGCCATCCTGTCGCACCTCGTGCAGCAGCCGCGCGGTCGCCGCATCGGTGAGCTGGTCCGCGACGCATCACGGATCGTGGCGGACCAGGCGGGCAAGCTCGTCGCCACCGTCACCACGGCCACCCCGCTCTCGGACGGTCAGGCGGCCCGCGTCGCCCGTGGTCTGTCCGAGCGGTACGGCAAGGACATCAGCATCAACCACGTCGTCGACCCGTCGGTCGTCGGTGGGGTCCGGGTGCAGATCGGCGGCGACGTCATCGACGGCACCGTCTCCACGCGTCTCTCGGAGCTCCGGCTCCAGCTCGCCGGCTGAGCGTACGGTCGAAGCCGCCCCTCCCAAGTCCACAACGGGAACTGCCGAGTCAGGCAGCGTCACCCTCTCGGAGCCGAACGGCCCCGGAAACCAACAAGGAAAATCCCATGGCAGACATCACCATCAGCCCCGATGAGATCCGTGATGCCCTGAAGGACTTCGTCTCGAACTACGAGCCGACGAAGGCCTCCACGGCCGAGGTCGGGCACGTCATCGACGCCGGCGACGGCATCGCGCACGTCGAGGGCCTCCCCGGCGTCATGGCGAACGAGCTCATCCGCTTCGAGGACGGCACGCTCGGCCTCGCGCAGAACCTCGACGAGGACGAGATCGGCGCCATCGTGCTCGGCGAGTTCGCCGGCGTCGAAGAGGGCCAGGAAGTCACCCGTACCGGCGAGGTCCTCTCGGTCCCCGTCGGCGACGGCTTCCTCGGTCGCGTCGTCGACCCGCTCGGCGCCCCGATCGACGGTCTCGGCGAGATCCAGGCGGAGGGCCGTCGTGCCCTCGAGCTCCAGGCGCCCGGCGTCATGGCCCGCAAGTCGGTCCACGAGCCGCTCCAGACCGGCATCAAGGCCATCGACGCGATGATCCCCGTCGGCCGCGGTCAGCGTCAGCTGATCATCGGCGACCGCCAGACCGGCAAGACGGCCATCGCGATCGACACGATCATCAACCAGAAGGCCAACTGGGAGTCCGGCGACGAGGACAAGCAGGTCCGCTGCATCTACGTCGCCATCGGTCAGAAGGGCTCCACGATCGCCTCCGTCAAGGGTGCGCTCGAGGACGCCGGCGCGATGGAGTACACCACCATCGTCGCGGCCCCCGCCTCCGACCCGGCCGGCTTCAAGTACCTCGCCCCGTACACCGGCTCGGCCATCGGCCAGCACTGGATGTACGCCGGCAAGCACGTCCTCATCATCTTCGACGACCTGTCGAAGCAGGCCGAGGCCTACCGTGCCGTGTCCCTCCTCCTCCGTCGTCCGCCGGGGCGCGAGGCCTACCCGGGTGACGTCTTCTACCTGCACTCCCGTCTGCTGGAGCGTTGCGCGAAGCTGTCCGACGAGCTCGGCGCCGGTTCGATGACGGGTCTGCCGATCATCGAGACCAAGGCGAACGACGTCTCGGCGTACATCCCGACGAACGTGATCTCGATCACCGACGGCCAGATCTTCCTGCAGTCGGACCTGTTCAACGCGAACCAGCGTCCGGCCGTCGACGTCGGCATCTCGGTGTCGCGTGTCGGTGGTGACGCGCAGGTCAAGTCCATCAAGAAGGTCTCCGGCACGCTCAAGCTCGAGCTCGCGCAGTACCGCTCGCTCGAGGCGTTCGCGATGTTCGCGTCCGACCTCGACCAGGCGTCGCGTCGTCAGCTCGACCGCGGTGCGCGCCTGACCGAGCTCCTCAAGCAGCCGCAGTACTCGCCGTACCCGGTCGAGGAGCAGGTCGTCTCGATCTGGGCCGGTACGAACGGCAAGCTCGACGAGGTCCCCGTCAGCGACGTCCTCCGCTTCGAGTCGGAGCTGCTGGACCACCTCCGCCGCAACTCGGACGTGCTGACCACGCTGCGCGAGACCAACCAGCTCAGCGACGAGACCGTCGCCGAGATGTCCAAGCAGATCGACGAGTTCTCCAAGAGCTTCCAGACGAGCGAGGGCAAGACGCTCGGGTCCGAGCAGTTCGAGGCCGCGCAGGCCGAGGACGTCGACCAGGAGCAGATCGTCAAGGGTCGTCGCTAGATGGCAGCACAGGTCCGGGTCTACCGGCAGCGAATCCGCTCCGCGAAGACCACGAAGAAGGTCACCCGCGCGATGGAGCTGATCTCGGCGTCGCGGATCCAGAAGGCGCAGGCCCGCATGGCCGCGTCCGGCCCGTACTCGCGGGCCGTGACGCGGGCTGTGTCGGCCGTGGCGACGTTCTCGAACGTCGACCACGTGCTGACCACCGAGCCCGAGTCGTCGACGCGTGCCGCTGTCGTCCTGTTCACCTCGGACCGCGGCCTGAACGGCGCGTTCAGCACGAACGTCCTCAAGCAGGGCGAGGAGCTCGCCTCCCTGCTCCGCAGCGAGGGCAAGGAGGTCGTGTTCTACCTCGTCGGACGCAAGTCGGTCGGGTACTTCACCTTCCGTGAGCGCCCGTTCGAGCAGCAGTGGGTCGGCGGCACCGACCAGCCGGAGTTCTCGACGGCGAAGGAGATCGGCGACGCGGTCGTGTCGAAGTTCCTCCAGGACACCGCTGACGGCGGCGTGGACGAGATCCACATCGTGTTCAACCGCTTCGTGAGCATCGCCACGCAGGAGCCGCAGGTCGTCCGCCTGCTCCCGCTCGAGGTCGTGGACGGCGTCGAGGCGCCGTCGAACGACGAGCCCCTCCCGCTCTACGAGTTCGAACCCGACGCGGACGCCGTGCTCGACGCGCTGCTCCCGGTCTACATCGAGAGCCGCATCTTCAACGCCATGCTGCAGTCGGCTGCCTCCGAGCACGCCGCCCGGCAGAAGGCCATGAAGTCGGCGAGTGACAACGCGGATGCCCTCATCCGTGACTTCACCCGTCTCGCGAACAACGCTCGTCAGGCCGAGATCACCCAGCAGATCTCCGAGATCGTCGGCGGCGCCGACGCCCTCTCGTCGAAGAAGAAGTAGTCCGCGTCGTTCGCGGACAGATACCCACCCTCAGGAAGGCACCAGCCATGACCGACACCGCAACCACCGCGGTCGAGACGTCGTCGGCGCCCGGTGTCGGCCGGATCGCCCGTGTCACGGGCCCCGTCGTCGACATCGAGTTCCCGCACGACGCCATCCCCGAGATGTACAACCTCCTGTTCACGACGGTCACCATCGGTGACTCGACGCAGGAGATCGGTCTCGAGGTCGCGCAGCACCTCGGCGACGACCTCGTCCGCGCCATCTCCCTGAAGCCGACCGACGGTCTCGTCCGTGGCCAGGAGGTCCGTGACTCGGGCGCTCCGATCTCGGTCCCCGTCGGCGACGTCACCAAGGGCAAGGTCTTCGACGTGCTGGGCAACGTGCTCAACACCGACGAGAAGCTCGAGATCACCGAGCGCTGGCCGATCCACCGCAACGCTCCGGCCTTCGACCAGCTCGAGTCGAAGACCACCATGTTCGAGACCGGCATCAAGTCGATCGACCTCCTCACCCCGTACGTGCAGGGTGGCAAGATCGGCCTCTTCGGTGGTGCGGGCGTCGGCAAGACGGTCCTCATCCAGGAGATGATCCAGCGCGTCGCGCAGGACCACGGTGGTGTGTCGGTGTTCGCCGGTGTCGGCGAGCGCACCCGTGAGGGCAACGACCTCATCGGTGAGATGGAAGAGGCGGGCGTCTTCGACAAGACCGCCCTCGTGTTCGGCCAGATGGACGAGCCGCCGGGAACGCGTCTGCGCGTGGCCCTGTCGGCGCTGACGATGGCGGAGTACTTCCGCGATGTCCAGAAGCAGGACGTGCTCCTCTTCATCGACAACATCTTCCGCTTCACGCAGGCCGGTTCCGAGGTCTCCACGCTGCTCGGCCGCATGCCGTCCGCGGTGGGTTACCAGCCGAACCTCGCCGACGAGATGGGCGTCCTCCAGGAGCGCATCACGTCGACGCGCGGTCACTCGATCACCTCCCTCCAGGCGATCTACGTGCCGGCTGACGACTACACCGACCCGGCACCGGCCACGACGTTCGCGCACCTCGACGCCACGACGGAGCTCTCGCGTGAGATCGCGTCGCAGGGCCTCTACCCGGCGATCGACCCGCTGACCTCGACCTCGCGGATCATGGACCCCCGGTACCTGGGTGCCGACCACTACGAGACGGCGACGCGCGTCAAGCAGATCCTCCAGAAGAACAAGGAACTGCAGGAGATCATCGCCATCCTCGGTGTCGACGAGCTCTCCGAAGAGGACAAGATCACCGTCGAGCGCGCTCGTCGTATCCAGCAGTTCCTCTCGCAAAACACGTACATGGCGAAGAAGTTCACGGGCGTCGAGGGCTCCACGGTGCCGCTCAAGGACACCATCGAGTCCTTCCGCGCCATCGCCGACGGCGAGTTCGACCACGTGGCCGTCCAGGCCTTCTTCAACGTCGGTGGCATCAACGACGTCGAAGAGAAGTGGGCGCAGATCCAGAAGGAGAACCGCTGACATGGCGGCGCTCACCGTGAGCGTCGTCTCGGCCGACCGCGAGGTCTGGTCGGGCGACGCCACCATGGTCGTCGCTCGAACGACGGAGGGCCAGATCGGTATCCTCGCGGGGCACGAGCCGCTGCTCGCGACCCTCGCGCAGGGACAGGTCCGCATCACCCGAGCCGACGGCTCGACGGTGGCGGCGGACGCCGAGGACGGCTTCCTGTCGGTCGAGCACGACACGGTCACGATCGTGGCGCGGCAGGCCGCGCTGGCGTCCTGACCGGACTGACCGTCCTCCTCCCGCCTTCGGAGACGAAGCGAGAGGGCGGGGACCCGGCGCGCACGCTCGACCTGCGTGCGCTGTCGTTCCCGGAACTGGCTGCTGAGCGGGCCGCGGTGATCACCGCGGCCCGCTCCGTCAGTTCCGAGGAGTCCTCTGCCCGGACGGCGTTGAAGCTCGGCCCGAGGTCGATCGAGGAGCGGTTCCGCAACCTCGCCCTCGAGACGTCCGGCACGATGGCGGCGATCGACCGCTACACGGGCGTGCTGTACGACCCGCTCGGTGCGCCGACTGCCGATGGGGCGACGCGGGCGTGGTGGTTCGAGCACGTCGTGGTGCAGTCCGCGATGTTCGGTCCCGTCGGTGCCGGGGACCCGATCCCGGCGTACCGGCTCTCGCACGACTCGCGCCTCGGCTCCCTCCGGTTGGCCTCGCACTGGCCGGAGGTCGCGACGAGGGTCATCACCGCGCGCGCCGGGGACGGTCTCGTCCTCGACCTCCGTTCCGAGGGGTACCGGCAGCTCGGTCCCGTCCCGGACGCGGTCGCGCCGAGGGTCGTGAGCGTCGACGGGAGCGGGCGTCGCAAGGCGCTCAACCACTGGAACAAGACGGCGAAGGGCCGGCTGGTCGGTCTGCTCGCCCGGACGGGCGCCGAGGTGTCGACGATGCCTGAGCTCGTCGCGTGGGCCTCGTCGCACGGGGTGCTGTTCGAGGAGCACGCCGGCTCCTGGGACCTCGTGGCGGAGAGTCTGGAGCCCGCGGCCGTCTGAACCCCGTCCTCCGCACGGCAGCCCCGCTCGTCCTCCACAGGATCAGCGGGGCTGCTGACGTTCCCCAGATGGTCGGTCGACGCCGGCCTGGAGGCGCTGCCTGCGTTTCGATGTCGTGCATGATCCCCGTCACGACACGAGCCCATCCGGACGCTGCAGTGCGCTACCCGCGCGAGATCGCCGCTGCGGTCACCGTCCCCGCGGCCGCCGCCGCGCTCGTCGCGCCCGGTACCGAGCCGCTGGGACGCGGGGGAGCAGCAGCGGTCGTCACCGCCTGCGCTGCCCTCGCGACCCGTTTCGCCCTCATCGGCTTCCTCAGCGCCTCGGACGATCCCGACCCCCGGTCCGTCCGGCCGTTCGACCCCTTCCACGACCCGACGCCGCCGGCCCTGTGCGGAGCTGGCCCCCAGCCGCGGCGCTCGCGACTCCGGACGGCCGGCGACCGGTGCGCCGAGGCCTGGCGGTGGTGGCGTGCGGAGGACCTTTCGGCGGACACCGCCACGGGGGCGGCCGGTGCACTCGCGCTGGCGTCGTGGTGCTCGTGGGCGCTCGGCTCCCAGGCGCGTGCGCAGACCCGGGCGCAGTACGCCCTGGACACCTGCCCGGACGATCCGCTGGCTGCCCTCGTCCTCCGGTCGGTCCGCGTTGGCAGCGTCCCCACATGGGATGCGCGGTGATGACGCGCGGACAGGATCGTCTACGGTGGTGTGGACCACACTTGGAGGGCTCGGGTGCGCGACGACGACATCGACGACACGGTGATCCGTCGCGCCGCCCCGTCCCGCGCCCAGGGCCCCGACCAGGACCCACTGGGCGACACGGTGATCCGACCGATCCCGCCGGTGCCGGGCGGGCAGGACGCCTCCGCGGCGGAGGACACCGTGATCCGGCCGCAGGCGGCACGCCCGGCCGGAGACGCGCTCGAGGACACCGTCGTGCGGGGGCCGGGTCGACCACCCGGCCGACCTGACCCGGCCGTCGGGGCCGAGCCGCGCCTCCCGTCCGCCCCCTCGACGCCGACGACGCGCGTCCCGTCCATCCGCATCGGGGACCGCGTGCTCCGCCTCGACCGTCCCGTCGTCGTCGGTCGGCGCCCCGCGCTGCCGCGGATCCTGCGGGGGCCGGTGCCCGAACTCGTGACCGTCCCGTCGCCCAGCGGGCAGGTGTCGTCGTCGCACGTCCTCGTCCACGCGGAGGGCGAGGTCGCCGTGGTCGACGACCTGCGCTCCACCAACGGGACCCTCGTGCGGCCCGCCGGCGCGCCGCCGTTCCGGATGGCAGCGGGTGCGTCGAACGTCGTGCTGACGGGTACGGTTGTCGAGATCGGTGACGGCAACGTCATCGAGGTCCTCTCGGCGCACCTCCGGGTCGCACCGCCGACGGGAGACCTCCCACCACTTCCCGGGTGGCCGTCCGATCCACCAGCCGGCACGCCCCGAACCCCCAGAGAGCGATCCTGAACCGTGACCGAACTCGGCCGAGCAGCGACTGCGCACGCCATCGACGTCCCCGGTGCCGACGGCGCCACCCTGACGCTGTCGTGGGGCGCGGCGACCGACGTGGGTCGGCGCCGTGACCACAACGAGGACAGCTACATCGTCGCCGCGCCCTTCTTCGTCGTCGCCGACGGCATGGGCGGACACCTCGCGGGGGACCGCGCCAGCGACGCGGTGGTGCGTCGACTCGAGCAGGCCACCGAGAGCGCGTTCACGACGCGGCAGTCGATCCAGCGCGCGCTCCTGCTCGCCACGGCGGACATCGAGCGTGCCGCGGGCGGCAACGCGATCGGAGCGGGCACCACGGTGACCGGCATCGCCCTCGTCGCGGCGCACGGACAACCGGCGGCGCTCGTCTTCAACGTCGGCGATTCGCGGACCTACCGCATCGAGGACGGCGTCCTCCGGCGTGTGACGGTCGACCACTCGGTCGTGCAGGAGATGGTCGACGCCGGCCTGCTCCGCGCCGAGGACGCCGAACGGCACCCGGACAGCAACGTCATCACGCGCGCCGTGGGCTTCGGTGAACCGCCGGAGCCCGACTGGTGGACACTGCCGCTGCGTCCGGGGGACCGCTACATCGTCTGCTCCGACGGCCTGACCAAGGAACTCGGCGACGCCGGCATCGCCCGCATCGCCGCGCGGGTGCCGTCCGCGCAGGACCTCGCGGAGCGACTCGTCGGTGACGCGGTCGTTGCGGGGGGTCGGGACAACGTGACGGTGGTCGTGCTGCAGGTCGACGACGCACCCGACGACGGGGACGTGGAAGACACACTCCCGCGACACTGAGTGGCCCCCGAACTGGGGGAACGCTGACCTCCGGGGCGCATCCGCGCGCGGAATGTCGGTCGGACGCGGTTCGTACAATGGCAGGGCCGTGACGAGAGAGCTGGCCGCTCGGCCGGGGAGGAGGGGACGATGGCGCGACGCCTGCCGTCGACCCCGCCCGTGATCGCGGGCTTCAGTCCCGTGCACGTCCTCGGTTCGGGCGGGTTCGCCGACGTCTTCCTCTACGAGCAGGACATGCCCCGACGGCAGGTCGCCGTGAAGGTGCTCCTCGACGAGGTCGTCGACGACCGCGTCCGGCAGATGTTCCAGGCCGAGGCGAACCTCATGGCCCGGCTGAGCACCCACCCCTCGATCCTCACCGTCTTCCAGGCGAGCGTCGCGTCCGACGGCCGGCCGTACCTCGTGATGGAGCTCTGCTCCTCGTCGCTCAGCGAGCGCTACCGGCGAGAACCGATTCCGGTCTCCGAGGTGCTCGCGATCGGCATCCGCATCGGGTCGGCGCTCGAGACGGCCCACCGTGAGGGCGTGCTGCACCGGGACATCAAGCCGTCGAACATCCTCCTCACCGCCTACGGCAACCCCGTCCTGTCGGACTTCGGCATCGCAGCGACGATCGGCGAGTCCGACCCCGACGAACCGATCGGCATGTCGATCCCGTGGTCCGCGCCCGAGGTCCTCATCGACGAGTCGCGCGGCACCATCCAGTCGGAGGTCTACTCCCTCGCCGCCACCGTCTTCTCCCTCCTCGCCGGTCGCAGCCCCTTCGAGGTCCGCGGCGGCAAGAACGGGGCGGCCGAGCTGATGGGGCGGATCGACAAGGGCGGCGTCAAGCCGACCGGCCGCACCGACGTCCCGCCGTCCCTCGAGCGGCTGCTCGCCTCCGCGATGTCGCGCAGGGTCGCCGGCCGTCCCTCCACCGTGATGGAGCTCGTCCGCGGGTTCCAGCAGGTCGAGGCCGAGCTCGGCATCCCGCAGACCCCGGCCGACGTCGCCGTCGAGGCATGGGCGGTCGCGACCCCGACCCCGGACGGCGACCGGACGATGATCCGGGAGCTCCAGCCGCCGACCCGCGTCGGTGGACGGCGGCGGACGCGCCGAGCGGTCCAGGGCGGTTCCTCCGCGGTGTCGCAGAGCGTCGGCACCGTGCACCGGACCGGGTCCGTCACCCGTGCGCGTCGTCGTACCCGGTCGACCCTGGTGTGGGCCACGTCGCTCGCGGTGGTGGTGGTCGCGGCCCTCGTCGTCGCCACGGTCGTGGTGGTCGGCCGACTCGGCACCGGCGCGATCCCCGTGGTCTCGGACGTCCGCGCGCAGTCCTCGACCGCCTCGGTGACCTTCCGTTGGACCGACCCGGGGCTGCGCACGGGTGACACCTACGTCATCTCCTCCAACGGCGCGTCCAGCCAGCAGACGGGCACGAGCTTCGTGGTCTCCGGCCAGAAGGGCGACGAGGAGTGCATCGCGGTCGCGGTCAACCGTGACGGCAAGACGGGGGTCGCGAGCGCGCAGAAGTGCGCCACGATCGGGAGCGCCGGGTGATCCGGGCCCTCCTCGCCAAGCACCGCTCCGCCGCCGTGACCGTGGGTGCGTCGATCGTCGTCGGTGCGGTCGTCGCCACGGCTGCCGTCGCCTCGACGGGGTACCACACGCAGCGCGTCGACCTGGGCGACGGCACGGTGTGGGTGCCGTCGGCCGAGTACGGAGCCGTCGGCCGGGCGAACACCGGCGTGCTCCAGCTCAACACGGCCGTCGAGACCGCGAGCGACAGCCTGTCCGTGCTGCAGCGCGGCTCGACGGTCTACAGCGTGGACGAGACGAAGGGGACGGTCGCGAAGGTCGACGTCGCGGACGCCACGGTCGCGGACCCGGTGACGCTGCCCGCGGGGTCGCCGCAGGTGTTCTTCGCCGGCGCCACGGCGGTCATCGGCAACGGCGACACCGGGGAGCTCTGGGCCACCTCCGCGAAGGACCTCGGCGAGTTCGACTCCTCGACGAAGGCGGACCTCACGCTCGGCGCGGACGCCGTGTTCGATGCCTCCGACGGCCACGTCGCCGTGTACTCCCCGAAGACCGGCACCGCCTCCCTCGTCGACGTCGGGTCCACCCTGTCCGTCGCGAAGCGGTGGACCGTGCGGATGGACCGGGCCGACGACTTCCAGGTGGCGTCGTTCGGTGACCACCTCGCCGTGCTCGACCGGACCAGCGGGGCGATCTCGGTCGACGGCCGGACGATCGACCTGGGGGACCGCGTGGGGACGGCCCCCGCCCTGCAGCGCTCGACGGACGACGCGTCCGACGTGGCCGTCGCGGGCACGGCGGGGCTCGTCCGGGTGTCGGCGTCGGGGAACGTGAGCACGACGGCACTGCAGGTGTCCGGCCGAGCCGCCCGACCGACCGTCGTCGGCTCCTGCACCTACGCCGCGTGGGCGGGCGGCCAGGCGGTCGACACGTGCCGGGGCAACGGGCTCCAGCGGCTCGCGAGCACCGCCGGCACGTCCGACCTGCAGATCCTGCACAACGGCTCCACCGTCGTCGCCAACGACCCGCAGAGCGGGCGCTCGTGGGCGATCGACCGCAGCGGGCAGCTCATCGACAACTGGTCGGACCTCATCAAGAAGGACGACGACCAGCAGCAGGAACAGGTGTCCGACGACGACCCCGAGGTCGAGAAGGACCAGAAGCCACCGGTGGCGGTGGACGACGACCTGGGCGCACGTCCGGGACGCACCACGAGCCTCCCGGTCCTGCTCAACGACTACGACCCGAACGGCGACCCGATCGTGGTGAGCGAGGTCGGTCGCATCGACGCCGCCGTGGGCGACGTCGCGATCGTGGGTGACGGCCAGCGGCTGCAGATCACCCTGTCGGCCCGCGCCTCCGGGACCATCTCGTTCCCGTACACGATCACCGACGGGAACGGCGGGTCCGACACCGCCACCGTGAAGGTGACCGTCCGTCCCTACTCCGAGAACGACCCGCCACGACAGGTGCGGGACACCTCCGCCAACGTCGTGCAGAACGGGCACGTGGTCACGAACGTCCTCGGGGACTGGGTGGACCCGGACGGCGACCCGGTGTACCTCAAGTCCGCGACCGCGTCGGACGGCGACCGCGTCTCGACCACCCCCGACGGTCTGCTCGACTACCGCAACGCGAGCGGTCGCACGGGGCAGCGCGCCGTGCAGCTCGTCGTCAGCGACGGCCGTGCCGACGGACGCGGCTCGGTGACCGTGCACGTCGCCAAGCAGGGCAGCGTGCCGCTGTACGCCGACCCGTTCCCCGTGCAGGGGTACGCCGGCAAGGCCTTCACCGTCGATCCGCTCGACCACGTCCGCGGCGGGAACGGCACCGTCACGCTCACCAGCGTCTCCTCGGCGTCGGGCCTGACGGTCACCCCGAGCTACGATTCCGGCACCTTCCGCGTCCAGGGAGCGAGTGCCGGCGACCACCAGCTCGAGTACACGGTGACGGACGGCACGAAGACCTCGAGCGGGGTCGTGCGGGTCACGATCCTCGCCCCGCCGGACGCCTCCACGGCGCCGATCACCACCCCGAAGACCGTGTTCGTGAACACGCTGTCGACGAAGGACACGGACGTCACCGCGACGGACATCGACCCGGCCGGCGGTGTCCTGCTCGTGACGGCGCTGGACGGCCCCGACCGGGGGTCCGGCGTCCAGGCGAGCATCCTCGACCAGCACACCGTCCGCGTCACCCTCACCGCCCCGCTCGACGGGCCGGTGTCGTTCGGCTACACCGAGACGAACGGTCTCGCGTCCGCGACCGGCACGATCACCGTCGTCGAGATCCCCAAGCCGGACCGCATCCAACCGCCCGTCGCCCAGCCGGACTCCGCGACCGTGCGGGTCGGGGACGTCACGAACATCGACGTGCTCGACAACGACACGCAGCCGGAGGGCGAACCGCTCACCCTGCAACCGGACCTCGTGCAGAACGTCCCCGGCGACGGCGGTCTGCTGTTCGTCTCCGGTGACCACCTCCGGTACCTCGCGCCCACCACGCCGGGCAACTACACCGCGGTGTACCGCGTCGCCGGGCCGGACGGTCAGTACGCCGACGCGACCGTGTCGATCTCGGTGCGCGAACGGGACGCCGCGACGAACAACCCGCCCGTCCCGCAGACCGTCACGGCACGCGTCGTCGCCGGGCAGTCGGTGCGGGTGTCCATCCCACTGAACGGCATCGACCCCGACGGCGACTCCGTGCAGCTGGTGGGCGTGGCGTCCAACCCGGACAAGGGCTCCGTGAGCGACCTCGCCGCAGACGCCCTCACCTACGAGGCGGGCGACTACTCCGCGGGCACCGACGAGTTCACCTACACGGTGGTCGACGCCCTCGGCGCGCGTGCGACCGGTACCGTCCGGGTCGGCATCGCCCCACGCGCCGAACAGGCGTCGAACCCCGTCGCCGAGGCGGACCACGTCACGATCCGTCCCGGTGGCTCGGTGACCGTCCGCGTCCTGCAGAACGACTCCGACCCCGAGGGCGGGCAGCTGACCGTCACGAAGGCCGAGCCCACCGGGAAGGACGTCACCGCGAAGGTCCTGCGGAAGCAGCAGATCCGCGTGACGCCGCCGAAGTCCGCCAAGAGCGGTGACTTCGCCGTGCTCTACACCGTCGCGAACGAGAACGGCGGCGCGAGCACCGCGTTCCTCACCGTCACCGTGGACCCGGACGCGCAGCCGCTCCGGCCCGAGGTCGACGACACGACGCTCGACCTGCAGGACATCCTCCACCGGCAGAGCGTCACGGTGGACGTGCTCGCCAACGTCTTCTTCGCCGAGGGCACCACGGCCGACCTCAAGGTGGGCGTCGTCGACGGCTACGGCGACAACGCCCGGACGACCGAAGGGCAGCGGATCGTCGTGCGACTCACCGACGCGTCACAGGTGATCCCGTTCTCCGTCGCCCGCGTGGACCACCCGGACATCGTCTCGTACGGCTTCATCCACGTCCCCGGGTTCGACGACGCCCTGCCCCAGGTGAACCGCACGGCAGGCGCGATCACGGTCAAGAGCGAAGCGACCGTCCGGATCCCGCTGTCGAAGTACGTGGTCACGGCGAACGGCAAGACCGCCCAGATCACCGACGACGGCACGGTCAAGGCGACGCACGCCAACGGCCAGGACCTCGTCGTCGACTCGTCCACGCTGCAGTTCACGTCCTCGAAGCTGTACTACGGCAACGCGTCGATCTCGTTCGAGGTCACCGACGGATCGAACGCGAACGGTGGCAAGGGCCGCGTCGCGACACTCGTGCTGCCGATCAAGGTCACGCCCCGGTCGAACCAGCCCCCGGCGTTCACCGGGTCCGCCGTCGACATGCAGCCGGGGGAGTCGCGCACCCTCGACCTGACGAAGCTGACGGACTACCCGTACCCGAAGGACCTGCCGGAGCTGCGCTACTCGGTGGTGAGCCGGCCGAGCGACGGCGCGACGGCGACGATCTCCGGGCAGAAGCTGACGATCAAGGTCGCGGACTCGGCGCGGAAGGACTCCACGCTGGCGATCGGCATCGGGGTGGCCGACTCGGCGAACTCCGGGCGCTCCGGCGTCGTGAACGTCGACGTCGTCGCGTCCACCCGCCCCCTCGTCCAGCCCGGGGCGGACACGTCGGTCACGAAGCGCGGCGCGACGACGACGATCGACGTGCTGAAGAACGACCAGCCGACCAACCCGTTCCCCGAGCAGCGCCTCCGGGTGGTCGACATCCGCGGCCTCGGCGGCGGCCTGCCGAGCGGCGTCACCGTGACGCCGAGCGCGGACAAGTCGCGGCTGCAGGTGAGCGTCGCGGCAGGTGCGAAGCCCGTCGACACCCACCTGCAGTACCAGGTCGCGGACGCCACCAACGACCCGGACCGGTACGTCTGGGGCGACGTCACGATCTCCGTGCAGGACGTCCCGGACGCACCGGGTGCGCCGAGCCGGACCGGTTCCTACGAGGGCGGGCAGGCGACACTGACCTGGTCGACCCCGCAGGCGAACAACTCGCCGATCACGGGGTACCGGCTGCAGGGGACCAACGGTGTCTCGAAGGACTGCGGCACGGCGACCGTCTGCACGATCAAGGGCCTCGACCCCAAGGCGTCCTACCAGTTCTCCGTCGTGGCGACGAACGCCATCGGGCAGTCGAAGGCCTCGGTGAACTCCGCCGCGATCAGCGCCGACTTCGTGCCGGCTCCGCCCACGGGCATCTCGGTGACGCCGAGCAAGAGCACCCCGAACCAGCTCGACGTCAACTGGAACGCGGTCGCGGCCCCGAACAACGGCACGGCGGTGGACAACTACGTGGTGACGATCGAGGGCCCGAACCTGTCGTCCACACGCAGTACCGGAACGGCCACGAGCACGTCCTTCACGGGCGCCCAGAGTGCGGCGCAGTACACGGTGACGGTCTCGGCCCGGAACGGCGCCGACCGCAACGGCACGGTGGTGCAGTGGAACTCCGCGTCCGCCACCGGTTCGGCAGTCGGGACGCCCGGCAAGCCGAGCAACGTCACCGCCGTCGCCGGCACGCAGGCCGACAACGACGGGAAGTCCACCGTGTCGATCACCTGGGGCGGGGCCGATGCTGCCGGCGGGCCCGCGCTGAGCTACAACGTCTACCGATCGTCGAACATCGACTGCTCGTCACCGACGGGCACGTCCATCGGATCGTCGAGCCCCGCGACCGACCGCGGTGTCAACGGTGGGGGAGCGACCTACGCGGTGACGGTCTCGAACGGGTACTTCTGCAACGTCGCGTACGCGACGGCGACGACCTACCAGCGGCCCGACGGCACCCCGGGACCCGGCCTCGACCTCGTCCCGCAACCCGGGTCCTCCTCGCAGTTCAACCTCCGGGTGACCGCGCCGTCCCAGAGCGTCGACCACTACCGGCTCGAGACGGGTGCCGGCGCGGTGGACCTCGCCCCCGGTGCGTCCTGGACGGGCGTCCCCGGATCGGGTGCGCGGAACGTGGCGACATCGCTGACCCTCAGGGCCTGCGGCGGTCCTGGTGCGTCGTTCTGCACGACGGACGCGAACTCGTCCGTCTTCACCGGTGCGGCGCTCGACACCAGCGGATCGATCACGAAGGCCCAGCAGGGGTCGCCGCTCGAGGTCAGCGGACCGAGCGGCACGGGCATCAGCGTCGACCGGTACACGGCCACGTGGTACGACGCCGCCGGCAATCCCTTCCTGATCAAGGGCACGTGGCAGCCCGGCGAGCCCGGGTCGACGCCGCCCATCACGGCCCAGTCGGTGTCGGTGACCGTGGACGTCTCCGTGGACGGGACGTCCCTCTCGGAGAGGGGCGGCGACCTGTCCGGCCCGGTTCCGATCGCCGATGCTCCACAGCCGGCCTCCGGCAACTGATCCCGGCCACGCGCAGGCCCTACGCTGCCCGTAGCGACCCGTACTGACCGACGACCGAAGGAACGACACCGCATGAGCATGACCCCGGAGCAGGCCACCTGGTTCGCCGACGTCGCAGGCCGCATCGTGACCAACGTCGAGCAGGTGCTCCTCGGGAAGTCGTTCGTGATCCGGCTCGCGGTCACGGCGATGCTCAGCGAGGGACACCTCCTGCTCGACGACGTCCCCGGCACCGGAAAGACGAGTCTCGCCCGCGCGATGGCGCAGAGCGTGCAGGGCTCGACGAACCGCATCCAGTTCACGCCGGACCTGCTGCCCGGCGACATCACCGGCATCAGCGTGTACGACCAGCGGACCCAGGAGTTCGACTTCCACCGCGGCCCCGTGTTCTCGAACATCGTCCTCGCAGACGAGATCAACCGTGCCAGCCCGAAGACCCAGTCCGCGCTGCTCGAGGCGATGGAGGAGTCCGCGGTCACGGTCGACGGCGTGAACCACCGCCTCGCCGCACCGTTCATGGTCATCGCGACGCAGAACCCGGTCGAGCAGGCCGGCACGTACCGTCTGCCGGAGGCGCAGCTCGACCGGTTCCTCATGAAGGCGTCGATCGGCTACCCGGACCACGCCGCGACGGTGAAGATCCTCGAGACCTCGTCCGCACCGTCCAGCTCGGTGCCGCTGGCGAGCGTGGTGCCGGCGGCGACGATCACCGAGATGGCGACGCTCGCCCGCTCCGTGCACGTCGACCCCGTGATCGCGGACTACGTCGCCCGCCTGGTCGACGCGACGCGCTCGGCGAGCGAGGTGCGACTGGGCGTCAGTGTCCGCGGAGCCATGGGCCTCATCCGCGCGGCCCGGGTCTTCGCGGCCCTGAGCGGTCGCCATTACGTCACCCCGGACGACGTGAAGGCGCTCGCGGTCCCGGTCCTGGCGCACCGGCTGGTGCTCGACGCCGAGGCCGAGTTCGACGGCGTCAGCGCCACGAGCGTGATCGCCCAGCTGCTGGTCGAGACCCCGCCGCCGGCGGACCGAGCCGCCTCGTGACCGATCGCCGGCCCGTCTCCACGCGCTCGCGCCGCCCGTCCTCGACGCGGTCGCGTCGCGGCACGACGGCGTACGAGCGCACGGGGACGGTCGCCGGCCTCACGAACGTCCGCACCCGCCTGGTCGGTGACCGTGACGGCGTGGCGGCGGACGCGGTCGTCGGTCTCGCCCGCGCCTGGTCCACTGCCTGGAGGCTCGTCAAGCGTGGGTGGTCGGAGGTCTCGTCCGTGGTCACCGGCCTCGGCTGGACGGTCGCGGCCCTGACACTGGTCGCGTTCGTGCTCGGCTACCGGTTCGGCCTCCGTGAGGTCGTCGTGGTCGGCTTCGCGGGAGCTCTCCTCGTGCTCGTCGCCGCGGTCGCGCTCATCGGGCGTTCGCGGCTCGTGATCCGGATGCAGTTGCCGCAGCAGCGCGTCGCCGTCGGGGACCCGGCCGGCGTCGTCGTGACGGCGGAGAACCCGGCGCGGCTGCCGTCGGTCCCGACCACGGTGGAGGTCCCGGTGGGTGCCGGCCTCGTGGACGTCGCCATCCCGTCGATCGGGCCGCGCGGCGTGTTCGAGCGCGACGTCCCCGTCCCGACCGTCCGACGAGGAGTGCTCGACGTCGGTCCGGTCACCGGTGTCCGGGCCGACCCGGTCGGTCTGGTCCGGCGGGAGATCGTCTGGACGGCCCGTGAGCAGGTCATCGTGCACCCGCGGACGATCGCGATCCCCTCGACGAGCACCGGCCTGGTCCGCGACCTCGAAGGGCAGGCGACGACGGACCTCTCGCCGTCGGACATCGCGTTCCACGCCATCCGGGAGTACATGCCCGGCGACGACCCGCGCACGATCCACTGGAAGTCCACCGCGAAGTCCGGCGCCCTGATGGTGCGGCAGTTCGAGGACACCCGTCGGTCCCACCTGGTGGTCGCATTGGCGGTGTCCCGGTCGGAGTTCGCCGACGACGAGGAGTTCGAGCTGGCCGTCAGCGCGGCCGCTTCGCTCGGCACCCGTGCGATCCGCGACGGGCGCGAGGTGACGGTGGTGGTGTCCGAGCGGACGCCGGAGTTCGCCAAGCGCGCCGTGTACGCGGTGCACCCGTTGCCGACCGTCACCCCGACCCGACTCCTCGACGAGTTCGCCTCGGTGGGGCTGGCCGACGCATGCCTGCCCGTCGCCGAGGTCGCGCGCATCGTCGGCACGGACACGACCGGCATCTCGGTCGCGTTCCTGGTGGTCGGCTCGACCGTCGAGCTCCCCGCGCTGCGTCTGGCGGCGACGCGGTTCCCCGTCGGCGTCGAGGTCGTCGCGGTCATCTGCGAGCCCGAGGCCCAGCCGCGGTTCCTCCGGGTGGCCGGACTCACCGTGATGACGATCGGCTACCTCGACGACCTGCGCCACGCGCTGCACCGATCGGCGGCGGCTGCGTGAGCGCGGCGGTGAACCCGGACACCCGAGCGCGGAAGGCGGTGCGGCGCGACGCCCGCCGGGTCTCGCCCGGTCGGTTGATCGGCGCGACGCTCGTGGTGTGGCTCCTGCTGGCGGTCGCGAGCGTGGCGTGGTGGCCCGTCTACCGGGACGGATCGATGGTGGTCGCCGCGTCGACGGCGGTGGTGGTCGGCACGATCGTCGCGCTCGTCGGCACGGTGTTCCGCCTGCCGACGGCGGCGGTCGCCGTCGCGACCGTCGCGGCCTTCGCGCTGACCGGCGTCCCCGCCGCGGTCCCGGGAGAGGCGAACGGGGTCTTGCCGTCGGGGCAGGGCGTCGTGGACCTCTTCGCCGGTGTCGCCCTCGGCTGGAAGCAGCTGGTGACGATCAGCTTGCCGGTCGGTTCCTACGAGTCACTGCTCGTTCCCTACTTTGTCACGCTCCTCGTCGCCACCGTGACCGCCGTGAGTGTGGCGACCCGCGCCTCCCGTCAGGAACTCGCCAGCATCCCGGCGCTCGTCGTCTTCGCGGCCAGCGTCGTCGTCGGACCCAGCAGGTTGGACACGTCGATCGTGACGGCGGTGGCGCTGACCGGCATCGCCCTCGTGTGGGCGCTGACCGTGCGGCACGCGCGGCGCGCGGTCGCGGTGGCGACCACGATCGGGTCGAGGGTGTCCGTGGTGCGATCGGTGTTGCGGCCCGCGCTCGTCGGCACCGGGACCATCGTCGCCGCGGCGGTGGTCGCCACCGGACTCGGTCTCGTGGCGCCGCCGTCGACGGGCCGCACGGTCGCGCGCACCGACGTCGTCAAGCCGTTCGATCCGCGCGACTACGTCAGCCCGCTCAGCGGCTTCCGCGCGTACGAGGAACAGACCGAAGCGGACACGGCGCAACTGCGGGTCACCGGGTTGCCGCGGAACGGCTTCGTGCGGATCGCGACGCTCGACACGTACGACGGCGTCGTCTACCGAGTCGGCGGCTCCGACGGTGCCACCGCCTCCGGGACCTTCGAACGGGTGCCGACCTCCGTCGACGTCCGCGGCGTCCGGGGGAGCACGGTCCACGTCGGCGTCACGGTGGACGGCTACAGCGGTGTCTGGCTGCCGACCGTCGGCGACCTCGAACGCGTCCGCTTCACCGGATCGGACGCCGAGAAGGAGCGGGGCGCGTTCTTCTACAACGGATCGACCGGCACCGGCGCGGTCGTCGGCGGTGTCGGCGACGGGACCCGGTACGACCTGACCGCGGTGCTGCCGGACCAGCCGACGGACGAGCAGCTCGCCGCCGCGCGCCCGGGCAGCGCCTCCGTGCCGGCGCCGCGCTCGGTGCCCGACGCCGTGCGGGACACCGTGGATGCGTACACCGCCGATGCGGAGACGGACGGTGCCAAGCTCGTCGCGATGGTGCAGGCCCTGAAGCGCAACGGGTACGTCAGCCACGGGGTCGGCGACGACCGCGCGAGCCGCTCCGGGCACGGCGCCGACCGCATCCAGGAACTCCTGACGTCCCCGCTCATGATCGGCGACCAGGAACAGTACGCGGCCGCGGCGGCCCTGATGGCGAACCAGCTGGGCTTCCCGGCGCGCGTCGTCATGGGCTTCACCGCGGGCGGCGATGCCGGCGGGAAGGCCGGCACGGGATCGACCTCCGGCGGGACGACGACGTTCCGCGGCTCGGACGTCACCGCCCGCGTCGAGGTCGACACGGCGCAGTGGGGGTGGGTCATGCTCGACCCGAACCCGGCGGTCCGCGAGATCCCGGACGAGCAGCAGCAGACCCCGAAGCCCGTCACACGTCCGGAGACGGTCGTGCCGCCGCCTCCCGCCGAGCAGCAGGACCGGTCGCAGCAGGCACCCCCGCAGAGCGACCGGAACACCCCGCCCGTGCAACCCCTCTGGCTGCAGATCCTGCTCGCCGCCCTGCCGTGGGTGCTCGCGACGCTCGGCTTCGTCGCGCTCGTGCTCCTGCCGTTCGGGGTGATCGTGCTGCTCAAGCGGATCCGGCGTCGGCGACGGCGGCGGGCTCCGACACCGCGGGCGCGCATCGTGGGGGCATGGGACGAGTACCGCGACGCGCTCGTCGACCGCGGACACGTCGTCGACCGTGCGGCCACCCGGCGCGAAGCCGTCGTCGGGGCTCCCGGCGAGGGCGGGACGGGGCTGGCGGCACTCGCCGACCGCTCCGTGTTCGGACCGAGTGAAGCGGACGCGACGACGGCGGACCGGATGTGGTCGGCGACGGACGACGCGATCTCGAGCCTGCGGGTCGGGCGGACGCGGAAGGAGCGGATCCGCGCCGCGGTGTCCTTGCGGTCACTGCGGATCCGCGAGGTGTCGCGGGCTGCGAGCGCGTCGGTGGCGTCCGTCGTCGAGCGGCGAACACGGCGTTCCGACGGCGGACAGGGTGGAGCTGGCGCGCGAGACTACGATGGCGTGCAGGCCGGCGAGCGTCGTGGACGGCTGAGTGAGGACAGGCGGAACACGTGATCAGATGCGAACACTGCGGATCGATGCTCCCGGACGGAGCGATCTTCTGCGGTGAGTGCGGACGTGCCGTGACCGCTGCGGCCAGTCGACGCCCGGTCGCTCCGACGCCGGTGGAGCAGGCCCCGCCGCCGCCCCTGCAGCAGCCGGACGTCCACGGCAGACGGCAGGACCCCGCGGCCGAGGCCTGGTTGCCCGAGGCGACGCTCGACCCGGCGACCCGCGCGTGGCTGACCGGCGCGGACCGGCACGAGGAGGAACCACCGGCGCCCGTCCACGTGCAGCGGCCGGACGCCTACCCGCCCCGCAGCGCGCCGACCCACGTGCACGGAGCCGGGTCCGGGCTCGGAGACTGGTCGGGCCAGCAGCACCCCTCGGATGCGGAGCAGCCCGTCGCCGCGGCGCAGCCCGTCGAACCGCCACTCGACCCGAACGCGTACCCGTCCGTCGCCGACGACGGGGAGGACCCGGAGGCCACCCGCATCGCTGAGCGCCCCGGCTCTGCCGTGACGCCCGACCCCGCCGCGCCGTCGGCCGCCGAGCCGGTCTGGGCACCGCCCGCGGAACAGCCTCCCGCGGCCGCGCCGGCAGGCCCCTCGTGGTGGGTCGGTCGCTCGAACGCGTCCGAGGCGAGCGCCGCGCAGCCTGATGAGCGCCCGGCGGCAGAGCGCACGGACGCGACGGCCGCGCAGCCGGGAGTGCACGACGAGCAGGACCGGACCGAGAGCGCTCGGGCCGAGATCGCACCGCCGCAACCCGGAGACACCGCCGTGGTGGAACCCCTGGTGGACCGTCGTCCGCGCCCGGCGCCGCTCGTGACACCGGGGTCGCAGGCGACGACGTGCCACGTCTGCGGGCACCAGCTCGAGCCCGACGACATCTTCTGTGCGGAGTGCGGTGCCGTGCGGCCTGCCGTGACCGCCGCCTTCACCGGACAGATCGTGCCGCTGCCGGTGGTGCGCCCGGACTGGGCCGCTGACGGCTCGGACGATGAAGACGCCGAAGGCGCGGACGCGAACGACGCCGGGGGAGCGCACGCGGAAGACGTCGAGGATGCCGCTGCCCCCGGCGCAGCCGACGAGGGCGGTACCGCCGAGTCCGCACTCGCCGAGGAGGAGCCGGCCCCAGCGGAGCGTGACCCGCTGCCCGCATGGCTCGACGGCGGCGGCGACCGGCAGCCCGAGGAGAGCACGCCCCGGGCACCGCTCCGCCCCAGGGGTGCGCACGCGGCTCCGGGCGCGGAGCGCACCGACGACGTCCCGCCGTCCGTCCCGCCCATGCCCGGCTCGGCGACGCTGCCGTCGTCGGCTCCGGCGCCGACGGACACGGCGACGTTCCGGGTGCCCTCGGCCGCCCCGCTGCCGCCGCTGCCCGGTGCGACTGGTCCGGTGGTGCCGGCGTCGAGCGCCGAGGGTGCACCGACGAGCGCGGACGACGACCTCGAGGACGACGTCGACGAGACCCGGATCGTGTCGAAGACCCCGACCCAGGCACCGTTCGTCCTGCACTTCAGCACGGGCGAACGGTTCGGTGTGCACGGCACGGGGCTCGTCGGGCGCCTCCCGCGGCCGCAGCCCGGAGAACGGTTCGACGACCTGCTGACCGTGCACGACCCCGGGAAGTCGGTGTCGAAGACCCACCTCGAGCTCGGCCGCGACGGCGACGACCTCTGGGTCTCGGACCGGTTCTCGGGCAACGGCACGGTCATCCGGCACATCGACGGGTCGATCCGGCGGTGCGAACCCGGACGGCGGTACCGGGTGGAGCGCGGTGCACGCGTCGACATCGGGGAGCAGTTCTTCCTGGTGCAGTGACCCTGCCCCTCCACAAGCGGCCGCTCCGGTCGGCGTTCCACAGAGCTCGGCGCTCGTGCGCAGCGCGACGGGCCGTGGTGCTGTGCTGGGACCATGACCCCGTTCACCGCCCGGTGCTGCCTCGTCGGGACGGCGATCGTGCTCCTCGGAGCGGGCATCGGGGCACCGCTGGCGGACGTCGCGCGCGCCGTGGTGATCGGCGCAGCGGGGGCCTGCGCGGTACTCGACCGACTGCTCGTCCGCGCGGTGCGCACACCTCACCCTGCTGGCGACGAGGCGGCTGACGACGAGGCGGCTGACGCCGAGGCGGCAGTCGGGCCGGCCGACGTCCGCGTCGTCCCCGGCCGGACGTCACGCAGCGACGACTCCCCACCGACCGCAGCCCGCACACAGGCCGACGCGCACGACGTGCGGGTGGCGCCGGTCGTCCTCGGCACCGCCCAGGACGGGTCCGTGCTCACGCTGCACGGGGGCACACCCGAGCACGTCGTCGTCGCCGGAGGCGGGGTCCTGGCGCTGGCCGTCTTCCGAGCCGTGGCCGCCCAGGTCCGTGCCGCCGCCGTCGCCTCGCGGGCCACGGTCCGGATCGCCGCCGCTCCCGACCTCCGACCGGCGCTCACGTCGGGGGACGAGCCCTGTCCGGTGCTCCCGGACGGCACGGCGGCACTCGTGACGGATCCGGTGCGCGGCGACTGCCGGACGAGCATCGTCTTCGTGTCCGATCCCGGTCGGTGGCCACGGCGGTGGGACGTCGCCGTCGAGGTCACCCGCTACGGCTGCACCGTCCGTCGCTCCGGCGAGGACCGCGGGCGACCGGTGTCCCCGGTGCTCCCGCGGCTCATGGCGTGACCGACGGCTCGGCGCGGGCTGGCGACCGCTCAGCGGAGGCCTGCGACGGCACAGCGCGAGGCTGGCTATCGCTCAGCGCAGGCCGGCACCCGCGCGGAGCGACCCGACGGGCACGCCGCCGCCGAGGACCTGCTCGCCCGTGGCGGCCATGACGTCGGCGACGCCGGCAGCATCGACGATGCCGTTCCGCTCGAGCAGCGTCAGCGCGGCGAGGGTCCCGGCACGCTGGGAGCCGTCGAGGGTCTTCACCGCGACGGCCGCCCCGCCCGGGAGCCCCATCACCATGACGCCCTCGGCACCGAGCTTGGCGAGCACCCGGAGCCGCTCGATCGTGACGGTGTTCGCACGTCCGATGCCGTCGATGGCCCACGGGTGGTCGAGCACCGCGTCGGTGAGCGCTGCCGTGTCCGCGTCGGATCGCGCGACGACCCCGGCGAACCCTCGGGCGAGACCGGCGAGGGTGAGCGGGAACACCGGAGCACCGCAGCCGTCGGTGCCGACGAGGTCGACGGTCTCGTGCGTGAACTCCTCGACCGTCGCGCGGACCTGCTGCTGGAGGGGGTGGGTGACCTCGAGGTAGGTGTCCTCGTCCCACCCGTTGACGCGGCAGGCGGCGAGCATGCCGGCGTGCTTGCCGGAGCAGTTCATCGCGAGTCGCCGGGGTTCGGTCATCGTGCGGGCGGTGGCCCGGTCGAAGGGCATGTCCGGCGGGCAGCCCAGGTCCGCCTCGACGTGGTCGAACGACTCGAGCATGTGGAGCGCGAGCGCCTGGTGGGCAGCGGTGCCGGCGTGGCTCGCGGTGCTGAGCACGAGCTCCTCGTCCGAGAAGACCGCTCCGGCCCGGCGGACCGCGAGCGCCTGGAACGGCTTCATGGTCGAGCGCGGGTACACGCTCGCCTGCACGTCGCCGACGGCGTCGATCACGGTCCCGTCCGCGGCGACGACGACTCCGGCGCCGACGTGACGGCTCTCGTCGAAGCCGTTGCGGTCGATGACCGCCAGTTCGACCGACCCGTCGGCGGTGAGAGGATGGCGATCAGTGCGGACGTCGGAGCTCACCGTCATGCCGCAATCGTACCGAGCCGGAGGAGCCCCACCGTGAACGACCACGCGTACGAGGTCGCCGTCCGTTGGACCGGCGACCGCGGCACCGGGACGAGCGGCTACCGCGACTACGGTCGCGACCACGACGTGCTCGCTGCGGGCAAGGCGGACATCGCCGGCTCGGCCGACCCGACGTTCCGCGGCGACCGCGACCGGTGGAACCCCGAGGAGCTCGTCCTCGCGGCCCTCGCGCAGTGCCACATGCTGAGCTACCTGCACGTGGCGGTCACGCAGGGCTTCACGGTCGTCGACTACGAGGACCGTGCGACGGCGAGCCTGGAGGTGCACCGGGACGGCTCCGGCGAGCTCACCGAGGCGACCCTGCACCCGGTCGTGACGATCCTCGAGGCCGACCGGGTCGCCGACGCCGAGGCTGCGCACGCGGTGGCGAACAGCCTCTGCTTCATCGCCCGCTCGGTGTCGTTCCCGGTCCACCACGTCCCGCACACCAAGGTGCGTGCGGCAGACTAGGTCCTCGTGAAGCGTCTGCGTCTCCTCCCGATCGCCCTCGTCCCCGTCGTCGTGCTGGGACTCGCCGCGTGCTCCGGCTCCGGGTCGAGCAACTCGTCCGCCACCCCGAGCGCCTCGTCGAGCGCGTCGGCCGCGGCGATCACGTCCTGCCCGGACCCGGGTGCGGCGTCGAAGGCGGTCAAGGTGTCGGGTGCGTTCGGCGGCACCACCGCTCCGACGGTGGAGTTCAAGGCCGGGCTGTCGGCGAAGAAGCCGCAGGCGAGCACCGTCATCCACGGCACGGGCAAGTCGCTCGGGGAAGGCGACTACGTCCAGGTCTCCTACAGCGTCTACGAGGCGAAGGACGCGAAGAAGCTCGGCACGGTCGGCTTCGACCAGGGCAACCCGCAGGTCCTCTCGGTCGGTGGTTCCGGCTTCGGTGCACTGCTCGCGTGCGCGAAGGTGGGGGACCGGGTGACCGCCGTGGGGCAGTCCTCCGCGCTCGGCTTCAACACGGGCGGCGAGATCGTCGTCGTCGCCGACGTCGTCGCCCAGACGCCGACCAAGGCCTCCGGTACCCCGCAGCCCCAGGACCCGAAGCTCCCGACGGTCGAGGACAAGGCTGACGGCGAGCCGGAGATCACGATCCCGAAGGGCGTCGCGGCTCCGACGAAGACCACCCCCGAGGTCATCAAGCAGGGTGACGGCGCGGCGATCGCGGACGGTGACACCGCGCTCGTGCAGTACAAGGGCGTCGTCTACGACACCGGCAAGGAGTTCGACTCGTCGTGGTCGAAGGGCGCCCCGACGACCTTCACGATCTCCGAGGGCTCGCTCATCAAGGGCTTCGTCACGGGGCTCGTCGGCCAGAAGGTCGGCTCGCAGGTCCTCATCGTCGTCACGCCGGAGGACGGCTACGGCGCGAACCCGCAGGAAGGGTCCGGCATCCCGAAGAACGCCACGCTGGTGTTCGTCGTCGACATCCTCGCCAAGGGCTGATCGTGACGGCCAGGCGCCGCATCGTCGTCCTCGGCAGCACCGGCTCGATCGGCACGCAGGCGCTCGACGTCATCGCCCGGAACCCGGACCGCTTCGAGGTCGTCGGCCTCACCGCGGGCAGCAACCGGGACCTCGTCGCCGAGCAGGCCGAGCGGTTCGGGGTCCGCGAGACCGCGTTCGGCGCCGCGGACGCCGAACGTCTCGTCCGCACCGTGGCGGCGGACGTCGTGCTGAACGGCATCACCGGCTCGGTGGGCCTCGGTCCGACCCTCGCCACGCTCGAGTCCGGCGCGACCCTGGCACTGGCCAACAAGGAGAGCCTCATCGTCGGCGGCCCCCTCGTGCAGGCCGCGGCGGCTCCCGGGCAGATCGTCCCGGTGGACAGCGAGCACTCCGCCATCGCACAGGCGCTCCGATCCGGATCCGCCACCGAGGTGCGCCGCCTCGTCCTCACCGCCAGCGGTGGCCCGTTCCGCGGACGCACCCGAGCCGAACTCGCCGACGTCACGCCCGCGCAGGCGTTGGCGCACCCGACGTGGGACATGGGCCTCGTCGTGACGACGAACTCGGCGACGCTCGTCAACAAGGGGCTCGAGGTGATCGAGGCGCACCTGCTGTTCGGCGTCCCCTACGACCGGATCGCCGTGACCGTGCACGCGCAGTCGATCGTGCACTCGATGGTCGAGTTCGTCGACGGGTCGACCATCGCCCAGGCGTCCCCGCCGGACATGCGGCTGCCGATCGCGCTCGGCCTCGGCTGGCCGGACCGTGTCCCGGGCGTCGGTGTGCCGCTCGACTGGACGACGGCGAGCACGTGGACCTTCGAGCCCCTCGACGACGCCGCCTTCGGCGCGGTCGCGCTGGCGAAGCGTGTGGGGCAGCTCGGCGGTACGTACCCGGCGGTCTTCAACGCGGCCAACGAGCAGGCCGTCGCCGCCTTCCACGCCGGGGCGATCGGCTTCCTCGACATCGTCGACACCGTCGAGCGTGTCGTCGACGAGCACGCGCCGGGGGAGCCCTCCCTCGAGGGTGTGCTGGCAGCGGAGCGCTGGGCGCGCGCCGCGGCGGACCGAACGCTGTCCCGCTGAGCCGGGTCGCGCCTCCAGGCCGGTAGCCGGGACCCGACTGGAGGCGCGGTGCACCTCCCAGGGTGCGCTCGGCTCGGTCATGGGGAGCGTCCCGTACCCTTTCCCGGTGACCGTCGAATCCGTCCTGCTCTTCGTCCTCGGCGTGGTCGTCTTCATCATCGGCCTGCTGGTCTCGATCGGACTCCACGAGCTGGGCCACCTGTCCTTCGCGAAGCTGTTCAACGTGAAGGTGACGCAGTACTCGCTGGGGTTCGGCAAGGCGATGTGGTCCTTCACCCGGGGTGAGACCGAGTACGGCATCCGACCGATCCTGCTCGGCGGCTACATCTCGATGGTCGGCATGCTCAAGCCGCGGGCATCAGGGCGGCCGAACGCCATCACGAACACGGGCATGTACGGCGCGTTCGTGCAGGACGCGCGGCAGGCGAGTGCCGAGCAGATCGCGGACTCGGGCGGCGACGACTCGCGGGCGTTCTACCGACTGACCCCGTGGAAGCGGATCATCGTGATGGTCGCCGGTCCGGCGATGAACCTCGTGATCGGCATCGTGCTGTTCGGCGTGCTGCTCGTCGGCTTCGGCGCACCCACGACGACCTTCACGTCGAGCGTCGCGTGCGTGCTCCCGACGAGCCAGGCGACCACCTGCACCTCGGGGGACGCGGTGTCGCCGGCGAAGGCGGCGGGCATCCGTCCGGGCGACGTGGTCCGGTCGGTGAACGGCGAGCAGGACCCGTCCATCGCCGAGGTGTCCGCGGTGTTCCAGCGTTCGGCGGGCAAGGACGTGACCGTGGTGGTGTCCCGCGACGGCGCGGAGAAGACGCTCCACATCACGCCGGTCACCGCCACCCGTGACGTCTACCGGGCCGACGGCTCGGTCGCGAAGAACGCCGACGGCACCACGAAGACGCAGCAGGTCGGCGTCGTCGGCGTCAGCATCGGGCAGTCGCTGGTCCGTCAGTCGCCCGCCGCGGTGCTGCCGGCGACCGGCGCGCAGATCTCCGCGTCCGCCCACCTCATCATCGACCTGCCGCAGCGGCTCGTCGCGGTGTGGAACGCGGCCTTCGGGACGCAGCAGCGGTCGCAGGACAGCCCCGTGTCCGTCGTCGGTGTCGGCCGCGCGATCGGCGAGGTCTCGTCGATGAGCGGTGTCCCGGTGGTCGACAAGGCGTACACGATCCTCGGGCTGCTGGCGTCCCTCAACATCGGTCTGTTCGTGCTCAACATGGTGCCGCTCCTGCCGCTCGACGGCGGTCACATCGCCGGGGCGATCTGGGAGGCGGTGAAGCGTCGGTCGTTCAAGCTCGTCGGCAAGGCGGACCCGGGGCCGATCGACCTCGCGAAGACGATGCCGCTCACCATGGTCGTGGTGGTGCTCCTGGCGGGCATGAGCGCGCTGCTCATCTACGCCGACATCGTGCGGCCCGTGAACCTGTTCGGGTAGCGCCCACGTCCGGGCCGGGCACTACGCTCTCGTCATGAGCACAGCGCCCGAGGTCCGCGCCGTCGAGCGGCAGGGCATCGACGTCATCGCCGAGTCCGACCGGAAGGGCCGACCCCCGGGGCTGTTCTGGCCGTGGTTCGCCGCGAACATCTCCGTCCTCGGCCTGAGCTACGGGTCGTTCGTCATCGGGTTCGGCATCTCGTTCTGGCAGGCGACGATCGTCTCGGTGATCGGCGTCGCGTTCTCCTTCCTGCTCTGCGGCATCGTCGCGATCGCCGGCAAGCGGGGGTCGGCGCCGACCATGGTGCTCAGCCGGGCGGCGTTCGGTGTCCGGGGCAACCGGCTGCCGTCGTTCCTCAGCTGGATCCTCACGGTCGGGTGGGAGACGTCGCTCGCCGCCCTCGCCGTCCTCGCGACATCGACGGTGTTCCGTGAGCTCGGCTGGGACGACGGCGTCCTGACGAAGCTCGTCGCGCTCGTGGTCGTGGCGGCGCTCGTCATCGGCGCCGGGGTCGCGGGCTTCGACGTGATCATGCGGTTGCAGACCTGGATCACGGTCGTCACCGGGGCCCTCACGATCGTGTACGTCGTGCTCGCGGCGCCCTCGATCGACCTCGGCGCGATCGCGGCGTTGCCGACCGGCAGTGCGCAGAACGTCGTCGGCGCCCTCGTGCTCGTGATGACCGGGTTCGGCCTCGGCTGGGTGAACGCCGCCGCCGACTACTCGCGCTACCTCCCGCGGTCGGCCTCGACCGGCGGCGTCGTGTGGTGGACCACGTTCGGCGGGGCCCTCGCCCCGGCCATCCTCGTCGTGGTCGGCGTCCTGCTCGCCGGCTCGTCGAAGGACCTCAGCGCCGCGATCGCCGCCGACCCGATCGGTGCGCTCACCACCGTCCTCCCGGTGTGGTTCCTCATCCCGTTCGCGCTCGTCGCGATCCTCGGGCTGGTCGGCGGCGCCGTGCTCGACATCTACTCCTCCGGGCTCGCCCTGCTGAGCGCCGGGGTCCGGATCCCGCGACCGGTCGCGGCGGGCGTGGACGGCGTGTTCATGATCGCCGGTGCGGTGTACGTGGTGTTCTTCGCGAAGGACTTCCTCGCGCCGTTCCAGGCGTTCCTCATCACGCTCGGCGTCCCCATCGCGGCGTGGGCCGGCGTGTTCGTCGCCGACGTGGTCCTCCGACGTGCGGAGTACGCCGAGGCCGAGCTCGACGACCGACGCGGGCGGTACGGTGACGTCCGCTGGGGTGCGATCGCCCTGGTCGTGGTCGGAACGGGCCTCGGGTGGGGCCTGGTGACGCTGTCGTCGCCGTCGTGGTTGTCCTGGCAGGGGTACCTCCTCGGACCGCTCGGACTGGGTGGACGCGACGGCGCCTGGGCGTACGCGAACCTCGGCGTCCTGGTCGCACTCGTCGTCGGGTTCCTCGGCACACTGCTCGCGGCCCGTGGGGCGGTCCGCCGGCAGGAGCGGGCATGACCGCGCTGGACGGGGTCGACGTCCCCGAGGACGCCTGGCTCGTCGTCGTCGACATGCAGGAGGTCTTCACCGGTGAGAGCCCGTGGGCGACGCCCCGGTTCGACCACGCCACCGTCGGGATCGAGCGTCTGCTCCCGCGGTTCACCGGCCGGACCGTCTTCACACGGTTCGTCGCACCGGAACGCCCGCAGGGCTCGTGGGTGCCGTACTACCGCGAGTGGTCCTTCGCGACGGCCCCGGCCACGGACCCGATGTGGGAGCTCACCGAGCCGTTCCGGACGGCCGCCGCGGACCGTGGCGACCCCGTCGTCACCGAGCCGACCTTCGGCAAGTGGGGGACGAGCCTCCAGTCCGTCACGGGTGACCATCCGCACCTCGTCCTCACCGGTGTCTCCACCGACTGCTGCGTGCTCTCGACCGCCCTCGCGGCGGCGGACGCCGGCGCGACGGTGACCGTCGTGGCCGAGGCCTGTGCGGGCGCGAGCGACGAGGACCACGAGCGGGCCCTCGCGGCGATGCGGCTCTACGCCCCGCTGATCACCGTCGTCTGAGCGCTTCCCGCCGATCAGGGACGCGACCGCCTGAGCGCGTAGAGTGCACCTCGTGCCTGCAGTGAACCTCGGTCTGCCGAAAGTCCCCGAAACCCTCGCCCCGCGCCGCAAGTCCCGGCAGATCCGGGTCGGCAAGGTGCTCGTGGGTGGCGACGCGCCGGTGTCGGTCCAGTCGATGACCACGACGCCGACGACGAACATCAACGCCACGCTGCAGCAGATCGCCGAGCTCACGGCGTCCGGCTGCGACATCGTCCGTGTCGCCGTGCCGAGCCAGGACGACGCCGACGCGCTGCCGATCATCGCGAAGAAGTCGCAGATCCCGGTCATCGCGGACATCCACTTCCAGCCGAAGTACGTGTTCCAGGCCATCGACGCCGGGTGCGCCGCGGTCCGTGTGAACCCGGGCAACATCCGCAAGTTCGACGACCAGGTCGGCGCGATCGCGAAGGCCGCGAAGGACGCCGGCGTCTCCCTGCGCATCGGCGTGAACGCGGGCTCGCTCGAGCCGAGCCTGCTGCAGAAGTACGGCAAGGCCACGCCCGAAGCGCTCGTCGAGTCGGCGATATGGGAGGCGAGCCTCTTCGAGGAGCACGACTTCCACGACTTCAAGATCTCCGTGAAGCACAACGACCCGATCGTCATGGTGAAGGCGTACCGGCAGCTGGCCGCGGCGGGTGACTGGCCGCTGCACCTCGGCGTGACCGAGGCCGGGCCGGAGTTCCAGGGCACGATCAAGAGCGCCACGGCGTTCGGCATCCTGCTCGCCGAGGGGATCGGTGACACCATCCGGGTGTCGCTCTCCGCGCCGCCCGCACAGGAGGTGAAGGTCGGCCTGCAGATCCTGCAGTCGCTGAACCTCCGCGAACGGAAGCTCGAGATCGTCTCCTGCCCGAGCTGCGGGCGTGCGCAGGTCGACGTCTACCAGCTCGCGAACGACGTGACGAAGGGGCTCGAGGGCATGACCGTCCCGCTCCGCGTGGCCGTGATGGGCTGCGTCGTCAACGGTCCCGGTGAAGCGCGTGAGGCGGACCTCGGCGTGGCGTCCGGCAACGGCAAGGGCCAGATCTTCGTCAAGGGCAAGGTGATCAAGACGGTGCCGGAGGGCGAGATCGTGGAGACCCTCATCGCCGAGGCGAACCGCATCGCCGACGAGATGGGCCCCGCGGCGGCGACCGGCAAGCCCGAGGTCGTCACCGCCTGATCGACCGTGGCGACCGGGCACGCGGCGCGCTGCCACGTGCCCGGTCGTCCTCGTCCGGGACGTCCCCGCGATCGCTCAGCGGTACTCGGGGTTGGGGTGCGCCCGGTCCGCGCCGAACCGCTCGCCGCCGTCCCACAGCGCTCGCTGGTTGCCGTGCGCCGGGTACCCGCCGGCGTCGCGGAGGAGCCTGGCCATGTGCAGGAGGTTCCACGTCATGAAGGTGGTGTTCCGGTTCGTGAAGTCGTTCTCGGGTCCACCGGAGCCCGGATCGAGGTAGCTCGGGCCGGGGCCGACCTCGCCGATCCAGCCGGCGTCCGCAGCGGGCGGGATGACGTACCCGATGTGCTGCAGGCTGTACAGCGTCGACATCGCGGCGTGCTTCACCCCGTCCTCGTTGCCGGTGATGAGCGTGCCGGCGGTCTTGCCGTAGAAGACGTACTGGCCCGAGGTGTTCAGCAGGCCGCTCATCGCGTAGAGCCGCTCGATGAAGGTGCGGGTGACGGAGGCGTTCTCGCCGAGCCAGAGCGGGCCGCCGACCACGAGCACGTCGGCGTCACGCACGAGGGGCCAGATCGTGTCCGGCCATTCGTCGGCGGCCCAGCCGTGCTGTCGCATGTCCGGGTACACACCGGTCGCGACGTCGTGGTCGATGAGCCGGACGCTGTCGACCGTCACGCCCTGGTCGCGCATGATCGCGATGCTCCGGTCCATGAGCCCCTGGGTGTGGCTCGGCTCGGGTGAGCGCTTGAGAGTGCAGTTGACGTACAGGGCACGCAGGTCGTCGTACCGTGCAGGGGGAGTGGGGGTGCGTTCCATGCCGAACCGTTCGGAGCGCGGGCGCCGCTAGGCTTGGCGCGTGGTCACACGGCTTTCGCATCTGTTCCTCCGTACGCTCCGCGACGACCCCTCCGACGCCGAGGTGACGAGCCACAAGCTGCTCGTCCGTGCCGGGTACGTCCGTCGCCAGTCCCCGGGGATCTTCGCGTGGCTGCCGCTCGGCCTCCGCGTGCGCGCGAAGATCGAGGGGATCATCCGCGAGGAGATGGTCGCTGCCGGCGCACAGGAGGTCCTGCTGCCCGCGCTGCTCCCGCGCGAACCGTACGAGGCCACGAACCGCTGGACCGAGTACGGCGACGGCATGTTCCGCCTGCAGGACCGCAAGGGTGCCGACTACCTGCTCGCCCCGACCCACGAAGAGATGTTCGCCCTCCTCGTGAAGGACCTGTACGGCTCCTACAAGGACCTCCCGGTGACGCTGTTCCAGATCCAGGACAAGTACCGCGACGAGGCCCGTCCCCGCGCCGGCCTCCTGCGCGGCCGCGAGTTCACGATGAAGGACGCGTACTCGTTCGACCTCACCGACGAGGGGCTCGAACGCAGCTACCAGGTCATGCGTGACGCGTACGAGAAGATCTTCACCCGGCTCGGTCTCGAGTACGTGATCGTCAAGGCGGACGCCGGTGCGATGGGCGGCTCGAAGTCCGAGGAGTTCCTGCACCCGATCGCGGTCGGCGAGGACACTTTCGTCCGCAGTGCCGGCGGCTACGCGGCGAACGTCGAGGCGTACGTCACGCCGGTCCCGGACGCGCTCCCGATCGAGGGGCAGCCCGAACCCGTCCGCCTGCCCGCGGCGGACACCCCGACGATCGAGTCGCTCGTCGCACACGCCAACGAGGTCGCCCCGCGCGAGGGTGCCCCGTGGACGGCCGCCGACACGCTCAAGAACGTCGTGCTCGCCCTGACGCACCTCGACGGCACGCGCGAGGTCGTCGTCGTCGGGCTGCCCGGTGACCGCGAGGTCGACATGAAGCGCGCCGAGGTCGCCTTCGCCCCGGCCGAGGTCGAAGCGGCGGGCGACGACGACTTCAAGAAGCACCCCGGGGTGTTCGTGAAGGGCTACATCGGCCCGCAGGTCCTGGGCAGCGACAGCCCCTCGGGCATCCGCTACTTCGTCGATCCCCGTGTCGTCGACGGCAGCGCGTGGATCACGGGCGCGAACGAGCGCGGCGTGCACGTCTCCGGACTCGTCATGGGGCGCGACTTCACCGCCGACGGCGTGGCCGAGGTGTCCGACGTCCGCGCCGGCGACCCCGCGCCCGACGGCTCCGGCCCGCTCGAGACCGCACGCGGCATGGAGATCGGTCACGTCTTCCAGCTGGGCCGGAAGTACGCCGAGGCGCTCGACCTCCGGGTGCAGGACGAGAACGGCAAGCTCGCCACGGTGACGATGGGCTCGTACGGCATCGGTGTGACGCGGATCCTCGCGATCCTCGCCGAGGCGCACAACGACGACAAGGGCTTGGCCTGGCCGAAGAACGTCGCGCCCTTCGACGTGCACGTGGTGGCCACCGGCAAGGACCAGGTCGCCTACGAGCTCGCGACGGACATCGTGGCGCGGCTCGAGGACGAGCGGTTCGAGGTCGTGTACGACGACCGTCCGAAGGTCTCGCCGGGCGTCAAGCTGCGCGACGCCGAGCTGCTCGGCATGCCGATCGTCGTCGTCGCCGGCCGCGGCGCCACCGACGGCGTCGTCGAGCTGTGGAACCGCGCCACGGGCGAGCGCAGCGACGTGCCGGTCGCGGAGCTGCTCGACGCGGTCCGCGCGATCTAGCGGGTCGCGTCCTGGACGCATCCACGTGACGGACTGGAGGCGCG
>NZ_JBQEPN010000002.1:112971-207825 GCF_052045775.1 Curtobacterium sp. 22159
GCCAGCTGGCACCGCGCCTCCAGTCCGTTCTGGGGTACGCTGGTCGCCGACTTCCGCGTGGTTCCAGCCGCGGGAGCGACTCATCTGAATACGGAGGCCCTCGGTGAAGATCGATCTCGCAGTCCTGCGACTCATGGAGCGTGAGCGGGAGATCCCGTTCGACGAACTCGTCCAGATCATCGAACAGGCCATCCTGACGGCGTACCAGAAGCACCGCGCCGAGAACGAGGAGCCCGTCGACGCCCAGACGCGCGTCGAGCTCGACCGGAAGTCGGGCGAGGTCTCCGTCTACGTGCCGGAGCGTGACGACGAGGGCGCCGTCGTGGGCGAGGCCGTCGACCAGCCGAGCGACTTCGGCCGCATCGCCGCGTTCGCAGCGAAGCAGGTCATCAACCAGCGCCTGCGGGACATCGGCGACGACAAGATCCTCGGCGAGTTCCGCGGCAAGGAGGGCGACATCGTCGCCGGTGTCGTCCAGCAGGGCCCGAACCCGAAGATGGTGCACGTCGACCTCGGCACGGTCGAGGCGATCCTCCCCCCGGAGGAGCAGGTCCCGGGCGAGGAGTACAAGCACGGCTCCCGCATCCGCGTGTACGTGACGAGCGTCGGTCGGGGTGCCAAGGGCCCGCAGATCACGGTGTCGCGCACGCACCCGGGCCTCGTCCGGAAGCTCTTCGCGCTCGAGGTGCCGGAGATCGCGTCCGGCGTCGTGGAGATCACCTCCCTCGCCCGTGAGGCCGGGCACCGCACGAAGATCGCCGTGAAGGCGAACGAGCCCGGCGTGAACGCGAAGGGTGCCTGCATCGGTGAGCTCGGTGCTCGCGTGCGCGCGGTGACGACCGAGCTCGGTGCCGAGAAGATCGACATCGTCGACTACTCGTCCGACCTGGCGTCCTTCGTGGCCAGCGCCCTGTCGCCGGCGAAGGTGACGAGCGCGTTCGTGCTGGACGCGTCGACGAAGGCCGTGCGCGCCCTGGTGCCGGACTACCAGCTGTCGCTCGCGATCGGCAAGGAAGGGCAGAACGCCCGCCTCGCCGCGAAGCTCACCGGCGCCCGCATCGACATCCAGCCCGACTCGATCCTGGACGGCGACGACTGACGACGTCGCTCGTGCGGAAGGGCGTCGTCGGCGGCGTTCCGCTGTCGGCACGTCCTGCCCGGGCGTGCCGGATCGCGGTCGTCGGAGGGGAGGAGTAAGGTGGAACCCGTCAGAACATGCATCGGCAGTCGCCGTCGTGCTCCCCGGTCCTCCCTCCTCCGTGTCGTCGCCCTGCGCGACGGCCGTGTCGTGGCGGACCCGAAGGCAGTCATGCCGGGGCGGGGAGCGTGGCTCACCCCGACCGTCGAAGCACATGATCAGGCCGTCAAGCGCCGGGCCTACCGCCGGGCACTCCGGCTCGATCATGAACCGGACACGTCCGCGGTGCGTGACTACCTCGAAGCACTCCAGCACGATGCCGAGCGCTCCGAGCAGGCGCGTCACCAGGACACGACAGAACAGGCTGAACGGCTTATGGACAACTGATGAGCGGCTCGAAATGAGACCCGTCATCCAGTGAGTCCTGCCCCTTCGCGGGGTGGGACCCGTGAAGGAGAACAGTGGCAAAACCACGCGTACACGAGATCGCATCCGAACTCGGTGTCGACAGCAAGACCGCAATGGAGAAGCTCAAGGAACTCGGCGAGTTCGTCAAGGGCCCGAGCTCCAGCGTCGAACCCCCCGTCGCGCGCAAGCTCCGCGCTGCACTGCAGGCCGACGGCGCTTCCGCGTCGAAGCCCGCGGCGTCCCCGGCCTCCTCGGCCGGGACGGCAGCGCCGAAGCCCGGCCGTGCGGGCAGCGCAGCACCGAAGCCCGGTGGCGCCAAGCCCGGTCCCGCCCGCCCCGCGCCCACCCCGGCGCCGGCGCAGGCCCAGACCCAGACCCCTGCTGACTCGTCCGTGCCCACCCCGGGCGCGCCGAAGTCGGTCGCCCAGCGCCAGGCCGAGGCCGAGGCGGCGCAGAAGGCCGCAGCAGCGGAGAAGGCGGCAGCCGAGAAGGGCGACGCCGGTCAGGCGGCCCCGAAGGGTGACGCCGTCAAGCCCGGCGGCGCGCCGAAGCCCGGCGCCGCAGCCGGCCCGAAGCCCGGTGGGCCCAAGCCCGGTGCCCGTCCCGGCAACAACCCGTACGCGTCGAGCCAGGGCATGGGCTCGCGGCCGCCGCGTCCGGGCAACAACCCGTACTCGTCCAACCAGGGCATGGGCCAGCGTCCCGCCGGCGGTGCCGGTGGCGGCAACGGCATCCCGCGTCCGGCCCCGCCGCGTCCGGGTGTCCCGCGCCCCGGCGCTCCCCGTCCGGGTGGCCCCGGTCAGGGCAACCGTCCGAACGGCTTCGGGCAGCGCCCGGGCCAGGGTGGCGGCCGTGGCGGCGCAGGTGGTCGTCCGGGTGGCGCCGGTGGTGCCGGTGGCGGATTCCCGCGTCCGGCCTTCAGCGGCCCGCGTCCCGCCGGTGGCGGCGGCCGTGGTCGTGGCCCCGGTGGTGGTACCGCCGGTGCGTTCGGCCGCGGTGGCGGCAAGAGCCGTGCCCGCAAGTCGAAGCGGACGAAGCGCGCCGAGTACGAGATGCGGCAGGCGCCGTCGCTCGGCGGTGTGCAGGTCCCTCGTGGCGACGGCAACACGGTCGTCCGTCTGCGTCGCGGCGCGAGCATCTCGGACTTCGCGGACAAGATCGACGCGAGCCCCGGCAACCTCGTGACGGTGCTGTTCCACCTCGGTGAGATGGCGACCGCGACCGAGTCGCTGGACGAGGCCACGTTCGAGATCCTCGGCGAGGAGCTGGGCTACAAGATCCAGGTCGTCTCGCCGGAGGACGAGGACAAGGAACTCCTCGAGGGCTTCGACATCGACCTCGACGCAGAGCTCGAGGACGAGGACGACAGTGTGCTGCAGCAGCGGCCGCCGGTCGTCACCGTCATGGGCCACGTCGACCACGGCAAGACCCGCCTCCTCGACGCGATCCGCAACTCGAAGGTCGTCGAGGGCGAGGCCGGTGGCATCACCCAGCACATCGGTGCCTACCAGATCACCACCGAGCACGAGGGCATCGAGCGCCCGATCACCTTCATCGACACCCCGGGTCACGAGGCCTTCACGGCCATGCGTGCTCGTGGTGCCCAGGTGACGGACATCGCGATCCTCGTGGTCGCGGCGGACGACGGCATCATGCCCCAGACGATCGAGGCGCTGAACCACGCGCAGTCGGCCGGTGTGCCGATCGTGGTCGCGGTGAACAAGATCGACAAGGAAGGCGCGAACCCAGCGAAGGTCCGCCAGCAGCTCACCGAGTACAACCTGGTGGCCGAGGAGTACGGCGGCGACGTCATGTTCGTCGACGTCTCCGCGCGTCAGAACATCGGTATCCAGGACCTCCTGGACGCGGTGCTGCTGACCGCCGACGCCGGTCTCGACCTGCGTGCCAACCCCGACAAGGACGCCCGCGGTGTGGCGATCGAAGCACGGCTCGACAAGGGCCGCGGTTCGGTGGCGACCGTCCTCATCCAGTCCGGCACGCTGCACGTCGGCGACGCCATCGTCGCGGGCACGGCCTACGGTCGCGTCCGTGCGATGACCGACGAGAACGGCAACGCGGTCGAGGCCGCCACGCCGAGCCGTCCGGTCCAGGTGCAGGGTCTGTCCTCGGTGCCCCGCGCCGGTGACACGTTCCTGGTCACCGAGGAGGACCGCACGGCCCGCCAGATCGCCGAGAAGCGTGAGGCCGCCGAGCGCAACGCCCAGCTGGCCAAGGCCCGCAAGCGCATCTCGCTCGAGGACTTCACCCGCGCACTCGAAGAGGGCAAGGTCGAGTCGCTCAACCTCATCATCAAGGGTGACGTCTCCGGTGCCGTCGAGGCACTCGAGCAGTCGCTCCTGGACATCGAGGTCGACGACAGCGTCCAGCTCCGCATCCTGCACCGCGGTGTGGGTGCGATCACCGAGTCGGACATCGACCTCGCCACGATCGACAACGCGATCGTGCTCGGCTTCAACGTCCGCCCGGACGTCAAGGCCCGCGAGCGTGCGGCGCGCGAAGGCATCGACGTGCGCTTCTACTCGGTCATCTACAACGCACTCGAGGACATCGAGCAGTCCCTCAAGGGCATGCTCAAGCCCGAGTTCGAAGAGGTGCAGTCGGGTGTCGCCGAGATCCGTGAGGTCTTCCGCTCCTCGAAGTTCGGCAACATCGCCGGTGTCGTGGTCCGCTCCGGCACGATCACGCGCAATGCGAAGGCGCGCGTCATCCGCGAAGGTGTGGTGATCGCCGATGGTCTCGCCATCGAGTCGCTGCGTCGCTTCAAGGACGACGTGACCGAGGTCCGCACGGACTTCGAAGCCGGTATCGGTCTGGGCAAGTACAACGACATCCAGATCGGCGACGAGATCGAGACCACCGAGCTCGTCGAGAAGCCGCGCGACTGATCGCGTGACTACCCTGGGCCCCGGCCTCCCCGAGTGGGAGGCCGGGGCCCGACCCCTTTCCAAGCACAAGCCCGGCGGGGTCCGTCCCGCCACTGCCCCAGGAGGCACCCATGGCCGATCCGCAGCGCGCACGCAAGATGGCGGACCGCATCAAGGAAGTCGTCGCACGTCGGCTCGACAAGGGCCTGCGGGACCCGCGGCTCGGGTTCGTCACGATCACCGACGTCCGGGTGACCGGCGACCTCCAGCACGCGTCGGTCTTCTACACCGTGTACGGCACCGACGAGGAGCGCGCCGACTCCGCGGCGGCCCTCAAGGCGGCGACCGGCATGCTCCGCAGCGAGGTCGGCAAGAACATCACGGCGCGCCTGACGCCGTCGCTCGAGTTCATCGCGGACGCGCTGCCGGACACCTCCGCGCACCTCGAGGACCTCCTCGCCCAGGCGAAGATGCGGGACGAGCAGGTCCGATCGGCGTCCGTGGGTGCCGCGTACGCGGGCGACGCCGACCCGTACAAGCACGAGGACGACGACGAGGACGACGAGGACGACGCGCGCGCCTAACCCTCGGGGAGTCGGTAGCCGCTCGCGTCGTCCCCGACGGCCAGTCCGTCACGCAGGAGCGACGCGAGCGCCCGGTCCCGCTGTGCCGCGTCCGGCCAGACCGGTTCGATCTCCGACCGGCTGACCGGGACGTCGCTCGCGCGCAGCTCCGCCATGATGAGCCCGCGCACCTGACGGTCGCTCCCGGCGAACTTCGACTGCTTCGGCGCGCGGGGCCCGTCGTGGGCGGGGTAGCCGGCCGCACGCCACGCGCACCGGTCGGCGATGGGACACGCGTCGCACGCGGGGGAGCGGGCGACGCAGACGAGTGCGCCGAGCTCCATGACGGCGGCGTTCGTGGCCGCTGCGGCGTCGCGGTCGTCGGGGAGCACGGACTCCATGAGCGGCAGGTCGTTCCTGGCGTTCGCCGGCCCGGGTTCCGCCTGGCCGAGGAGCGCACGGGCGAGGACGCGTCGGACGTTCACGTCGACGACCGGGTGCCGGTCGCCGTACGCGAAGACGGCGACGGCGCGAGCGGTGTAGTCGCCGATGCCGGGCAGTGCGAGCAGCGCGTCGACGTCGCGCGGCACCACGTTGTCGTGGTGCTCGGCGATCGCGGTCGCCGCCGCGTGCAGCGCGAGGGCGCGTCTCGGGTAGCCGAGCCGGTCCCATGCGCGCACCGCGTCCGCCGGGGGCGAGGCCGCGAGGTCCGCAGGCGTCGGCCAACGGGTGAGCCACGCCTCCAGTCGGGGCACGACACGGGCGACCTGGGTCTGCTGCAGCATGATCTCGCTGACCAGCGTGCCCCAGGCGGGGAACCCGGGGCGGCGCCACGGCAGGTCCCGCGCCTCGGCACGGAACCACGCGATGAGCGGTGGGGCGATGCCCTCCCCGGGTGCTCGCGTCGGCTCGTCGTCCACATCCTGACTGGAGGCCCGACGCACGTTCACCACGACAGCCTACGGTGGGTGCATGGCACGTTGGGCACCCCAGGAGACCGACACGATGGCGGCGATCGCGGCCGAGGTGATCGCACAGGTCGGCACGAACCGTACCGTCGTCGGCATCGACGGACAGGACGGCACCGACCTCGAGCGCGTCGCAGCCGCGCTCGTCGCCGGCTTCGAGCAGCACGGCGTCCCCGCGATGGCCGCTGCGGCGTCCACCAGTGACGTGGACGCGCTCCGCGCCGACCTGGTGACCCCGTTCCGCACCACGGGCGCGGGTGCCGGGGTGCTGGTCGTGCACGGCCACGGGACCCTGGCGCCCGGCGCGCGCGGACTGTGGCGCTGGTCGATGTGGGTGGAGCAGGAGTCCGGACGACTCGAGCGTCGGGCCGACGTCAAGATCGCCGCGTCCGCCGTGCTCGACGTCACCGACCCGGACCACCCCCGCCGCGAGTGGAACGACGCCTGCTGAGCATCGTGAGCGCTGGTAGCCTCCTCTGGTGCTCGAAACCGCGCCCGACGGCATCCTCCTCGTCGACAAGCCGCAGGGGATCTCCAGCCACCGGGTCGTCTCGATCGCCCGCCGTCGACTCGGCCTGAAGAAGGTCGGTCACGCCGGCACGCTCGACCCGATGGCGACGGGGCTGCTCCTGCTCGGGATCGGCCCCTCGACGCGCCTCCTGACCCATCTGGTGGGCCTCGGCAAGTCCTACACCGCGACGATCCGCCTCGGTGTGTCCACCGACTCCGACGACGCGGACGGGACTCCGACCGGAGCGGTCGGCACCGCGTCGGCCGACGTGTCGGACGCCGCGGTCGAGGCGGCGGTCGCTGCCCAGCGCGGCGAGATCTCCCAGGTCCCGTCGACGGTCAGCGCGATCAAGGTGGACGGTCGCCGGGCCTACGACCTCGCCCGCCGCGGTGAGGACGTCGTCCTGAAGTCCCGCACCGTGACGATCTCACGCTTCGACGTGACCGGGCGGAACGACCGTGTGGTCTCGGTCGACGGCGAGGACGTGGCCGTGGTCGACCTCGACGTCGTGGTGGACTGCTCGTCCGGCACGTACGTCCGGGCGCTCGCCCGTGACGTCGGTGCAGCGCTCGGCACGGGGGCGCACCTGACCGCGCTCCGTCGCACCGAGGTCGGGCCGTTCTCCGTGGATGACGCCGTCGACCTCGAGGACGAGTCCGTCGACGTCCGAGCCGCGCTCGCCCGCCCGGCGGACGTCGCACGACGGCTGTTCCCCGCGGTGCCCCTCGACGCGGCAGCGGCGAAGGACCTCGCCGACGGCAAACGCGTCGCGGCGGACCACCCGGACACCGACGGCCCGGTCGCGGCCGTCGCCACCGAGGGGGACCGCCTCGTCGGGCTCGTCTCGGTCCGACGCGGCCTGCTCCGTGTCATCACGAACTTCCCGACGCCCGGCGCCGTGGCCGCCACGAACCGGGGAGCGAACGCGTGATCGAGTGGTTCATGTGGGTGCAACTCGTGATCGCCGTCGTCGCGGGCCTGTTCGCCGTGGTCGTCGGGTTCGTCGGGTGGAAGCCGAACGACTACACGGTCGGCTCGCTCGTCCTGGTCGAGCTGCTGCTCATCGCGCAGGGCATCATCGCCCTCGTGCTCCCGGCCGTCGGGAGTCCGCCGCGCGGGAACGCGCTGGAGTTCGGCGTCTACGCGGTCTCCGTGCTCCTCGTGCCGCCCGCGACGATCGTCTGGGCGCTCATCGACCGCACGAAGTGGAGCACCGTCGTCCTCGGCGCCGGCGCGTTCACGGTCGCGGTGATGCTCTACCGGATGTACCAGATCTGGTTCGCGCTGAACTGACCAGGCACTGCCGACGTGCTGCGTCATCGGCACCGCCGGCCGTCGGTAGAATCGGTGCAATGGCGACCAGATCCTCCCTCGCGACCGGCATCGGCCGCGTCCTCATCGCCGTCTACGGCGTCCTCGCGCTGGCGGCGACCGGTCGCAGCGTCGTGCAGATCATCGAGAAGTTCTCCTTCGCGCCGTTCGCCTACACGTTGAGCGCCGTCGCCGCCGTCGTGTACATCGTCGCGATGATCGCCCTCATCGCTCCCGGTCGGTTCTGGTACCGGGTGGCCTGCGTGACGATCGTGTTCGAGATGACCGGGGTGCTCGTCATCGGCACGCTGTCGCTCATCGACCGGCAACTGTTCCCGGACGACACCATCTGGTCGTACTACGGGCTGGGCTACGCCTTCGCGCCGCTGGTGCTGCCCGCCGCCGGTCTGTGGTGGCTCCGCAAGCACCACCGAACCGCGGGCGCGACCACCGAGACGACTCCGTCCGCCGTGACGGCCGGCGAGTAGGGGCCGACGTGCAGTACTACGACGACATCGCCGACGTCGCGCAGGGCTTCGGGCCGAGCGCGGTCACCATCGGGAAGTTCGACGGCGTGCACGTCGGGCACCGCGCCGTCATCGCCCACCTCGAACGGGCCGCGCGCGAGCACGGTCTCGTCTCCACCGTCGTGACGTTCGACCGGCACCCGCTCAGCGTGATCGACCCCGACAAGGTCCCGCCGGCGCTGACGAGCATCGCGCAGCGCCGTGAGCTCCTCGACGACGCCGGCGTCGACGCCACGCTGCTGCTCCGGTTCGACCACGACCTCCAGTCGAAGGCACCGGAGGCATTCGTCTCCGAGATCCTCGTGGACACCCTGCACGCCCGCCTCGTGTTCGTCGGCAGCGACTTCCGGTTCGGGGCGAAGGGCGCCGGTGACGTCAGCCTCCTGCGCGAGCTGGGGGAGCGGCACGGCTTCACGGTCGAGCTCATCGACGACGTCGACCTCGTCGACGACGTGCGTCCGGCCGGCGAGCGACGGGTGTCCTCGACGTGGATCCGCGAACTGCTCGGCGAGGGTCGCGTCGCCGAGGCCGCACGGCTCCTCGGGAGGGAACACGCCGTGCGCGGCGTCGTCGTGCACGGCAACGAGCGTGGCCGGGCGATGGGGTACCCGACCGCGAACCTCGACCCGGCGTGCGAGGGGTTCGTACCGGCCGACGGAGTGTACGCGGCACGGGTCCTGCACGAGGGCACGGTGTACCCGGCGGCGGTGTCCGTCGGCAACAACCCGACGTTCGAGGGCGTGCCGGCGAAGCAGATCGAAGCGCACCTGCTCGACGTCGACATCGACCTCTACGACGAGACGATCTCGGTCCTGTTCGTGGCGTACGTGCGCGGCATGGTGAAGTTCGGGTCGATGGACGAGCTCGCCGCGCAGATGCGTCAGGACGACCAGGACATCCGGACGCTGCTCGGGCTGCCCGCCGTGGTCTGATGACGGCGCAGCGCGACCTGGTCGTCTCCGTGAGGTGCCCGGGCCATCGCCCGCGCAGCCAGCGCCCCGTGAGCTCGTCGCCGCCGTGACCTCGTCGCCCCCGTGACCACGACGCCCCCGTGACCGGACGGTCACGGGGGCGTCGTCATGAGCGGGGGATCAGCCGCCGAGCGCGTCGAGCCAGATCTTCCGGGCGTCGAGCGCCTCTTGGGCGTCCTTGATCTTGCGGGCGTCGCCCGTCGCCTGCGCCGCGGCGAGCTCTGCCTCGAGCTTGCCGATGGCGTCCTCGAGCTGGCTGGCGAGCCCCGTCTGCCGGGCCTTGCGCTCCGGGTCGGACGCCTTCCAGTGCTCGTCCTCGAGACTGCGGACGTGGTCCTCCACCGCACGCAGACGGTCCTCGATCCGACGGACGTCACCGCGCGGCACCTTGCCGATCTCGTCCCACCGCCGCTGGATGCCCGTGAGGGTCCGGCGGGCCGCGACCCGGTCGGTCTCCTGCAGGAGCGGTTCCGCCTCGGTCAGGAGCGCCTGCTTGGCCTCGAGGTTCGCCGAGTACTCCTCGTTCTCGGCGGCGGCTTCGGCGTGACGCTGCTCGAACAGCACGTCACCGGCGGCCTTGAACCGCGCCCAGAGCGCGTCGTCGTGGCGCTTGCCGGCGCGTCCGGCCTGCTTCCACTCGTCGAGCAGCTCGCGGTAGGCCGGGATGGCGTCGGAGCCGCGCGGCGCGAGCGCCTCGGCCTGCTGCACGAGCTCCTGCTTGCGGTTGCGTGCGTCGCGGTGCTGGGCGTCGAGCTCCGAGTAGAAGGCACGACGGTGCTGGTCGACCGTGGACCGAGCGGCGCGGAACCGCTTCCACAGTTCGTTCGCCTCGTTCTTGGGGATCCGGGGGCCGTCGTGCTGGTGCTGCTGCCAGCGGGCGAACACGTCGTCGAGCTGCGCGGTGATCTGCTTCCACTGCGCCCGCGCCGGGTCGACCGCCGCCAGCGCCTCGGCTTCCTCGACGAGGGCGGTGCGGTGCGCGAGGGCGTCCGTGAGGGCCTGCTGCGCCTGCTCCGCCTGCTCCTTCGTGAGCGAGCCGACCTGCTCGGACAGGGCACCGACCCGGTTCTCGAGGGCCTTGAGGTCACCGACGACCCGAGCCTCGGCGACGAGCGTCCGCAGGTGCTCGACCGTCCGGGCCACGTCGTTCGCCGAGGCACCGCGCTGCACGCGCTGCTCGGCGATCTTCACCTGGCCTTCGAGGTCCGCGTACTTCCGTGCGAAGTAGGCGAGGGCTTCGTCGGGGGTGGCGTCCGGGTACTCGCCCACGGCCTTCTCGCCGTCCTCGTACCGGACGTACACCGTCCCGTTCTCGTCGACCCGCCCCCAGGTCGTTGCTTCGTCAGATCCCACAGGTCTCGCCTCGATCGTGGTCGTGCATCACCGACGTCACCGTCGGCACGGTCAGGTCGTCAGCCTATTGCACGGACGGGCACTGCGACCCGCCCGACGGCGTGCCTGTGGACTACTTCTGCTCAGCGATCGTCGCGCCGGTGATCTTGGTCGCCACCTTGGGCTCGCCCGTGCCGTCGTCACCGGGGGACGAGATGCCCTTGGAGGTGATCTTCGACTCGAGCGCGTCGAGGCCGCTGGTCACCTTCCCGACGACGGTGTACCCGCCGGTCGAGCCGTCGAGCGTGGTGTCGCCGTAGACGATGAAGAACTGCGTGCTCTGCGAGTACGGCGAGGATCCGCGGGCGATCGCGATCGTCCCCTTCTCGTACTGGCCGTCGCTCGGGACGTTCTCGAGCGGGCCGTACTCGAACCCGGCGTCGCCCGTGCCGTCCCCGTTCGCGGAGCCGCACTGCAGGAACCGGAAGCCCTTGCTGTCCGCGAGCCGGTGGCAGGTGGTCCCGTTGTAGAACTGCTTGCGGATGAGCGAGATCTCGACGCTCGTCGCCTGCGGGGCCTTCTTCCCGTCGAGCTCGATCCCGAGCTCGACGTCCTTGTTCAGTGTGAGGGACCCGGTCCAGGTGCTGTTCTTCGCGATCGACTTGCTCGGGACGTCGCCGGTGTTCCCGGCGGTCGCGCTGGCCGACGGGGTCGGCGTCGCGGTCGCGGTGGCGCTCGCACTGGCGTCCGTCTTCGGTGACCCGTGCGAGCCCGCGAACGCGAGCTGGGATCCGGTGGCGAGCGCCGCGACGACGACGAGCACCCCGACACCGACGACGTTGTCGCGTCGGCGACGACGACGTTGCCGCTCGTTGAGACCCTGTCGTGCCTGGTAGAGACGGAGGCGCTCACGCGCCTCGCGGTTGTCACGCGCCTGGTTCTTTGCCACGGTGCTGGTCGTACCTCTCGTCGAGTGTGCGACGAGCGTACTAGAAGGGTCCGTCCGGACGGCCTGGAGGCACGGGACCGTCGGTGGGTCGGCCTACCATTGACGACATGGCAGCGGACCGTTCGGGCATGCGTGCGCCCACCACGGGTGGTCACGCCGGGCTCGCGCAGGGATCCGTCCCGCTCGCGGTGCGGATGCGGCCCACCAGCCTCGACGAGGTCGCGGGGCAGCAGCACCTGCTCGGCCGGGGCAGTCCCCTCGTCCAGCTCGCCACGGGCACGCGCGAGAACCCGGGCGGCGTCTCGGTGATCCTCTGGGGTCCGCCGGGCACCGGGAAGACCACCCTGGCCCAGGCCATCGCCCGCCAGTCCGGCAGGGAGTTCGTGGAGCTGTCCGCCGTCACCGCCGGCGTGAAGGACGTGCGCGAGGTGATGGAGAAGGCGCTCACGCACCGTGACCTCTACGGGTCCACCACCGTGCTGTTCCTCGACGAGATCCACCGCTTCAGCAAGGCGCAGCAGGACGCCCTCCTGCCCGGTGTCGAGAACGGTTGGGTCATCCTGATCGCCGCCACGACCGAGAACCCCTCGTTCTCGGTCATCTCGCCGCTGCTGTCGCGCTCGCTCCTGCTCACGCTGAAGCCCCTCACCGACGAGGACCTCGGCATGCTCGTCGACCGCGCCGTCGAGGACCCGCGGGGACTCGGCGGCTCGGTCGTCCTCGGCGACGAAGCACGGAGCGCGATCGTCCGACTTTCCTCCGGTGACGCACGCCGCGCGTTGACCGCGCTGGAGGCGGCGGCGTCCTCGGCCATCGCCGCACAGGACGACACCGACGACGACGCGGCCCTCGACGGGGTGCCGGCCGTGCCGATCGTCGACGCGGACACCGTCGCGGCCGCGGTCGACCGTGCGCTGCTGCGGTACGACCGGCAGGGCGACGAGCACTACGACGTCATCAGCGCCTTCATCAAGTCCGTCCGGGGGAGCGACGTCGACGCCGCACTCCACTACCTCGCCCGCATGATCGAGGCGGGCGAGGACCCCCGGTTCATCGCCCGCCGGATCATCATCTCCGCGTCGGAGGACATCGGCATGGCGGACCCGCAAGCCCTGCCGATCGCGGTCGCGGCCGCGCAGGCGGTCCAGCTCATCGGCATGCCGGAAGGGCGCATCCCGCTCGCCGAGGCCGTGGTGTACCTGGCGACCGCTCCGAAGTCGAACGCCGCCTACAACGGGGTGAACGCGGCGATCGCCGACGTGAAGTCCGGGCGACTCGGGGTCGTCCCGGTGCACCTCAGGGACGCGCACTACCCGGGCGCGAAGCGACTCGGCCACGGCAAGGGGTACGTGTACTCGCACGACGCCGAGCACGGTGTCGCCCAGCAGCAGTACCTGCCGGACGCGCTCGAGGGGACCGAGTACTACACGCCCACCACCAACGGCTACGAGCGCGAGGTCGGTCCCCGACTCGAACGCCTCCGGAAGATCACCCGCGGGGAGTGAATCCCTGCTACGATTGCCGGGCCTACGTCCTGGTCCTCGCGTGCGGCTGCGTCGAGGACAGAGTGTCACAGCAGTGGCACGGGGACAGAGGTTCGGACTGTAGCCGTCCGATCCCACAGGCTCATCCCTCTGGATCCCTTCGCCGGGACCGTCCGCGCGTCGAGTGCGCGCGTCCGGAGCCCGTCGAGTATTCAGTTCAGACAGAGAAAAGGACCCTGTGTCTACCAAGTCACGCACCCGCAGCAAGACCCGCCTCTCGCGCGCGCTCGGCATCCCGCTGACGCCGAAGGCGGCCCGGTACCTCGAGAAGCGCCCCTACGGCCCCGGTGAGCACGGCCGCACCCGCCGTCGCGCGGACAGCGACTACGCCGTCCGTCTCCGTGAGAAGCAGCGTCTGCGCGCCCAGTACGGCATCCGCGAGAAGCAGCTCCGCATCGTCTTCGAAGAGGCCCGCAAGACGAAGGGCCTGACCGGTGAGAACCTGGTCGAGCTCCTCGAGCAGCGCCTCGACGCCCTCGTGCTCCGTGCCGGCTTCGCCCGCACGACCGCGCAGGCGCGCCAGCTGATCGTGCACCGTCACATCCTCGTCGACGGCAAGCTCGTCGACCGTCCGTCCTTCCGCGTGAAGGAGGGGCAGCTCATCCACGTGAAGCAGCGCTCCGAGTCGCTCGAGCCGTTCCAGGTCGCCGCCGCCGGTGGGCACCAGGAAGTCCTGCCGAAGGTGCCGGGCTACCTCGAGGTCGAGATCGACAAGCTCCAGGCCCGCCTGGTCCGTCGTCCGAAGCGCGCCGAGGTCCCCGTGACCTGTGAAGTGCAGCTCGTCGTCGAGTACTACGCAGCTCGCTGATCCACCGATCACACCCGAACGGCGGGTCGTCCTCTCCACAGGGCGGCCCGCCGTTCGGCGTTCCCGGTCGGTGCCGCCGGTAGGATCGTCTGGCACGCGGCGCTCGCGTGCACGGAAGGGAGAGGCACCGTGAAGCAGCTGTTCTTCGTCGCCGTCGGCGTCGTCATCGGGTTCGCCGTCGCGCACAAGGTCGCGAACACCCCCGGTGGCGCGCGGTTCTTCGCTGACGTCGACGCTCGCACGAAGGCCTTCACGGGTGCCGTCGCCGACGGCTACCGCTCCCGCGAAGCCGAGCTCCGCACCGACGCCTGACCTCGACCCCGTCGCACCCTCCCGCCGAACCTGAATCAGGAAGCACCATGCAGACCGCAGAGATCCGCCGCCGTTGGCTCCAGTTCTTCGGTGACCGCGGCCACACCGTCGTCCCGTCCGCCTCGCTCGTGTCGGACGACCCGTCGCTGCTGTTCACGGTCGCGGGCATGGTGCCGTTCATCCCGTACCTCACCGGCCTCATCCCAGCACCGTTCCCGCGCGCGACGAGCGTCCAGAAGTGCATCCGCACGAACGACATCGAAGAGGTCGGCAAGACCCCGCGGCACGGCACGTTCTTCCAGATGAACGGCAACTTCTCGTTCGGCGACTACTTCAAGGAGCAGGCGATCCAGTACGCCTGGGACTTCCTGACGACGCCTGAGTCCGACGGCGGCCTCGGGTTCTCGGCGGACGACCTCTGGGTCACCGTCTACGAAGACGACGACGAGGCGATCGCCTTCTGGAAGCAGCACTCGACGCTGCCCGACGACCGCATCCAGCGGCTCGGCAAGGACACCAACTACTGGTCGACCGGGCAGCCCGGTCCGGCCGGTCCCTGCTCGGAGATCTTCTTCGACCGCGGGCCCGAGTACGGCGTCGACGGCGGCCCGGCGACCGACGACGACCGCTACGTCGAGATCTGGAACCTCGTGTTCATGCAGTACCAGATCGCCGACGTCCGCTCGAAGTACGACTTCGAGATCACCGGCGAGCTGCCGAACAAGAACATCGACACCGGCATGGGGCTCGAGCGCGTCGCCTTCATCAAGCAGGGCGTCGACAACATGTACGAGATCGACCAGGTGCGTCCGGTGCTGGACAAGGCCGCCGAGATCTCCGGTCGGAGCTACGGCGCGGTGCACGAGGACGACGTCCGCATGCGTGTGATCGCGGACCACGTCCGGTCGGCGCTCATGCTCGTCGCCGACGGCGTCTCGCCGTCGAACGAGGGGCGCGGGTACATCCTCCGTCGGCTCCTGCGGCGCACGGTGCGTGCGATGCGTCTGCTCGGCGTCGAGGGCGCCACGTTCCCGCAGCTGTTCCCGGCGTCCCGCGACGCCATGCGCGACGCCTACCCCGAGGTGGCGTCCGACTACGATCGCATCGCCCGCATCGTCTACGCGGAAGAGGAGACCTTCCTCCGCACGCTGGCCCAGGGCACGACCATCCTCGACGTCGCGGTCGAACGCGCGAAGCAGGACGGCGCGTCCGCGATCGGCGGTGACACGGCGTTCCTGCTGCACGACACCTTCGGCTTCCCGATCGACCTCACCATGGAGATGGCGGAGGAGGCCGGCGTCCAGGTCGACCGGTCGGCGTTCGAGACCCTCATGTCCGAGCAGCGCGCCCGGGCCAAGGCCGACGCCAAGAGCAAGAAGACCGCCCTCGCCGACCTCAGCGTCTACAGCGCGTTCCGTGCGCAGGGCGAGACCGTGTTCCTCGGGTACGACGCGCTCGAGGCCGAGACGACCGTGCTCGGCATCATCGTGGACGGCGTGAGCGTCGACCGCGCGGTGACGGGTGAGATCGCCGAGGTGATCCTCGGTGAGACCTCCCTCTACGCGGAGTCCGGCGGACAGGACGCCGACCAGGGCTCGATCGTCGGCAACGGCTTCGACCTCGAGGTGCTCGACGTCCAGCGTCCCGTCGCCGGTCTCTGGAGCCACACCGTGCAGGTCCGGTCCGGCGAGGTCGGTGTCGGTGCCCCGGCGACGACGGTGGTGGACGCGGAGTACCGCCGCGGTGCGACCCAGGCGCACTCGGCCACGCACCTCGTGAACGCCGCGCTGCGCGACATCCTCGGGCCGGAGGCCCTGCAGGCCGGTTCGTACAACAAGTCCGGGTACATGCGGCTCGACTTCTCCTGGTCGCAGCCGGTGTCCACCGAGACCCGCTCCGAGATCGAGGAGGTCGTCAACAACGCGATCCGCTCCGACCTCGAGGTCTCGACCCGTGTGCTCCCGCTCGACGAGGCGAAGGCGCTCGGCGCGCAGGCGCTCTTCGGCGAGAAGTACGGCGCCGAGGTCCGCATGGTCGACATCGGCGGGCCCTGGTCCCGTGAGCTCTGCGGCGGCACGCACGTGGCCTCCAGTGCGCAGGTCGGCCTGGTCAACCTCGTGGGGGAGTCCAGCGTCGGGTCGACCAACCGACGCGTCGAGGCGCTCGTCGGGCTCGAGGGCTTCCGCGACCTCGCCGTCGAACGGACGATCGTGTCCCAGCTGTCGAGCGCGCTGAAGGCGCCGCGCGAGGACCTCCCGACCCGGGTGCAGTCCCTGATGGAGGACCTGCGGACCGCCCAGAAGCGGATCGCCGAGTTCGAGTCGGCGAACCTGCAGCAGCGGGTCCCGGCGATCGCACGGCAGGCCACGACGGTCGGCGCGACCACGGTGGTGGCGGAGACAATCCAGGGGCTCCAGTCCGGTGACGACCTGCGCGCCCTCGCGACCGGTGTGCGCGGCCAGCTCGGGGACGGTGCAGCCGTCGTCGTGCTCGGTGCCGTGGTCAACGACAAGCCCGTCGTCATCGTCGCGACGAACGACGCGGCACGGGCCGCCGGCGTCCAGGCCGGTCCGCTCGCGAAGGAAGCCGCCGGGGTGCTCGGCGGTGGCGGTGGCGGCAAGCCGGACCTCGCGCAGGGCGGCGGTACCGACGCGTCCGCGCTCCCCGCAGCGCTCCGTGCCGTGACCGCCCGACTCGCGGCCTGAGCGTGGCGATCCGGTCCGGGCGTCGGCTCGGCGTCGACGTCGGACGCGCCCGGATCGGGGTGGCGGTCTGCGACCGGGACGGGCTGCTCGCGACGCCGGTCGAGACCGTGCCGCGGGACGACGCTTCCGACGTCCGGCGGATCGTGGAGCTCGCCGACGAGTACGACGTCCTCGAGATCGTGGTCGGGCTGCCCCTGTCGATGTCCGGCGGGGACACCCCGTCGACGGCCGACGCGCGGGAGTTCGCGGGGCGGCTCGCCGAGCACCGTCCGGTCCGGCTCGTGGACGAACGGCTGTCGACCGTGACGGCGCAGCGTGGGCTGCACCAAGCCGGTCGGAACACGAAGAAGTCCCGGGCCGTGATCGACCAAGCGGCCGCTGTTATCATTCTGCAACACGCGCTCGACCACGAGCGTGCGTCCAGCGCCCCACCGGGGGCCACGCTCCCCTGACCGGCTGCCCTGACCGTCACCCGATGACGGTGCCCAGGAGGAGTTCCCGACCGAGAGACCGAGGACCCGTTGGCAGACGACCTGGACTGGAACGCGATCATCGCGCCCGGCAACGACGCCGAGCGGCGGAAGGCGACTTCCGACCGCGCGGCGACCCCCGATGACCGCGGCGGTGCGGCGGCAGCAGCGGAGGCGCCTGAGGGACGCCCGTTGTCCCGCCGTGAGGCACGTGCGGCGGAGGAGGCGCGTGCGGCGGAGGACGCCCGTGCCCGCGCGGACGCGGCGGCTGCGACGAGCGCGGCGGCTGCGACGAGCGCGGCGGACGCACCGGTCGTGTCCTCGCCGGAGGAGCTCCACCCCGAGGTCCACGCCCTCCTCACCGGAGAGCTGCACGTCGACGACGGCGCCCGAGCAGCCGCTCGCGGCGTCGCTCGTCCCGCGGTGACCGGTCCGGACGGTGGCGACCACGGCTCCGGAGGCGCGGGAGACGGCGGTGGCGGCGGCCGACGCGGACGTGGGGGCGCCTCCCGGCCGCCGCGCGAGCCGCGACCGAAGCGTCGCCGTGGCCCGCTCATCGCGGGCATCGTGATCGTCGCGGTGGTCCTGGCCGTCGGGGTCTCCGCCTACACCTTCGCCGCTCCGAAGGTGCAGCAGCTCGTCTCCGCCATCAGCGGGTCGAAGGAGCCGGACGACTACTCCGGCAGCGGCACCAGCAAGGTGACGATCACCATCAAGCAGGGCGACATCGGCGAGAACGTCGCGCAGACGCTGCAGCGCAGCGGTGTCGTGAAGGACTCGAAGGTCTTCTACAAGCTGCTGCTCGCGTCGCCGGACGTGCAGTTCCAGCCGGGGTCGTACGCGCTCAAGAAGCACATGAGCTCGAAGTCGGCCCTCGCAGCCCTGCAGGACGCGAAGAACCGCGTGCAGGCGTCGATCGTCATCCCCGAGGGCACCGCTCTCAAGGACATCGAGGCCGGCATGGTCTCGAAGGCCGGTCTGTCGAAGGAGCAGGTCTCGGCGGCGGCGCAGGACCTCTCCGCGTACGGGCTGCCCGCCGGCGTCACCACGCTCGAGGGCTGGCTGTTCCCGGCCACGTACCCGATCAACCCGGGGTGGACGGCGACCCAGTACTTCAAGTCGATGGTCGACACCATGAAGGAGCACCTCGCCGCGGCGGGGGTGGCCGAGGCCGACCAGGAGCACGTCATCGTCTTCGCGTCGCTCGTGCAGAAGGAAGCAGGGCTCGCGGCCGACTACCCGAAGGTCGCCCGCGTGTTCCAGAACCGCATCGACAAGGGCATGAAGCTGCAGTCCGACGCGACGGTGGCGTACGGCACGGGGAACACCCACACCGTGACGACCACGGACGCCGAACGCGCCGACGCGTCGAACAAGTACAACACCTACGTGCACTCCGGCCTGCCGCCGGCGCCGATCTCGAACCCCGGCGACATCGCGATCAAGGCGGTCACGCACCCGGCCGCGGGCAACTGGCTGTACTTCGTGACGGTGAACCTGCAGACCGGGGAGACGGTGTTCTCGGACACGTACGATCAGCACCTCGTGGCCGTCAAGCAGTTCCAGGCGTGGCTGCGGGCGCACCCCGACTACCAGTAGCCGGGCGCGCGTCGCAGGGGGTCGCCCTGTGGGAGGATGGACACCATGCTTCGTTGGTTGACTGCTGGTGAGTCCCACGGACCCGAACTGATCGCGATGCTCGAGGGGCTTCCCGCGGGTGTCCCGGTGTCGTTCGAGTCCATCCGTACCGACCTCGCTCGTCGCAAGCTCGGGTACGGCCGCGGGTCCCGCATGAAGTTCGAGCAGGACGAGCTGCACGTCTCCGGCGGTGTCCGCCACGGGTACTCGCTCGGCAGCCCCATCGCGATCCGGATCGGCAACACCGAGTGGCCGAAGTGGGTCGAGGTGATGAACCCGGAGCCCGTCGAGCAGACCGAGATCTCCCGCGGTCGGAGCGCGCCCCTCACCAGGCCGCGCCCGGGGCACGCCGACCTGGTCGGCATGCAGAAGTACGGCTTCGACGAGGCCCGCCCCATCCTCGAGCGCGCCTCCGCCCGCGAGACCGCGGCACGCGTGGCGCTCGGCGCGGTCGCGAAGTCCTTCCTCGCAGAGCTGGGCATCCGCTCCGTCGCCCACACCCTGCAGGTCGGCACCGTCCGCGTCCCGGACGGCACGGCGCTGCCGCTGCCCGACGACGTGGACCGTCTCGACGAGGACCAGCTGCGCTGCTTCGACGCCGAGACCTCGGCGCGCATGGTCACCGAGGTCGAGGCCGCCAAGAAGGACGGCGACACCCTCGGCGGTGTGGTGGAGGTGCTGTTCTACGGCGTCCCGCCGGGCCTCGGCTCGCACGTCCAGTGGGACCGCCGCCTCGACGCCCGGCTCGCCGCGGCGATCATGGGCATCCAGGCCATCAAGGGCGTCGAGATCGGTGACGGGTTCGCGACTGCCGCCCGACGCGGTTCCGCCGCCCACGACGAGCTCTACCGCGAGGACGGCGAGATCTACCGGACGACCGACCGCGCCGGCGGGACCGAGGGCGGCATGTCGACCGGCACCGTCCTGCGGGTCCGCGCGGGCATGAAGCCGATCGCGACCGTCCCGCACGCGCTGCACACGATCGACGTCACCACCGGCGACGATGCGTCGGCGCACCACCAGCGTTCGGACGTCTGTGCGGTCCCGGCCGCCGGTGTCGTCGCCGAGGCCATGGTCGCGCTCGTCCTCGCCGACGCCGTGCTCGAGAAGTTCGGCGGCGACAACGTCGTCGAGACCAAGCGGAACCTCGACGCGTACCTCGCCTCGATCCCGGAGACGCTGCGCACCCGCCGCACCGAGGCCGCCGAGCACTCCACCGCCTGGTGAGCACGCACCGACCGGTCGTGATCATCGGGCCGATGGGAGCGGGCAAGTCGAGCGTCGGCAAGCGCGTGGCGAAGTCGCTCGGCGTCCCGTTCACCGACACCGACCGGGTCATCGCCCGCGAGCACGGCCCCATCCCCGGCATCTTCGCGGATCGCGGCGAGCCGGCGTTCCGCGAGCTCGAAGCGGCAGCCGTACGGGACGCCGTCGCCACGGGCGGCGTGATCGCCGTCGGCGGCGGCGCGGTCACGCACGCGGCCACGCGGGACGCGATGGCGGGCGCGGACGTCGTCCTGCTGACCGTCTCGCCCGAGGCGGTCGCCGAGCGCATCGCCGGGAGCGACCGACCGCTGCTGGCGACGGGCGGCATCGACGCCTGGCAGACCATCATGGACGAGCGTGCCGCGACCTACGCTGCACTCGCGCACGCCGTCTTCGACACCTCGCGCCGGCCCATGTCCCACGTCGTGGACGACGTCGTCGCGTGGCTGCGAGCCGGAGCCGCACCGGCCGAGGAACAGGTCGGGACGACTCCCGACGACGAAGGAGCACCGTGACCGAGACGACTGAGTCGATCCTGCCGGAGGGCACCACCGAGATCCGCGTCGGCGGTGACGACGGCTACGTCGTCGCCGTGGGGAACGGCCTGCTCGGGTCCGTCCCGGCACTGCTGGGGCCCCGTGTCGCCAAGGTCCTCATCGTGCACGCGCCGACGCTCGGTGCCCGGGCGAACGAGCTCCGCGAGCTGCTGATCGCGGCCGGGCTCGAGACGCTCATCGCCGAGGTCCCCGATGCAGAAGGCGCCAAGCGCATCGAGGTCGCGGCGTTCTGCTGGCAGATCATGGGCCAGTCGGACTTCACCCGGACCGACGCGGTGATCGGCCTCGGCGGGGGCGCAGTGACCGACCTCGCCGGCTTCGTCGCTGCGACCTGGCTGCGCGGCGTCCCGTACGTGGCGATCCCCACGAGCGTGCTCGGCATGGTCGACGCGAGCGTCGGCGGGAAGACCGGCATCAACACGAACGAGGGCAAGAACCTCGTCGGTGCCTTCTACCCGCCCCGCGCCGTGGTCGCGGACATCGACCTCGTCCGGACCCTGCCGCGCAACGAGATCCTCACCGGGTTCGCGGAGATCGTGAAGGCCGGGTTCATCGCCGTGCCGGAGATCCTCGACATCGTCGAGGCCGACGTCGACCGCGTCACCGACCCGTCGACGCCCGAGTTCCGGCGGGTCGTCGAACTCGCCATCGAGCTGAAGGCCCAGGTCGTGTCGGACGACTTCACCGAGCAGGGCCGGCGCGAGATCCTCAACTACGGGCACACGCTGGGACACGCGATCGAACACGCCGAGCGCTACCAGTGGCGGCACGGCGCGGCCGTCTCGGTCGGCATGGTGTTCGCCGCCGAGCTGGCGCGCCTGACCGGGCACCTCGACGACGCCACGGTGGACCGCCACCGCAGCATCCTCGAGTCGCTCGAGCTCCCGACCACGTACGGCATCGGCCGGTGGGAGGGGCTGCTCGCCACCATGCGTCGGGACAAGAAGGCGCGCGCGGGGATGCTGCGCTTCATCATCCTCGACGGAGTCGGCAAGCCGGTGACGCTCGAGGGGCCCGAGGACCACCTGCTCTTCACCGCCTACCAGGAGGTCGGCGTCTAGCGGAGCACCCGCCGGGTCCGCCGCCACCACCACTTCACGCGCATCGAGAGCGTCACGACCCCGGTCCGCTCGGACTCGTGCCATTCCTCGACCGTGGCGCCCTCGACCCACGCGATGAGCGCAGCGTCGTCGTCGGGAGTTCCGTCGACGCGGAACTCGGGCCGGTCGGGCAGCGGTGCGAACATGCGCATCACGGGTCCTCCTGATCGGTCATCGGTGGCGTGTGCCGGCGGAGCGCTCGGAGTGCGAGGTTCTGGTCGGCCTTCGACGCCCACCGTACGGTCATCATCCGCTCCAGCACAGTTCTCGAAATGTCGTGTTCCGCTGGGGTCCGATTCGCCCGCACCGCCCAGGTGAGTCGCTTCCACGCTTGGTCGCGGTCTGCCGTCCTGCGGTTCTGGAAGGCCCCGAACCAACTCACGGCGGCTGCGACGATCGCCGCGCCCGCCGCGATGAGCGCCGCGAGGAGTGCTGTGTCCATGTCGGCAGCCTGCTGCAGGCGACCCAGCCCGGAGCCGGACGCGACGCGATCTGTGGACGACGAGCCGCGCCTCCCGAGTGTGGGGGGACGGACCGCGCAGGACGGGGGAGCACACTGGGGGCGTGCCCAACCCGCCCCGCCTGAGCGACCTGTCGAACCCCGAGGACGCCGACGCCGGCAGCCTGCGATCCCGCGGTCGTCGCTTCACCGAGCTGCTCTCCATCGCCCGTCGGCACCGACTCGTGCCGTTCCGGCGGCTCGACTTCTCGCACGACCCGGCGACCTCCGACCTCCGTCGTGACCAGGCCGAGCACCTGCGACGCGCGCTCGAGGAGGCAGGCGGCGGGTTCGTGAAGATGGGCCAGCTGCTCTCGACACGTGACGACCTGCTCCCCGAGGAGTGGACCGAGGGACTCGCCCACCTGCAGCGCAGCGTGACCCCGGCCCCCGCGGACGAGGTCGCCGCGCTGCTCGAGCGGGAGCTCGGCGCGCCGGTGCAGGAGGTGTTCGCGGCGTTCGACCCCGTGCCGGTCGCGGCGGCCTCGATCGCCCAGGTGCACCGGGCCCGCCTGGCCGACGGCACGAGCGTCGCCGTGAAGGTGCAGCGCCCCGGCATCGACGCTGCGGTCCGCCGGGACGTGGACATCGCCCTCCGGGTCGTCCGGTTCATGGCGCGGTGGTCCGTGGAGGCGCGCCAGGTCGGCGTCCAGGAGGTCGCCGCGCAGTACGCGGACGACCTGGTCCGCCAGGTGGACTTCGTCTCCGAGCTCCGCAACCTGACGGCACTGCGTGCGGCGCAGCAGCGGAGCGCACGGCCGGACGAGGTGCGCTACCCGGTGCCGTACCCCGACCTGTCCGGCCGCCGCGTGCTCGTCATGGAGTTCCTGGAGGGCGACACCCTCAGCGCGATCCGTGCAGCGCGGTCGACACGCGACCTCGACGAACCGATGCGGGCGATCCTGCGGGCGTTCCTGCGACAGGTGGTCTTCGACGGTCTGTACCACGCCGACCTCCACCCCGGGAACGTCCTCGTCCTGCCCGACGGGCGACCCGCGCTCATCGACTTCGGGTCGGTCGGCCGGCTCGACCCGAGCCTGCGCGAGACCGTGCAGGAACTCGTCGCGGCGTACATCCAGGACGACACCTCCCGGATCGCGGACGCGGTGCTCCGGATGGCCCCGGTGCGGGACGCCCAGGACGAGCCGGACTTCCGGCGCGCGATCGCACGGTTCGTCGCCGACGAACTCGGACCCGGCGCCCGCATCGGCGTCGAGACCGTGGACGACGCCGTCGAGGTGTTCGGCCGGTACCGGCTCAAGCCGCCGCCGGACTTCGTGGCGGCGGCCCGTGCGCTGGCGATCTTCGAGGGGACGCTCCGCACGCTCGCGCCGTCCTTCGACCTGCTCGAGGAATCGCGTGGGCTCGCACGGGAGCAGATCCGCGACCAGCTGCGGCCGGGCAAGCTCCGCGACGTCGCCGTCCGGGAGCTGTTCGGCGCCGTGACGGCGGCCAGGCGGCTCCCGCGCCGGGTGGACCGGATCGGCGAGGCGATCGAGTCCGGCAAGCTGTCGGTGAACATCCGCCTGTTCTCGGACCGCCGGGACCGGCAGACCCTGAACGGTGTCATCCGGCGCGTGCTCCTCGTGTTGCTCGGTGCGGGAGCGGGGATCCTGTCGATCGTGTACCTGGCGCTCCCGGCCCGACCGACCGCGGTGATCTCGACGGGCGTCGCGGGCGCGGTCCTCGGCGGGACGGCGGTGGTGCTCCTCGGGTGGGCGGCGATCGACGCCGCCCGCGCCCGCAAGCGGGAGTGACCGCACGCCCCCACGCGGGCGCGACCGTCCGCCCGGCACCCACCCGAGCGCGAGCGGCCAGTCCGCTACACTCGTCCGGGACCCAGCGCGGTCCGCAGACCTTCACGACACGACCGAACGGGACATCGAAGACACATGGCCAGTACCACTGACATCAAGAACGGCGCCGTTCTCATCATCGACGGGCAGCTCTGGTCGGTCGTCGAGTTCCAGCACGTCAAGCCGGGCAAGGGCGGCGCGTTCGTCCGCACCAAGCTCAAGAACGTCGTGTCGGGCAAGGTCGTCGACCGCACCTTCAACGCGGGCGCCAAGATCGACACCGCGACCGTCGACCGCCGCGACTACCAGTTCCTCTACGAGGACGGCGACTCGTACGTGTTCATGGACACCGACACCTACGACCAGATCCCGGTGCCGGCCACGGTCGTCGGCGACGCGAAGAACTTCCTGCTCGAGTCGGCGATGGTCACCATCGCGATGAACGAGGGCACGCCGCTGTACGTCGAGCTCCCGACGTCGATCGTGACCGAGATCGAGACCGAGCCGGGCCTGCAGGGCGACCGCTCGTCCGGTGGCACCAAGCCCGCGACGATCAAGGCGACCGGCTACCAGATCCAGGTGCCGCTGTACCTCGAGACCGACACCCTGGTGAAGATCGACACGCGTGACGGCAGCTTCCTCGGCCGCGTCAACTCCTAGGCGCTGACCGGATGAGTGCTCGTTCGAAGGCCCGCAAGCGCGCCCTCGACATGCTGTACGTGGCGGAGGTCCGCGATCTGCCGATCGCGGACGTCCTCGCCACGGAGACCGTGCGTCACCTCGACCAGCCGGAGCGCGCCTCCAGCTGGGACTACGCGCGCCAGATCGTCACGGGCGTCGACGACGACCGCGCGGTGCTCGACGAGATCATCGTCGACCACGCGCAGGGTTGGTCGATCGCCCGGATGCCGGTGCTCGACCGCTGCATCCTGCGGATGGGCGTCTGGGAGCTCCGGTTCAACCCCGAGGTGCCGGACGCCGTCGCGATCGCCGAGGCGGTGGAACTCGCGCAGTCCCTCTCCACGGAGGAGTCCGCCGGCTTCGTCAACGGTGTCCTCGGCGCGGTCGCCGGTGGCCGGAACGCCGCGGCGAAGAACGGCGATGCACCGTCCGGTCGGTCGGTCGCAGGGGACCAGGAGTCCCGGTAGGGTTGACCACGTCAGCGTCCTTTAAGTCCGTCCGGTGAGGCGGGGAAGGAGGTCGGCGTGGGCACCAGAACGGTCCTGCAGAACACCGACATCACGCGTGCTCTGACACGCATCGCGCACGAGATCCTCGAAGCCAACCACGGTGCTTCGGACCTCGTGCTGCTGGGCATCCCGACGCGGGGTGCCGTCCTGGCCGAACGGCTCGCCGCCGTCCTGGCCGACATCGAACCCGACTGGGCAGCCGACCACGACCAGCGCCTCGGGACGCTCGACGTCACGATGCACCGGGACGACCTCGGTCACGGCATCGGCCGGGCTCCGCACCGGACGACCATCCCGACGAGCGGCATCGACGGCAAGGTCGTCGTGCTCGTCGACGACGTGCTCTACTCGGGGCGCACGGTGCGGGCCGCGCTCGACGCGCTGCAGGGGATCGGGCGCCCGCGCGCCGTCCGGCTCGCCGTGCTCGTCGACCGCGGGCACCGCCAGCTCCCGATCCGCGCCGACCACGTGGGCAAGAACCTCCCGACGGCGTCGGACGAACGGGTGACGCTGCGGCTCACCGAGACCGACGGCACCGACGAGGTCGTCATCGAGCAGCCCGACGACGGGGGTGCGGCGTGAAGCACCTCCTCTCCACGGCCGACCTCTCCCGCGACGAGGCGATCCAGATCCTCGACGTCGCCGAGGAGATGGCCGAGGTCAACACCCGCGAGGTCCGGAAGCTCCCCGCGCTCCGCGGCAAGACGGTCGTGAACCTCTTCTTCGAGGACTCGACGCGCACCCGCATCTCGTTCGAGGCCGCGGCGAAGCGCCTCTCCGCGGACGTCATCAACTTCGCCGCGAAGGGGTCGAGCGTCTCGAAGGGCGAGTCCCTCAAGGACACCGTGCAGACCCTCGGCGCGATGGGCATCGACGGCATCGTGATGCGGCACGGCGCGTCCGGGGCACCCCGGGTCCTCGCCGACGCCGACTGGATCGACGTGCCCGTGGTGAACGCCGGCGACGGCACGCACGAACACCCGACGCAGGCGCTGCTCGACGCGTTCACGATGCGTCGACGGCTGCACGGGGACGCCAGCCGCGGCGCGGGGCTCGACGGGGTCCGCGTGCTCATCGTCGGCGACGTGCTGCACAGCCGGGTGGCCAGGTCGAACGCGTGGCTGCTGGCGACGCTGGGTGCCGAGGTCACCTTCGCGGCGCCGCCGACGCTGCTGCCGGCCGTGGACCGACCCTTCGGCGCGGCGGTCCACCACGACCTCGACGCGGCCCTCGCCGAGGACCCGGACGTCGTCATGCTGCTGCGCATCCAGCAGGAACGCATGAACGACGCGTTCTTCCCGAACCCGCGCGAGTACACGCGGCACTTCGGCCTCACCGCGACGCGCACCGCCCGGCTCCCGGAGCGGACGTTGATCATGCACCCCGGCCCGATGAACCGCGGGCTCGAGATCGCCGGGGTCGCGGCGGACGACCCCCGCTCGACGGTCGTCGAGCAGGTCGCGAACGGCGTGAGCGTCCGGATGGCCGTCCTCTACCTCGCCCTGACGGGTGACCGCACGACCCCGAAGGAGTCCGTCGCATGACCGCCCACCTCATCCGCGGCGCGCAGCTGGTCGACGGCTCGCGTGCCGACATCCGCCTGGAGGGACGGCGCATCACCGCGGTCGGGTCCGGTCTCGACGCGGCCGGCGCGACCGTCGTGGACGCCGACGGCCTGATCGCCCTGCCCGGCCTCGTGGACCTCCACACGCACCTGCGCGAGCCCGGCTTCGAGGAGTCGGAGACGGTCCTCACCGGGTCGCGCGCGGCGGCCGCGGGCGGCTTCACGGCGGTGAACGCGATGGCGAACTCGAGCCCGGTCGCCGACACCGCCGGCGTGGTCGAGCAGGTGCAGGCGCTCGGCGACGACGCCGGCTACGTCACGGTCCGGCCGATCGGAGCGGTCTCCCAGGGGCTGCAGGGCACGCACCTGTCCGAGATCGGCGCGATGGCGACCTCGCGCGCGAAGGTCCGCGTCTTCTCGGACGACGGCTCGTGCGTGTCCGACCCGCTCCTCATGCGGCGTGCGCTCGAGTACATCAAGGGCTTCGGCGGCGTGCTTGCCCAGCACGCCCAGGAACCCCGGCTCACCATCGGCGCCCAGATGAACGAGGGACGGCTGTCGTCCGAGCTCGGCCTCGCCGGCTGGCCCGCGGTGGCGGAAGAGGCGATCATCGCCCGCGACGTCCTGCTCGCCGACCACGTCGGAGCCCGTCTGCACGTCTGCCACGTGTCGACGGCCGGCAGCGTCGAGGTGATCCGCTGGGCGAAGTCGCGCGGCATCGACGTCACGGCGGAGGTCACGCCCCACCACCTCGTCCTCACCGAGGACCTCATCGCCGGACACGACGGCGCCCCCGGGTACGACGCGCGGTACAAGGTCAACCCGCCGCTCCGGTCGCGCGAGGACGTCGACGCGCTCCGCGGGGCCCTGGCGGACGGCACGATCGACATCGTCGCGACCGACCACGCGCCGCACACCGCCGAGGCGAAGTGCTGCGAGTGGCCCGCCGCCGCGAACGGGATGGTCGGCCTCGAGTCGGCGCTCAGCGTCGTGCACGCCGCCGTGGTCGAGAGCGGACAGCTCGACTGGGCGGACGTCGCGCGGGTGCTCTCCGAGGCGCCGGCGCGCATCGGACAGGTCGAGGGACACGGGCAGCGCATCACCGAGGGCGCGCCCGCCGAACTCACGCTGTACGACCCGGCCGCGGTGCGCGAGTTCTCCGTCGACGACCTCGCCGGACAGTCGCAGAACTCGCCGTACCTCGGCATGCGGCTCCCCGGACGCGTGGTGGCGACCTTCCACCACGGCGCCCCGACGGTCGTCGACGGGCAGCTCGTCGACGCCGACCGTGTCGCGGCGCACGCCCGGGCCACCCGGATCGGCGCGGGCGCATGAGCGGTGACGCACTCCGCTGGCTCGAGGGCGCGGTCATCCTCGCCCTCGTCGTCCTGCTGTTCGTCGCCATGGCGCGCACCTGGCGGACCCGGACCCGGAAGCAGGCGGAGGCCGTGCCTCCCGTCGGGGTCCCGGCCGACCTCGCACCCGCGGCCGGGTCGTGGGACGGGTTCACCGTCGCGACGACCCGCGCCGACCAACCGCTCGAGCGGATCACCGCCGGCGGACTCGGGTTCCGGAGCCGCGGCGGGGTGACGGTCCACGACACCGGCCTCGTGCTCCACCAGGCCGGCGCTCCGGACCGCTGGATCGCCGCGGACGCCGTGCGCGGCGCCGACCGCGCCACGTGGGCCATCGACCGGGTGGTCGAGCCCGGGGGACTGGTCCGTCTGCGATGGACGGCGACCGGCGCCGCAGGTGCGACGGACCTCGACACCTACTTCCGGTTCCCGGAGGGCGATGCAGCAGCACTCGTCGCCCTGCAGGGACTGTCGACGAAGCACAACCACCCGCACACCGCGGGCGAAGGGACGAACTGATGACACGCGAACGGGCCGTGCTGGTCCTCGAGGACGGCACCCGGTACGACGGCTGGGCCTACGGCACCCGCGGGCGCACGCTCGGCGAGGTGGTCTTCGCGACCGGCATGACCGGGTACCAGGAGACGCTCACCGACCCCTCCTACGCCGGGCAGATCGTGGTGCAGACCGCGCCGCACATCGGCAACACCGGGGTGAACGACGAGGACCCCGAGTCCCGACGCATCTGGGTCGCCGGGTACGTCGTGCGCGATCCCAGCCGCATCGTGTCGAACCACCGTGCGAACGCGTCGCTCGACGAGCACCTCGTGCGGGACGGCATCGTCGGAATCGCCGGCATCGACACCCGCGCGCTGACCCGACGCATCCGCGACGCCGGGGCGATGAAGGGCGGGGTGTTCAGCGGCGACGACGCGGCCCTGGACCCGGCCGAGCAGGAGCGACTCGTGCGGGAGCAGGCCGCGATGGAGGGCGCGAGCTTCTCCGCCGTGGTGTCCACCCCCGAGACCTACGTGGTCCCCGCGGTCGGGGAGCAGATCGGTCGGCTCGCGGTGCTCGACCTCGGAGTGAAGGCGTCGACCACCCGGTACCTCGCGCAGCGCGGGTTCGAGGTGCACGTCGTGCCGCAGGACATCTCCGCCGCCGACCTCGAGGCACTGGCGCCCGACGCCCTGTTCTACTCGAACGGCCCGGGCGACCCCGCCGCGAGCGACGCGCAGGTGTCGCTGCTGCAGGAGTCGCTGAAGACCGGCCGGCCGTTCTTCGGCATCTGCTTCGGCAACCAGCTGCTCGGCCGCGCCCTCGGCTTCGGCACGTACAAGCTGCCGTTCGGCCACCGCGGGATCAACCAGCCGGTGCTCGACACCACGACGGGCAAGGTCGAGATCACGAGCCAGAACCACGGCTTCGCGGTCGACGCGCCGCTCGGCGAGGTCCTCGAGTCGCCGGCCGGGTTCGGTCGCGTCGAGGTCTCGCACTACTCCCTGAACGACCAGGTCGTCGAGGGCCTTCGCGCGCTCGACGTCCCCGCGTTCAGCGTGCAGTACCACCCGGAGGCGGCGGCCGGTCCGCACGACTCCATGTACCTCTTCGACCGGTTCGCGGACCTGGTGCGCGCGCGACGTGACGGGGAGCCGCTCGACGCGGCCACCGCCGACGCCACCACCCCCGCAGCAGACATCACCAAGGAAGCCAACTGATGCCGAAGCGCCAAGACATCAACTCCGTCCTCGTCATCGGCTCGGGCCCGATCGTCATCGGTCAGGCCGCGGAGTTCGACTACTCCGGCACCCAGGCGTGCCGCGTCCTCCGGTCCGAGGGCGTCCGCGTGATCCTCGTCAACCCGAACCCGGCGACGATCATGACCGACCCCGACTTCGCCGACGCGACGTACATCGAGCCGATCACCAGCTCGTCGCTCGAGGAGATCATCAAGATCGAGCAGCCGGACGCGGTCCTGCCCACACTCGGCGGGCAGACGGCACTGAACGCGGCGATCAAGCTCGACGCCGAGGGCATCCTCGACAAGTACGGCGTGGAGCTCATCGGCGCCAAGGTCGACGCGATCCAGCGCGGTGAGGACCGTCAGCTGTTCAAGGAACTCGTCCTCGAGTCGGGCGCGGACGTGGCGCGCAGCCACATCGCGCACACCCTGGAGGAGGCGAAGGAGTACGCCGCGGACCTCGGCTACCCGCTCGTCGTGCGCCCGTCGTTCACGATGGGCGGGCTCGGCTCCGGGTTCGCCTACAACGAGGAGGAACTCGTCCGCTTCGTCGGCGACGGGCTGCAGTCCAGCCCCACCACGGAGGTCCTGCTCGAGGAGTCGATCCTCGGCTGGAAGGAGTACGAGCTCGAGCTGATGCGCGACAACTTCGACAACACGGTCGTCATCTGCTCGATCGAGAACGTCGACCCGGTCGGTGTGCACACGGGTGACTCGATCACCGTCGCGCCCGCGCTCACGCTGACCGACCGCGAGTACCAGAACATGCGGAACATCGGCATCGACATCATCCGTCGGGTCGGTGTCGACACCGGTGGCTGCAACATCCAGTTCGCCGTGGACCCGTCGAACGGCCGCGTCATCGTGATCGAGATGAACCCGCGCGTGTCCCGGTCCTCGGCGCTCGCCTCGAAAGCGACGGGGTTCCCGATCGCCAAGATCGCCGCGAAGCTCGCGATCGGCTACCGCCTCGACGAGATCGAGAACGACATCACCCGCGTGACCCCGGCGAGCTTCGAGCCGACGCTCGACTACGTGGTCGTGAAGACCCCGCGGTTCGCGTTCGAGAAGTTCCCCGCCGCGGACGCCACCCTCACCACGACGATGAAGAGCGTCGGCGAGGCGATGGCGATCGGCCGCAACTACGCGACGGCGCTGCAGAAGTCGCTCCGCTCGCTCGAGAAGCGTGGTTCGTCCTTCCACTGGGACACCCCGGCCGCCGAACTCGACAAGGCCGCGCTGCTCGAGAAGGCGGCGGTCCCCACGGACGGTCGGATCGTCACCGTGCAGCAGGCGCTCGTCGCTGGCGCCACCGCGGACGAGGTCTTCGAGGCCACGAAGATCGACCCGTGGTTCATCGACCAGATCGTGCTCATCAACGAGGTCGCCGACGAGGTCCGCTCGGCCGAGACGCTCGACGCGGACACCCTCCGGTGGGCGAAGGAGCACGGCTTCAGCGACGTGCAGATCGCCTCGCTGCGCGGCACGACCGAGCAGGAGGTCCGTGACGCCCGGCACGCCCAGGGCATCCGTCCGGTGTTCAAGACCGTCGACACCTGCGCCGGTGAGTTCCCCGCACTGACGCCGTACCACTACTCGTCGTACGACTCGGAGACCGAGGTGGCACCGAGCGACCGCAAGAAGGTCGTCATCCTCGGTTCCGGGCCGAACCGCATCGGCCAGGGCGTGGAGTTCGACTACTCCTGCGTGCACGCGTCCTTCGCGCTGAGCGACGCCGGGTTCGAGACGATCATGATCAACTGCAACCCGGAGACGGTCTCGACCGACTACGACACCTCCGACCGCCTGTACTTCGAACCGCTGACCACCGAGGACGTCCTCGAGGTCATCGAGGCCGAGGCGGCGTCCGGCGAGCTCGTCGGAGTGGTCGTGCAGCTCGGCGGTCAGACGGCGCTCGGCCTCGCGAAGCCGCTCGAGGCCGCGGGCATCCCGATCCTCGGGACGAGCCCGTCCGCGATCGACTCGGCCGAGGAGCGCGGGCAGTTCTCCGCGATCCTCGAGCAGGCGGGCCTCCTCGCGCCGCGCAACGGCACCGCGCACGACCTCGCGAGCGCGACCGCCGTGGCCGAGGAGATCGGCTACCCGGTGCTCGTCCGTCCCTCGTTCGTGCTCGGCGGTCGCGGCATGGAGATCGTCTACGACTCGGTGGCGATGGCGGACTACTTCGACCGGATGGCCGACCAGGCGATCATCGGTCCGGAGCTCCCGCTGCTCGTGGACCGCTTCCTCGACGACGCGGTGGAGATCGACGTCGACGCGCTCTTCGACGGTGAGCGGCTCTACGTCGGCGGGATCATGGAGCACCTCGAGGAGGCCGGCATCCACTCCGGCGACTCCGCGTGCACGCTGCCCCCGGTCGGTCTCGGTCGTGCCGAGATCGCAGCGGTCGTCGAGGCGACGGGCAAGATCGCCCGCGGCATCGGCGTGCAGGGCCTGCTGAACGTGCAGTTCGCGATCGGCGCCGGCGTGCTCTACGTGCTGGAGGCGAACCCGCGCGCCAGCCGCACCGTCCCGTTCGTCTCGAAGGCGCTCGGCATCCCGCTGGCGAAGGCGGCGTCGCGCATCATGACGGGGGCGACGATCGACCAGCTCGTCGCCGAGGGGCTCCTGCCGGAGCGCGACGGTTCCTCGGTGCCGGCGCAGGCCCCGGTCGCCGTGAAGGAGGCCGTGCTGCCCTTCCGCCGCTTCCGGACGTACGACGGCCAGGTCGTCGACTCGGTGCTGAGCCCCGAGATGCGTTCCACGGGCGAGGTCATGGGCATCGACCGCGACTTCCCGCGGGCGTTCCTCAAGTCGCAGGAGGCCGCGTACGGCGGGCTCCCGACGAGCGGGACCGTGTTCGTGAGCGTCGCCGACACCGACAAGCGCCAGGTGGTCCTGCCGGTGCACCGCCTGCAGCAGCTCGGCTTCACGATCACCGCGACCGAGGGCACCGCCGAGGTGCTCCGCCGCAACGGCATCGAGGTCACGCTCGTCGGCAAGTACAGCGAGGGCGGCGAGAGCGTGGTCGACCTGCTCGGACGCGGCGAGGTCGACATCGTGGTGAACACGCCGTCGGGTGCCGCCGGACGTGCGGACGGCTACGAGATCCGCGCGGCGACCGTGTCGGCCGACAAGCCGATCTTCACGACGATCGCGGAGCTCGGTGCCGCCGTCGCGGCGATCGAGACCATGGGCTCGCCGCTGAGCGTCCGCAGCCTGCAGGACTACGCCCTCGAGCGCGCGACCTGGTGACGGCCGGAGCCGTGGCAGCTGACGACCGTTCGGGAGGCACGACCCCCTTCGGCGTCCGGCTCGCGTCCGCCGTCGCGGAGCGTTCGGCGCTCTGTGTCGGCATCGACCCCCACGCCGCCACCCTGGCGGCGTGGGGGCTCGGCCGCGACGAGCAGGGTCTGACCGCCTTCGGTCGGACCCTGGTCGACGCGGCCGCGGGCCGAGCAGCGGTGGTGAAGCCGCAGATCGCCTTCTTCGAGGCCGCCGGGGTGGCGGGCTACCGAGCGCTCGACGCGACCGTCCGCCGGGCACGTGATGCGGGCCTCCTGGTCGTCGCCGACGTCAAGCGGGGCGACATCGGGACGACGGGAGACGACTACGCGCTCGCCTGGCTCGACCGTGACGGACCGTTCGCCGCCGACGCGATGACGGTCTCGCCCTACCTCGGCTACGGGTCGCTGGCAGGGACACTCGCGGTGGCTCGCCGCAACGGTGCCGGTGTGTTCGTGCTCGCCGCCACGAGCAACCCCGAGGCGCGCGTCCTGCAGACGGCGGTCCTGGCCGAGGGGCCGCGGGCCGGCCGGTCCGTCGCTGCCGGTATCGTCTTGGACGTGGCAGACGACAACCGGACCGGCGGCGAGCAGCCGCTCGGCGACGTCGGGCTCGTGCTCGGCGCGACCCTCGACCTGGCCGACTTCGGCATCGACGCGGACACCATCGGGAACTCCCCGGTCCTCGCCCCGGGCTTCGGCGCCCAGGGGGCGCGCATCGAGGACCTCCGGGCGCTGTACGGCGCACGTGCGGAGCAGGTCCTCGTCAGCGAGTCGCGCGGCCTGCTGACGGACGGTCCGGACGGCGTCGCGTCACTCGTCGCCGACCGTGCGGACCGCATCCGCGCGGCACTGGGAGCGGCCGCGTGACCGACGACCGCGACGAACTCCCCGCCCACCGCAACCCGCCCGAGGTGGACCGTGTCGCCGCCGCGCAGGCGGCCGTCGCCGCGCGGCGCGCTCGCGCCGCGGTGAAGGCCGCGGTCGCCTCGGGGGAGCGGTCCGCGCTCGAGGTGGCCCGCGCTGCCTGGTCGGACGCGGACGCCCCGGCCGAGAAGTCGTTGCGCGTGCGGGACCTGCTGACGAGCCTGCCGGGCATCGGTCCGGCACGTGCCGAGGCGATCATGGGCGACCTGCGCATCGCGCCGTCGAAGCGCCTCGGCGGGCTCGGCACCCGGCAGCGCTCGGAGTTGGCCGACTGGCTCGCGGCCCGGGGCCGGAAGCGCGGGAGCTCGAAGCTCGTGGTCCTGGCGGGGCCCACCGCGGTCGGCAAGGGCACCGTCAGCGCCTACATCCGCGAGCAGTACCCGGACGTCAACCTCAGCGTCTCGGCGACGACCCGCAAGCCACGCCCGGGTGAGATCGACGGGGTGCACTACTACTTCGTGGACGACGACGAGTTCGACCGGATGATCCGCGACCGGGAACTGCTCGAGTGGGCGACCGTGCACAACTCGTACCGCTACGGGACCCCGCGTCCCCCGATCGACCGCGCGCTCGACGCCGGCGACAAGGTGATGCTCGAGATCGACCTGCAGGGAGCCCGGCAGGTCCGCGACGCCATGCCCGAGGCGGTCCTGGTGTTCCTGCTGCCGCCGTCGTGGGACGAACTCGTGCGCCGGCTCATCGGCCGCGGCACCGAGTCCGCCGAGGAACAGGCGCGCCGGCTCGACACGGCGAAGGTCGAACTCGCCGCCCAGGACGAGTTCGACGTCCGCATCGTGAACTCCGATGTCAGCACCGCGGCACGCGAGGTCGTAGACTTGTTCTCTGCGCCCTGACGGGTGCGCCCGCGTCCCGCGCACTCGCGCGGTCCGACGCCCGAAGACCGAGGAGAATCCCATGGCCAACCCCCAGGGCATCATCGACCCGCCCATCGACGACCTGCTCGCCAAGGTCGAGTCGAAGTACGCGCTCGTCATCTTCGCGTCGAAGCGCGCGCGGCAGATCAACGACTACTACGCCGACCTGCACGAGGGCTCGCTCTTCGACAACGTCGGCCCGCTCGTCGACTCGACGATCGACGACAAGCCGCTGTCCGTTGCGCTGCACGAGATCAACGAGGACAAGCTCACCGTCACCAAGCAGCAGCAGCCGACCGACTGATCGCGGTGACGAGCACCAACCTGCGCCTCTTCACGTCCGAGTCGGTCACCGAGGGGCACCCGGACAAGATCTGCGACCAGATCTCGGACACGATCCTCGACGCCCTCCTCACGGTGGACCCGAACGCGCGCGTCGCCGTCGAGACGATGGTCACCACCGGACTCGTGCACGTCGCGGGCGAGGTCACGACCTCCGGCTACGTCGAGATCCCGAAGCTGGTCCGTGATGTCATCACGGGCATCGGCTACAACTCGTCGGAGGTGTCCTTCGACGGCCACACCTGCGGCGTCGAGGTGTCGATCGGCGCACAGTCGCCCGACATCGCGCAGGGTGTCGACGAGTCGCTCGACGCGCGCTCGGGTGCCGGCGCGGACCCCCTCGACCGGCAGGGCGCCGGTGACCAGGGCATCATGTTCGGCTTCGCGACGAACGAGACGCCCGAGTACATGCCCGTCGCGATCTGGCTCGCGCACCGCCTCGCGGAGCGCCTGGCCGAGGTGCGCAAGTCGGGGGAGCTCACCTTCCTCCGCCCGGACGGCAAGACCCAGGTGACCGTCGGCTACGACGGCGTCGTGCCGAAGACCGTCGAGACGGTCGTGCTCTCCACCCAGCACTCGCCGAGCGTCTCGCTCGACGAGCTGACGGCGGCGATCACCGAGCACGTGATCCGTCCCGTGCTCGACCTCGTCGACCTCGACTCGTCGCACGTCGACGTCATCGTGAACCCGACCGGCCGGTTCGAGATCGGCGGGCCGCAGGGCGACGCCGGGCTCACCGGGCGCAAGGTCATCGTCGACACGTACGGTGGCGCCTCCCGGCACGGCGGTGGGGCGTTCAGCGGCAAGGACCCGTCGAAGGTGGACCGGTCGGCAGCGTACGCGCTCCGCTGGGTCGCGAAGAACGCCGTCGCCGCGGGCCTCGCCGACCGCCTCGAGGTGCAGGTCGCCTACGCCATCGGCCGTGCGAAGCCGGTCGGGTTGTACGTCGAGTCCTTCGGCACGGGGCACGTCGACGACGCCACCATCGAAGCGGCGATCACCGAGGTGTTCGACCTGCGTCCGGCCGCGATCATCCGTGACCTCGACCTGCTGAAGCCGCGGTACGCGCAGACGGCGACGTACGGCCACTTCGGACGCGAGCTGCCCGGGTTCACCTGGGAGCAGCTCGACCGCGTCGACGAACTCCGCGCCGCCGCAGGACTCGTCCCCGCCGCCGTCTGAGGTGTCCGCGTGACCACCGTCGCGCGCGTCGTCCTCGATTCGCCGCTCCCGCAGTTGGACCGTCTGTTCGACTACCGGGTGCCGGCCGAGCTCGAGGACGACTGCGTGCCCGGGGTCCGCGTGAAGGTGCCGCTCCGGACCGGGGCGCGCATGTCCGACGCGTACGTCGTCGAGGTCGTCTCCGAGGGGGACTGGCCCGGCGAGCTCAGCCCGATCGAGCAGGTCGTCTCGCCCGTCCCGGTCCTCGCGCCCGAGGTCTGGCGCCTCGCGCGCGCGGTCGCCGACCGTGCGGCCGGCGTCGCGTCGGACGTGCTCCGGCTCGCCGTGCCGACGCGCCAGGTACGTGCGGAGAAGGCCTGGCTCGCCCGCGACACCGCGTGGGCTCCCGGCCCGGTGACGCCGCCGGAGGTCAGCGGCTACGCGGACGGCGTCCTGGAGGCGCTCATCGCCGACCGCGGGCGCGCTGCGGTCGCCGCCGTCCCCCACCCCGTCGCGCTCACCCCCGCAGCCGACCCCGCGGACACGGCGGACGGCGCCGCGACGCCCTCCGAGGACGTCTGGGTCCCGGGCTGGGCCGCGACCCTCGCCCAGGCCGCCGCGCACTCCCTCGCGGCCGAGCGGTCGGCCGTGATCGCCGTGCCCGACTTCCGTGACGTGACGGACCTCGAACGCGCCCTCCTCGCCGTGCTCCCCGCCGAACGCGTCGTCCGGTTCGACGCGAAGCAGACGAACGGGCAGCGCGCGAAGGCCCTGCTCCGGGCACGGACCCACGCGGTCGTCGCGATCGGGAACCGCACGGCGATGTACGCGCCCGCGTCGGACCTCGGGCTCATCGCGATGTGGGACGACGGGGACCCGTCCTTCATCGAGCAGCGAGCGCCGTACGTGCACACCCGCGACGTCGCCCTGGTGCGCGCCGCCCAGTCCGGTGCCGCGCTCCTGTTCCTCTCGCACGCCAGGAGCACCGACGTGCAGCGGCTCGTCGAACTGCACTGGCTCCAGGAGGTCACGCCGTACCGGGTACGGACGCCGAAGGTGATCCCGACCGTCCAGCAGACCGGCGCCGAGGGGTACGCCGCGCAGGCCCGGATCCCGAGCACCGCCTGGCGCGCCGCCCGTGAGGCCAGCCAGCACGGCCCCGTCCTCGTGCAGGTGGCCAGCCCCGGCTTCGGTACCGGCCTGGTGTGCGCCGAGTGCGGTGAGCGCGCCCACTGCCGGATCTGTGGTGGTCCGCTCGGCACACCGCACCGCGGCGCGACGCCGCAGTGCCGGTTCTGCGGCGCCCTCGCGGTGGGGTTCCGCTGCCCGACCTGCGGCAACGGCACGGTGAAGCCGGTGGGACAGGGCGCCCAGCGGACGGCCGACGAACTCGGGCGGGCGTTCCCGGGCACCCGCATCGTCGTCGCCGACGGGTCCCGTCCGCTCGACGAGGTGCCCGCTCGACCCTCCGTCGTGGTCGCGACCCGCGGCGCCGAGCCGAACGTGGCGGGCGGGTACGCGTGCGTGCTGCTGCTCGACGGCGAGCGGATGCTGGCGCGCGAGGGGTTGCGGGTGCAGGAGGACGTGCTCCGCTTCTGGACGAACGCCGCCGCCAAGGGAGCGCCCGGCGTCGAGGCGTACCTGGTCGGCATCGGCGGGAAGACCGCGACCGCGATGGCGCTCTGGCGTCTCGACGGGCCGGCCCACGACGAGCTCGCCGACCGCCGCGAGCTGAACTTCCCGCCGGCCGTCCGCGTCGCGACCCTGACCGGCACCGACGAGGCCGTCACGGGGGCCGTCGACGCGCTCGAGGGGCTGACGGCCGGACCGGTGCTCGGACCCGTCCCGGTCGAGGACGACGCGCTCCCCGGGACGGTCCGCGCGATCGTCCGCTTCCCGTACGCGAACGGCGCCGAAGTCGCGGCGACGCTCAAGGCCGAGGTGATCCGGCGCTCGTCGACCCGGCGGGTGCTGCCGGGCGGCAACCGGCGGCGGGCGGCGCCGGCGCTCCGGGTGCGACTCGACGACGCCGAACCGTTCCGCGAGGTCTGACCGGCGCAGGACCGCACTGTCGTGCCGGACCCGCGCCGCGCCTCCAGGCCGCGTCGTGCCCACGTGTGGGAGGCTGGACGACGGCGGTCACGAACCGCCGACGACTCCATCACGCACGACGAGGTGACGCGGATGACGCCGATGAAGGCGCTGTACAAGCCGGACGCTGCTCCGGGACTGACCATGACCGAGCGGCCGGTGCCGGTCCCCGGCGAGGACGAGGTCCTCATCCGGGTGCTCCGCACCGGGATCTGCGGGACCGACCTGCACATCCGCCGGTGGGACGACTGGGCGGCCTCGGCGGTGACGGCACCGCTGGTCCCCGGACACGAGTTCTTCGGCGAGGTGGTCGAGGTCGGGTCCGCGGTGCGCGACGTGACGGTGGGGGACCGGGTCTCCGGCGAAGGGCACATCGTGTGCGGCACCTGCCGGAACTGCCGCGCGGGGCGTCGCCAGATGTGCATCCGGACGAAGGGCCTGGGCGTGCAACGCGACGGGGCGTTCGCGGAGTACCTGACCCTCCCCGGGCAGAACGTGTGGGTGCACCACACCGACGTCGACCCGGACGTGGGAGCGCTGTTCGACGCGCTCGGCAACGCGGTGCACACGGCGCTGGCCTTCCCGGTCGTCGGCGAGGACGTGCTCGTCACGGGGTGCGGCCCGATCGGCCTCATGGCGATCGCGGTGGCGCGTCACGCCGGAGCCCGGTTCGTGGTCGGCACCGACGTGAGCGCGAACCGCCTCGCGATGGCGGAGACGATGGGTGCCGACCTCGGCATCGACGTCCGCGGTGACGGCACCGCGGCGCTCCGTGCGGCCCAGGAGCGCCTCGGCATGCGCGAGGGCTTCGACGTCGGGTTCGAGATGTCCGGCGCACCGGCTGCGCTGCCGTCGATGGTCGACACGATGAACCACGGCGGCCGGATCGCGATGCTCGGGCTCCCGACGGGGGACATCGCCGTCGACTGGGGCAAGGTCGTGACGCACATGCTCACCGTCAAGGGGATCTACGGGCGGGAGATGTTCGAGACCTGGCAGACCATGAGCTCGATGCTGCAGACGAGCCAGGTCCTGCGCGAGCGCATCGGTTCGATCGTCTCGGCGCGGTACGCGGCTCGGGACTGGGAAGAAGCGTTCGCCGCGGCGGCGAGCGCGGACGGCGGCAAGGTCGTCATCGACTGGACGGAGATCTGATGTACGGCGCGATCAAGGACCACCTGGCGGCGGAGCTCGCCGGCATCGAGGCCGCGGGCCTGACGAAGCGGGAACGCGGGATCTCCGGCCCGCAGCGCGCGGCGATCGAGGCGGACGGGGCGGACCTGCTCAACTTCTGCGCGAACAACTACCTCGGGCTCGCCGACTCCGCCGACCTCGTCGACGCGGCGAAGGACGCCCTCGACCGCTGGGGCTACGGCATGGCGAGCGTCCGGTTCATCTGCGGCACGCAGGACCTCCACCTCGACCTCGAGCGCCGGGTGTCGGCGTTCCTCGGCACCGAGGCGACGATCCTCTACTCCTCCTGCTTCGACGCGAACGGCGGCCTGTTCGAGGTGCTGCTCGGCGCGGAGGACGCGATCATCTCCGACGAGCTCAACCACGCGTCGATCATCGACGGCGTGCGGCTGTCGAAGGCGCAGCGGTTCCGGTACCGGAACCGTGACATGGCCGACCTGGAGGCGCAGCTCGCGGCCGCCTCGTCGGCTCGCTTCCGTGCCGTGGTCACCGACGGGGTGTTCTCGATGGACGGCTCGATCGCTCCGCTCCGCGAGATCTGCGACCTCGCCGAGCGCTACGACGCGCTCGTCATCGTGGACGACTCGCACGCGGTCGGGTTCGTCGGGGAGCACGGCCGGGGGACACCGGAACTGTGCGGCGTCGCGGACCGGGTCGACGTGTACACGGGGACGTTCGGCAAGGCGCTCGGCGGCGCGTCCGGCGGCTACGTCGCGTCCCGTCGGGAGATCGTCGACCTGCTGCGGCAGCGTTCGCGCCCGTACCTGTTCTCGAACTCGCTCGCGCCGGTGATCGCGGCGGGGACGGTCGCGGCGCTGGACCTCATCGAGCGCTCCGACGACGCCCGTTCCACGCTGCGCCGGAACGCGGAGCTGTTCCGGACGCTCATGACCGACGCCGGGTTCGAGTTGCTGCCGGGGGAGCACCCGATCGTCCCGGTGATGTTCCACGACGCCGCGCTCACCGCCCGGATCGCGGACGAGATGCAGGCGCGCGGGATCTACGTGACCGCGTTCAGCTACCCCGTGGTGCCGAAGGGGAAGGCGCGGATCCGGGTGCAGCTGTCCGCGGCGCACACCGAGGAACAGGTCCGCCGGTGCGTCGCGGCGTTCACCGCGGCGCGGGCGGCGGCGACCCCGGTGTGAACCCGGTCACGCGCCGACGGGCCGGCGGCGCTCGCGCGGGAACACCACGCCCAGCGTGACCATCCCGATCGCGAGCACGAGGTGCAGCCAGTTGTCGGGCCAGTTCAGCGGGACGAAGTTGGCGGCGAAGTCGTGCCCCGCGGTGAAGAGCCCGTACACCCAGAGCACGAAGTAGACCACCCCGCCGATCACGAGGTACATCCGGGAACCGGTGGCGTAGCGCGCCGCGACGAGCCCGACCACGCCGAACAGCAGGTGGACGATGTTGTGCAGGACCGACACCTGGAACAGGCCGAGCAGCATCGCCATCGAGCCGTGGCCGGCTCCGCCCAGGTCGCCGGTGGTCAGCCCGGGGACGAACCCGGCGATCCCGACGAGCAGGAAGACGATGCCCACGACGAGCGCGATCTTCTGGATGCTCGATCCCGCGTAGCGGTCGGTGGCGGTGGTGATGTCGGACATGTGGACCTCCTCGGTTCCGTGCCCAGAACGTACCGAGCAGCACCCGCGTCCGTTCTCGGGCGGGGCGTCCTGCCCGCTGGGGGACCCCGGTCGCGTGGACCTGCCCCTTGCCCCCACGCCACCGGGCGCGGTAGAAACGAGCGATCCTCCTTGCAGACACGGAGTGGACATGACACGTGGTGAGCCCGCCCCGGCGGAGACGACGACCGAAAGCCAGGACGACGCGGAGCACCGGGTCGTCGCCGCGATCCTGAGCGGGAGCCGACGGCCGGGGGATCCGCTCGACCCCCGGGACTTCGCGGCCGGCACGGACGCCGGGCTCGTCGAGGTGGAACGCGCGTTGCTGGCACTCGTCCGCGATCGCCTCGTCGAGACGAGCGCCGACGGCGGGTTCCGGGTGGCGACGCCCGCCCCGGACGACTACGACCACGCCCTGCAGGTGCTGTTCGGATTCGCCGAGCTCGCCGTGCGGTGGTCGGTGCCGACGATGGACGACGCCGACGTCGCGATCCTGGCCGAGGCGCTCGAGCAGGTCCGCGACCACGTCGCCGGCAAGGACCCGGTGGGTCTGGGGACCGCGCTCGACGACCTCGTCGGACCGCTGCTCACGGCGACGCCGAACCCGTTCTTCGAGCACGCCGCGGTCACCGTGCTCACGCAGTGCCAGTTCCTCGCCCTCGCCCAGCCCCGGTTCGTGTTCTGGGGCGTCGGGGACTTCGTGGACTCGTTCCGAGCCGCGTTGCGCGGTCGTGACGGCGACGCGGCCGCCGACGGCGTCCGCGCGCTCGGGCGCGCCGTCCTCGCGCACGTCGAGGAACAGCGTGCGTCCGGCCCGCCGGACGGCCCGGCGCGGGCCTGACGTCGCCGCACCACCCGACGCGTGGGAGGATCGAACCCATGCGTCTCGTCGTCGCCGGCAGCCCCGCTGCGGCCGTCCCCACCCTCCGCCGCCTGGCCGCGTCCGACCACGAGATCGTCGCGGTGCTCACCCGTCCGGCGACCCCGCAGGGCCGCAAGCGCGTCCTCACGCCCACGCCGGTCGCGCGGGCCGCCGCGGAGCTCGGCCTCCCCGTCATCGAGGCCGCCCGCGTGGACGACGAGGTCACTGCACGCCTCGCCGCACTCGACGTCGACCTCGGCGTGATCGTCGCCTACGGCGCGCTGCTGCGACGTCCCGCCCTCGACGTGCCGCGCCACGGCTGGGTCAACCTGCACTTCTCCGAGCTCCCGGCCTACCGCGGAGCGGCGCCGGTCCAGCGGGCGGTGATGGCCGGTGACACCCGGACCGCCGCCACCGTGTTCCGACTCGTCGAGGCGCTCGACGCCGGACCGGTCTTCGCCTCGGAGCCGTTCGACATCGACCCGGAGGCGACCTCCGGCGAGGTGCTGGCCGCGATGGCGGAGACCGGCGCCGAGGTCGTCGCGCGCGTGGTCGACGGGATCGCCGCCGGCACCGCGGTCGCGGTGGAGCAGTCCGGCGAGCCCACCCTCGCCCCCAAGCTCACGATCGACGACGGACGCATCGACTTCACGGCGCCCGCGGCGGCCGTGCACGCCCGGCTCCGCGGGGTGACCCCCGAGCCGGGCGCCTACGCGCACCTCGGCGAGACGCGCGTCAAGCTGCTCCGCAGCGAGCGGCCTGGAGGGACGGCGGACCCCGCCCCGCCGCTCGCCCCCGGTGCGCTCACCGTGCAGGGCGGCCGGCTGCTCGTCGGGACCGGCGACGCGCCGCTGGTGCTCACCGAGGTGCAACCCGCCGGCAAGAAGGCGATGGACGCGGCCTCCTGGGCCCGCGGCCTCGGCCCGCTCGACGGGAAGGTGCTCGCGTGAACGCCGCCGACACAGGTCAGCGCCGCGACCGCGGGCCGCGTCGGACGAGTGCGCGCCGCGTCGCCTTCGACGTCCTGCGCGCCGTGCAGGTCGACGACGCCTACGCGAACCTGCTCCTGCCGACCCGCATCCGGCGGGCAGGACTCTCCGCGCGTGACGCCGCGTTCGCCACCGAGCTGACCTACGGCTCGATCCGGATGCTCGGCCGCTACGACGCGATCATCGCCCTGGCGTCCGGTCGTCGGATCGAGCAGATCGAGTCGGACGTGCTCGACGTCATGCGGCTCGGGGCGCACCAGTTGCTCGCGATGCGCACGCCGACCCACGCGGCGGTGTCCGCGACCGTCGAACTCGCGCGGGAGATCGGTGCGCACCGGGCGACCGGGTTCGTCAACGCGGTCCTCCGCAAGGTGGGCGCCCGCACCGACGAGGAGTGGGACGCCCGCATCACCGAGGGACGCGGCGGGGACGCGCTGCTCGCGACCCGCTGGTCGCACCCGACGTGGGTCGTGGGTGCGCTGCGGGACGCCCTCGCGGCGGAGCGGTCGAGGGACGAACTCGCGGCGCTGCTCGCCGCCGACAACGTCGCACCCCGCGTGCAGCTCGCGGCGTTACCGGGCCTCGCCTCAGACGAGGACGTCGAGGCCGCACGCGCGAACGTCTCCGACCCCGGCGTGCCCGACGCCGGAGCGGGGGCTCCGGAGGCGGCCGACGACGAGGGCCGACCCGCTCGTGGCGACACGCCGAGCGGTGCGGAGACGGACCGGCCCGTCTCCCCGGTCGGCATCCGCGGCATCGCCGGCGACCCCGCCCGGGTCCCGGGTGTCGCCGCCGGGCGACTGCGGGTGCAGGACGAGGGGTCGCAGCTGGCGGCCCTCGCGCTGAGCCGGTCCTCGGCCGTCCGGCCGGGGGAGCGGTGGCTCGACCTCTGCGCCGGACCCGGTGGCAAGGCGGCGCTGCTCGCGGCAGAAGCCGCTCAGGGCGGAGCGGTGCTCGTGGCGAACGAGCTCGTGCCGGCACGTGCGGGGCTCGTGCGGAAGGCCCTCGCCGGGTTCGGCGACGGCGTCACGGTGGTCGAGGGCGACGGGCGGCGGTTCGGCCGCGACGGCACCGGGGTGGCCTTCGACCGCGTCCTGCTCGATGCGCCCTGCACGGGGCTCGGGGCACTGCGTCGCCGACCGGAGGCCCGGTGGCGGAAGCAGCCGGAGGACGTGCCGGAGCTCGCGGCGCTCCAGTCCGAACTCCTCGACGCGGCGGTGCGGGTGCTCGCGCCCGGCGGCACCCTGGCCTACGTGACGTGTTCGCCGCACCTCGCCGAGACGCGCGGGCAGGTCGACGCGCTCATGGCCCGGCACGGCGACGTCCTCGCGCAGGTCGACACGGCGTCGGTCGTCCGTGCGATCGCGGCCCGTGACCCGCGGGTGGCGGACGGCGACACGGTCCAGCTCTGGCCGCACCGGATCGGCACGGACGCGATGTTCATCGCGCTGTTCCGACGCGTCGGCTGATCGTCAGCGGCGGTAGGCGCTGCCGTCGCACGTGTGGACGGCGGTCTCGTCGAACAGGGCGCGCAGGTTGTACGCCGCGCAGTCGACGAAGGTCCCGATGCTGATCCAGTGCTCCGACCGTCGCAACTCGCCCCGCGACGGTCCGTCCGAGCCGATACCGGCGCGGTGCACCACCCACGAGATGTCCCGCGCTTCCTGGTCGAGGTACCGCATCACGGCCTCGTTGTCGCGGTGCTGCCCGTCGTAGCTCCGGGCGATCGTGCGACGGACGACCCAGAGCGGCGGTGCGAGCCGCTTCCCCGGCCCGGCACTCAGCCCGCCTGCCTGGTAGAGGAACCGCTGCGTCCCGCTCCGCCGCATCGCCGGCACGAGCGCGCGGACGAACTCCGTGTTCACGGCGCGCTCCTGCTGCGCGGCGACGTCGCCGAGCATCGCGACGACCCCGTCGACGCCGTCGAGCAGCGCGTCGAGGTCGGGATCGTCGGTGATCGAGCCCCGCACGACCTCGAGGTCGTCGTGGCGCGCCCGCAGCTTCTCCGGCGTGCGGGCGAGGGCACGGACCGCGTGGCCGGCGTCGAGGGCGAGTCGGGTGAAGTGCTGACCGGTCTGTCCGGTGGCACCGAGGACGAGGAGACGCTGCTGTTCGCTCATGTCGGTCAATCTAGGCATTGTCTAGAAAGTAGTCAATGCCTAGTTCGGGTTTAGGATGACTCCATGACCGATCGGCCCTTCCACCACGGGAACCTGCGGTCCGTCCTGCTCGACGAGGCCGTCGCCGTCGTGCGGGAGTCCGGGGTCGACGGGCTCTCCCTCCGGGACCTCGCACGCCGCGCAGGTGTCAGCCACGGCGCCCCCCGCAGTCACTTCGTCGATCGTCAGGCGCTGCTGGACGCGTTGGCCGTGCGCGGCTTCGAACGCCTCACCGCCGCCGTGCGCCGGGCGCTCACGGGGCAGGCCGACCTGCACGACCGGTTCCGGCGGGTCGCCCGGGCGTACGTCGACTTCGCGATCGACGACGCGGCGCTCATGGACCTCATGTTCCAGACGAAGACCAGCGGTCAGCACCCGGACCTGACCGATGCCTCGGTCACCCTGTTCACGGTGCTCGACGGGGCGATGGGTCCGAGCACCGGCGAACCCGATTCCCGCACCCTCTTCAAGCTGCTGTTCGCCGCCACCATGCAGGGCATCGCCGCCCTGGTCGCGTCCGGACGGATCGACCGCGCCGAGGGGTACCGGCTGGTCGACGCGGCCACCGAGACGATGCTCGGGTCCGAGCTGCGCGCGCGTGCCGTCACGGCGTCCTGACGACGGTCCGCCGAGCACGCCGCCGGTAGGGTTGGACGCGTGACGATCCGCATCTCGCCGAGCATCCTGTCCGCCGACTTCGCGAACCTCGAGCGCGAGCTGCACCGCATCGAGACCGCCGACCTGGTGCACGTCGACGTGATGGACAACCACTTCGTGCCGAACCTCACCCTCGGGCTGCCGATCGTGCAGCGCCTCCAGCAGGTGTCGCCGGTCCCGCTCGACGTCCACCTCATGATCACGGACGCCGACACCGAGGCGCCGAAGTACGCCGAGACGGGCGCGTCGAGCGTGACCTTCCACTTCGAGGCCGCCGAGGACCCGGTGGCGACCGCCGCGGCCATCCGGTCGAACGGTGCCCGCGCCGCCGTCGCGGTGAAGCCCGGCACGCCCGTCACGCAGGTGCTGCACCACCTCGACGCCTACGACATGATCCTGCTCATGACCGTCGAGCCCGGGTTCGGGGGCCAGGCGTTCATGCCGTCGGTCATGCCCAAGCTCGCCGACGCCCGCGCGGCCGTCGACGCCTCCGGGCTCGACGTCTGGCTCGAGGTCGACGGCGGCATCGCGGTGGACACCGTGCCGGAGGCGGTGCGGAGCGGGGCGGACACGCTCGTCGCTGGCTCGGCCGTCTACGGCGGGGAGCCGGCGGCGCGGATCGCGGACCTCCGCGAAGCCGCCGCCGCAGCGGCTCGCGCGTGAACGGGGAGCCTTCACGCGTCGCGGAGCCGAGCCGCGCCTCCCGTCCGGACGGTACGTCGGCTCCGATCGCCGAGGACGGTAGCCTGGTCCGCGTGAAGACGTTCGACGACCTGTTCCAGGAGCTCACCGAGAAGGCGCGCACGCGCCCCGAGGGCTCCGGCACCGTCGCCGAACTGGACGCCGGCGTGCACCAGATCGGGAAGAAGATCGTGGAGGAAGCCGCCGAGGTCTGGATGGCGGCCGAGTACGAGGGTGACGAGCGCACCTCAGAGGAGATCTCGCAGCTGATCTACCACCTGCAGGTGCTCATGGTCGCGAAGGGGCTGTCCCCGGCGGACGTCTGGCGACATCTGTAGGACGCGCTCCGCGCGCTCCCACGGACCGTCACCGACCCCCCACAGAAAGCAGACCCTGATGCTCCGCATCGCCGTGCCCAACAAGGGCTCGCTCTCCGAGACCGCCTCCGAGATGCTGCGGGAGGCCGGGTACGCCGGTCGCCGCGACCCCAAGGCGCTCCACCTCCTCGACGAACGCAACGGGGTGGAGTTCTTCTTCCTCCGCCCGCGCGACATCGCGACCTACGTCGGTTCCGGCGCCCTCGACGTCGGCATCACCGGGCGTGACCTGCTGCTCGACTCCGGTTCGGCCGCGCACGAGGTCGACGCCCTCGGCTTCGCCGACTCGACGTTCCGGTTCGCCGGTGCCCCCGGCCGGTTCGCCGCGCTGCAGGACCTCGACGGCGTGCGGGTGGCGACGAGCTACCCCGGGCTCGTCGGCGACTTCCTCGCGCAGCACGGCGTCACGGCCACCCTCGTGAAGCTCGACGGCGCCGTCGAGAGCGCCGTGCGGCTCGGGGTGGCGGACGCCGTCGCCGACGTCGTGTCGACCGGGAGCACGCTCCGTGCCGCAGGACTCGAGATCTTCGGCCCGGTCATCCTCGAGTCGACGGCCGTCCTCGTCTCGACCGACGAGACGATCCCCGGCATCGACGTCCTCCGCCGCCGGCTGCAGGGCGTGCTCGTCGCCCGCGGGTACGTGATGCTCGACTACGACATCCCGACCGGACTGCTCGAGCAGGCCACGGCCGTCGCCTCGGGCATCGAGTCGCCGACCGTCTCGCCGCTGCACGGTCGCGACTGGTCGGCGGTGCGGGTGATGATCCCGCGCGAGGACGCGAACCTCATCATGGACGCGCTCTACGACCTCGGCGCGCGCGCCATCCTCGTCAGCCCGATCCACGCCGCACGACTGTGACCGGGGTCTCCGTCCGGGTCATCCCGTGCCTCGACGTCTCGGGCGGCCGTGTCGTCAAGGGTGTCAACTTCCTGGACCTGCAGGACGCCGGCGACCCCGTCGAGCTCGCCGCGCGGTACTACGAACAGGGCGCCGACGAGCTCACCTTCCTCGACGTCGGGGCGACGGTCGAGAACCGCGCGACGATGTACGACACCGTGACCCGGACCGCCGAGCAGGTGTTCATCCCGCTCACGGTCGGCGGCGGCGTGCGGAGCGTCGACGACGTGTCCCGACTGCAGCAGTGCGGCGCGGACAAGATCGGCGTGAACAGCGCGGCGATCGCCCGGCCCGAGCTCGTCGGCGAGATCGCGGACCGGTTCGGCGCGCAGGCCGTCGTGCTGTCGCTCGACGTCAAGCGGTCCGACCGGATGCCGTCCGGGTTCGTGGTGACGACGCACGGCGGCCGCACCGAGTCCGACCTCGACGCGGTCCGCTGGGCGCGCGAGGCCGTCGAGCGCGGCGCGGGGGAGCTGCTGGTGAACTCGATCGACGCCGACGGCACGAAGAACGGGTTCGACCTCGAGCTCGTCGCCGCCGTCCGCGCGGTCTCCTCGGTGCCGGTCATCGCCTCAGGAGGCGCGGGTCGGCTCGAGCACTTCGCCCCGGCCGTCGACGCGGGCGCGGACGCGGTCCTCGCCGCGAGCGTCTTCCACCGCGGCGAGATGACCGTCGGCGACGTCAAGGCCGCGCTCGGCGCGGCCGGGCACGCCGTCCGCTGATTCGCCGCCGTAGGCTAGGAGCCTCATGACCGACAGCACCAGCACCAGCACGGACGCGGTCCTCGACCGCGCGCGGTTCGGTGCGGACGGGCTGCTCCCCGCCATCGTGCAGGAGGAATCGTCGAAGGACGTCCTCATGCTCGGCTACATGGACCGGGAAGCCCTCCGCCGCACCCTCACCGAGGGGCGCGTGACCTTCTGGTCCCGCTCACGGCAGGAGTACTGGCGCAAGGGCGACACCTCCGGGCACGCGCAGTACGTGCGGGCTGCGGCGTTCGACTGCGACGCCGACACGCTCCTCGTGACCGTGGAGCAGGTCGGCGCCGCGTGCCACACGGGTGCGCACCGTTGCTTCGACGTCGACCCGCTCGCGCCGGTGACGGCGTCCGCTCCCGCGTCGGCGTCCGCTCCGTCGTCGGCCGGGGTGACCCGATGAGCGCCGCGAGCCGCTCCGACCAGCCGCACACGACCTCCCGTCCCGAGTTCGACGCGCTCCTCACCGACCACCGTGTCGTGCCCGTGGTGCGGGCGCTCTACGCGGACAGCGAGACCCCGGTCGGCGTCTACCGGAAGCTCGCGGACGGCCGACCCGGCTCGTTCCTGCTCGAGTCGGCGGGCCAGGGCGGCCTCTGGTCGCGCTGGTCGTTCGTCGGCGTCCGCAGCTTCGGCGTGCTCACCCAGGACGGCGACCGGGCGGCGTGGATCGACACCGGCATCCCGGCCTTGCGCGCCGTCGGCTCGCTCGACGGCGAGCCGCTCGAGGTGCTCGCGCGGCTGCACGAGCGCTGGGCCACGCCCCGCGTCCCGGGGACGCCGCCCCTCGTCGGCGGCACCGTCGGGTTCATCGGGTGGGAAGCCGTCCGCCAGCTCGAGCACCTGCCGAACGTGCCGCCTGCCGACTTCGACATCCCGGGCCAGGCGCTCGCCTTCGTGTCCGAGCTCGCGGCCCTCGACCACCGCACCGGCCTCGTCCTGCTCGTCGCGAGCGTGCTCAACGACGGCACCGACGACGCCGACGCGCTCTGGTCCGACGCGCAGGCCCGGCTCGACCGGATGCAGGGCGACCTCGTCGCCCCGAGCATCGCGACGGTGGCCGAGGCGTTCGAGATCGCCGAGCCGACCCCGACGCACCGTTCGACGCCGGAGCAGTACCGGGCCGCGGTCGAGCGGTCGAAGGACTTCATCCGCGACGGCGACGTCTTCCAGGTCGTGATCTCGCAGCGCTTCGACCACGAGGTGACGGCCGACCCGCTCGACGTCTACCGGGTGCTGCGCACGCTCAACCCGAGCCCGTACATGTACTTCCTGTCCCTGGCGGACACCGCGGACGAGCGCTTCTGGATCGTCGGCGCCTCGCCCGAGGCCCTCGTGAAGGTCCAGGCCGGCCGGGCGATCACGCACCCGATCGCCGGGTCGCGCCCGCGGGGGGCCACCCCGGAGGAGGACGTGCGCTTCGGCGAGGACCTCCTCGAGGACCCGAAGGAACGCGCGGAGCACCTCATGCTCGTCGACCTCGCGCGCAACGACCTGCAGAAGGTGTGCGAGCCGGGCACCGTCGCCGTGACGGAGTTCATGACGGTCGAGCGCTTCAGCCACATCATGCACCTCGTGTCGAGCGTCGAGGGCTCGGTCCGTTCCGACGCGTCGGCGATCGACGTGTTCCGGGCGACCTTCCCGGCCGGCACGCTCTCCGGCGCTCCGAAGCCGCGCGCGCTCGAGATCATCGACGAGCTCGAACCCGCGAAGCGCGGTGCGTACGCCGGGGTCGTCGGCTACTTCGACTTCGCCGGGGACGCCGACCTCGCGATCGCGATCCGGACCGCCCTCATCAAGGACGGGGTCGCCCGGGTACAGGCCGGTGCCGGACTCGTGGCGGACTCCGACCCGCAGACCGAGCATGTCGAGGCCGTGAACAAGGCGGCCGCGCCCCTGCGTGCCGTGGCGACCGCGAACCGGATGCGCGAGGTGCGCTCGTGAACGCCCGACGCTCCCGTCCGCTCGTCGTCGTCGCCGGGCTCGCCGTCGCCGGCGTCATCATGCTCTCGTGGACGCAGACCTGGTTCACGGTCCACCTCCACGCGGGCGCTGCCGTCGCGGCGAAGGTGGACGCCGACGGTGCCGCAGCGGTGCCTCAGTACACCGCCCTGGCGATCGCGAGCCTCGCGCTGTTCCTGGCGATGACGATCGCCGGACGCGTCGTGCGTGTCGTGCTCGCCGCGGTCGAGATCCTGCTCGGCCTCGGCGTCGCGTGGACCGGCATCGCCGCGCTGCGCGACCCCGTCGCCGCAGCGAAGGGCGCCGTCGGCAAGGTCGCCGGCGTGAGCGACCTGACGGCGGTGCGCCGGGTCGTGTCGCACGTCGACGTCACGGCGTGGCCGGCCGTCGGCATCGCCGGTGGCGTGCTCGCCGTGCTGCTCGGCGTGGTCGTCCTGGTCGTGCAGCGCTCGTGGCCCGGTCCGAGCCGCAAGTACGGGGCCGCCACCGCGGGTGCCGCGGCCGACGCCCGTGCCGCCGCGCCGGTCGAGCGCGACGCCGTCGTGGACTGGGACGACCTCAGCGCAGGGGTGGACCCGACCGCCGGCGCGGAACCGGCCGTCGGCGCCGACCCGACCGACGGCGCGGGCGCCGGAACAGCCGTGGACGACACGGTAGGATCGAACGGGCGTCGGTCGAACGACGGCGCCGGAGCAGAACGAGGAGCACCGTGAGCAACACTGAGCCCGCAGAACTCGGCGAGGGCCACTCGCCGGCAGCCTGGACCGCCGTCGTGATCATGCTGATCGGATTCGCGGCCGGCACGCTGTTCTTCTGGTTCGACAAGCCGTGGGGCGTCTGGGCCTCCGCAGCGGTCGTGCTCATCGGACTCATCGTCGGTGCCGTCATGAAGAAGGCCGGCTACGGCGTCGACGGTCCGAAGTTCGTCCCCAAGCACCACGGCGAGTAGGTCCCGCATGCCGAACGTTCTCGAGACCCTCGTCGCGGGTGCGCTCGAGGACGCAGCGGCGCGCCGCGTCGACCGGCCCTACGCGGACGTCGAACGCGACCTCGACCGTGTGGCGTCCCCGCTCGACGCACTCGAGTTCCTGGCGCCCGCCGACCGCGTGAAGATCATCGCCGAGGTGAAGCGCGCCAGTCCGTCCCGCGGTTCGATGGCCCCGATCGCCGACCCGGCAGCGTTGGCTGCGGAGTACGAGCGCGGGGGAGCCGCCACGATCAGCGTGCTGACCGAGGGGCGCAAGTTCCTCGGCAGCCTCGCCGACCTCGAAGCCGTCAAGGCACGCGTCGGGGTGCCGGTCCTGCGCAAGGACTTCATCGCCGACCCGTACCAGGTGGTCGAGGCGCGCGCGTCGGGAGCCGATGTCGTGCTCCTCATCGTCGCGGCCCTCGAGCAGCAGCAGCTGGTCGAGCTGCACGCCCTCGCGGAAGAGCTCGGCATGCGGGTCCTGGTCGAGGCGCACTCCGCCGACGAGGTCTCGCGCGGGCTCGACGCCGGCGCGCGCATCCTCGGCGTGAACGCACGCGACCTCACCGACTTCTCGCTCGACCGCGACCTGTTCGGGTCCCTGGCGGACCGCATCCCCGACGGGGTCGTGCGCGTCGCCGAGTCCGCCGTCGCCGGTCCCGCCGACGTGGCGCACTACCGCGCCGCCGGTGCGGACGTCGTCCTGGTGGGCGAAGCGCTCGTCACGGGCGACGACCCCGCCGCCACGCTCGCGTCGTTCATCGCAGCCGCCGACCGCGGCTGACGGCGACGCCACCGCCCGTCCCCAGCCCGGTCCGCCGGGCCCGTCCCAGCCCGGTCCGCCGGGCCCGTCCCGGGAGACCCACCGTGACCTCACTCCGTGACCTGCACGGCCCGTACTTCGGCGACTTCGGCGGGCGCTTCGTCCCCGAGTCGCTCGTGCTGGCGCTCGACGAACTCGAGACCGCGTTCCGGGAGGCCTGGGCGGACCCGTCCTTCCGCGAAGAACTCGACACGTTGCAGCGCGACTACACCGGGCGGCCGTCGATCATCACCGAGGTGCCCCGGTTCGCCAAGCACGCCGGCGGTGCCCGGATCATCCTCAAGCGCGAGGACCTCAACCACACCGGGTCGCACAAGATCAACAACGTGCTCGGGCAGGCCCTCGTCGCGAAGCGGCTCGGCAAGACGCGCCTCATCGCCGAGACCGGTGCCGGCCAGCACGGCGTCGCCACGGCCACGGCCGCGGCGCTGTTCGGGATGGACTGCGTCGTCTACATGGGTGCGGTCGACACCGAACGGCAAGCCCTCAACGTCGCGCGGATGCGGCTGCTCGGTGCCGAGGTGATCCCGGTCGAGACCGGTTCGCGCACCCTCAAGGACGCCATCAACGACGCACTGCGCGACTGGGTCGCCAACGTGGACTCGACCCACTACCTCCTCGGCACGGTGGCCGGTCCGCACCCGTTCCCCGAGATGGTGCGGGAGTTCCACAAGGTCATCGGCGAGGAAGCCCGGCAGCAGGTCCTCGACCGCGTCGGGCGGCTGCCGGACGCCGTCGCCGCGTGCGTGGGCGGCGGATCGAACGCGATGGGGATCTTCGAGGCGTTCCTCGACGACGAATCCGTCGCGCTGCACGGGTTCGAGGCCGGCGGCGACGGGGTCGAGACCGGTCGACACGCGGCGAGCATCACCCTGGGTCGCGAAGGCGTGCTGCAGGGCACGAAGTCGTACCTCATGCAGGACGAGGACGGCCAGACGATCGAGAGCCACAGCATCTCCGCCGGACTCGACTACCCGAGCGTAGGGCCGGAGCACGCGTACCTCGCGTCGATCGGCCGAGCGAAGTACGAGCCCATCACCGACGCCGAGGCGATGGAGGCGTTCCGCCTGTTGAGCCGGACGGAGGGGATCCTGCCCGCGATCGAGTCCTCCCACGCCCTCGCCGGTGCGATCAAGCTCGGCAAGGAGCTCGGCCCCGACGGGGTCGTGCTCGTCTCCCTGTCCGGCCGTGGTGACAAGGACGTCGCGTCCGCCAGTCGCTACTTCGGCATCCTCGACGAGAACGCGGTGCAGCTGTGACCACGAACCGGACGGTCGCGACGACCATCGACACCGCCAACGCCGAGCGCGCGGGAGCCGTCGTCGGCTACCTGCCCGCCGGCTACCCGGACGTGCAGACGAGCGTCGACGCAGCGGTGGCCCTCGCCGAGAACGGCGTGGACGTCATCGAGCTCGGCCTGCCCTACTCCGACCCGGTCATGGACGGCCCGGTCATCCAGCGTGCGGCGGAGGAGAGCCTGGCGAACGGCTTCCGTGTCGCCCAGGTGTTCGACGCCGTCCACCAGATCACCGAGCGGGCCGACGTGCCCGTGCTCGTGATGACGTACTGGAACCCCGTGCTCCGCTACGGCGTCGACCGGTTCGCCGACGACCTGGTGGCCGCCGGGGCCGCAGGGCTCATCACGCCGGACCTCATCCCGGACGAGGGCGCGGCGTGGATCGCCGCGTCCGAGCGCACCGGGCTCGACCGGGTGTTCCTCGCCGCGCCGTCCTCGACGGACACCCGCATGCAGCAGGCCGTCGAGGCGAGCCGCGGGTTCGTCTACGCCGTCTCGACCATGGGGGTCACCGGAGCGCGTGCCGGCGTCGACGCCGCAGCGCGCACGGTGGTCTCGCGGCTGCGGGACGCCGGCGTCGCCCGGACCTGCGTGGGTCTCGGGATCTCGACGTCCGACCAGGTCGCCGAGGTGCTCGAGTACGCGGACGGCGCGATCATCGGGTCCGCGTTCGTCCGTGCCCTCGCCGACCTCGGCGTCCAGGGGGTCGCCGACCGGGCGGCCGACCTCACCACCGGCGCGCGGCGCCGCTGAGGTCTCCCGCCGGTCGGTCACGGTTTCCCCAGGACCGCTCGGCCGGTTCCTGACCGACCCACGTCCCGCGCTACAGTGAGCGGGGTCGACGACACGTCGGCACCGCGCCCAGCCAGCACCGAAAGGCGACAGCACCTCCATGCCCCTCCTGAGCATCCCGAGCCCGAGCACCGCCTGGCAGTACTTCGACCTCACCGCCTGGCTGCGCGACGTGTTCGGCTGGTCGCTGCCGCTCGACTTCCGGATCCACGCGTACGCGATCTGCATCCTCCTGGGGATCGTCGCCGCCGTGGTGATCGCCAACCGCCGCCTGAACGCGCGCGGTGTCGAGCGCTGGATCATCATCGACATCGCGATCTGGGCGGTCCCGGCGGGCATCATCGGCGGACGCCTGTTCCACGTGTTCACGCACGTCAGCGACTACTTCGGCCCCGGGCGGGACCCGCTCTCCTTCCTCTACATCTGGGAAGGCGGGCTCGCCATCTTCGGTGCGCTCATCCTCGGCTCGATCGGCGCGTACATCGGCTGCCGTCAGGTCGGTCTCCGCTTCACGGCGTTCGTCGACGCCGTCGCGCCGGGCGTCCTGCTCGCCCAGGCCTTCGGGCGCCTCGGCAACTACTTCAACCACGAGCTCTTCGGCATGCCGACGAGCCTGCCGTGGGGCCTGCAGATCGAGTCCTCCAACCCCGCCTTCCCCAAGGGGCTGCCGGAGGGCACGCTGTTCCACCCGACGTTCCTCTACGAGATCATCTGGAACGTCCTGGGCGTCGTCGTGATCCTGCTGCTCGACCGCAGGTTCCAGCTCCAGTGGGGACGCGTCCTGGCGCTGTACCTGATCTGGTACGGCCTCGGCCGCTCCTTCCTCGAGTCCATCCGCGTCGACACCAGCGAGACCTTCTTCGGCATCCGCACGAACGTCTGGGCCGCCTTCGCCGCGATCCTGCTCGGCGTCATCATCTTCCTCGTGCAGTCCCGGCGGCACACCGGCAAGGAGCCGAGCCCGTACCTGCCCGGTCGCGAGCCCCGCTCGAAGTCCGATGTAGACTCGGACGACACCTGGTCGGAGACCGATGACGACGCTCCGGCGACGATCACGGACGCCGATCCGGTCACCACCGCGACTGGCCGCGCCTAGGAAGCACCCCTCCTGCGTGACCGATCCCGAATCGGTCACGAGAGCCAGCAGCACCTCTGCACCCGCCACAAGCGGGTCGGACACCTCGCCCGCCGTCAGGGCACCTCACTGACGGCGCGCACGGGCACCAGTCCCGCCCGCTCGGGCGGAACGCACCACCGGGCCACCGCTGTCCCTGTTCCACTTCCTCGTGAGGACGGTTCCCCATGGCGCTCCAGCCACCCCAGTCCCCGGCGGCACTCCTGCCGCCGCACCGACGGTTCTCCGCGATCCCGGACGCCGCCGGCATGTACGACCCGGCGAACGAGAAGGACGCCTGCGGCCTGGCGATGGTCGCGACGCTCCGCGGCACCGCCGGCCACGACATCGTCGACGCTGCGCTCGGTGCCCTGCGCAACCTCGAGCACCGTGGCGCCGTCGGTTCGGACGCCGGCACCGGTGACGGCGCCGGCATCCTGTGCCAGGTCCCGGACGACTTCTTCCGCGCCGAGGTGCCCTTCGAGCTGCCGGCCGCGGGGGAGTACGCCGTCGGTACGGCCTACCTGCCCGTCGACGAGGACGACCGTCACGCGGTGAAGGGCGCCGTCGAGCGTCTCGCGCACGAGGAAGGCCTGCGTGTCATCGGGTGGCGCGAGGTCCCGGTCCGTCCGGAGGTGCTCGGCACGCTCGCCCGCGCAGCGATGCCGGCCTTCGAGCAGCTGTTCGTCGCATCGATCCGGCACGACGTGCACGGGGAGTCGTGGAGCGGGATCGCCCTCGACCGCCAGGCGTTCCGGCTCCGCAAGCGCGCCGAGCACGACAACGACGTGTACTTCATGTCGCTGTCGAGCCGGACCATGGTCTACAAGGGCATGGTCACGACGCTCCAGCTCGAGCCGTTCTACCCGGACCTCAGCGACGAGCGGTTCGCGTCGAAGCTCGCGATCGTGCACTCCCGCTACTCGACGAACACCTTCCCGTCGTGGCCGCTCGCGCAGCCCTTCCGCACGCTCGCGCACAACGGCGAGATCAACACCGTCCGGGGCAACCGCAACTGGATGCGCGCCCGACAGTCGCAGCTGCAGAGCGAGCTCCTCGGTGACATGGCGCCGCTCCTGCCGATCGTCAGCCCGGGCGCGAGCGACTCCGCCTCGTTCGACGAGGTCCTCGAGCTCCTGACGCTCACCGGCCGTTCGCTGCCGCACGCAGTGTCGATGATGGTGCCCGAGGCGTGGGAGAACCAGACCGCGATGGACCCCGACCTCCGGGCGTTCTACGAGTACCACTCGATGCTCATGGAGCCGTGGGACGGCCCCGCCGCGATCACGTTCACCGACGGGTCGCTGGTCGGCGCGACGCTCGACCGGAACGGCCTGCGTCCGGGGCGTTTCCTCGTGACCGACGACGGCCTGATCGTTATGGGTTCCGAGACGGGCGTCATCGACGTCCCCGCCGAAAAGGTCGTCCGCAAGGGCCGACTGCGTCCCGGTCGGATGTTCCTGGTCGACACCGAGGCCGGCCGGATCATCGAGGACGACGAGGTCAAGCGCGAGCTGGCGTCGTCCGGCCCGTGGGGCGAGTGGCTCGACGAGGGCCGGATCAACCTCAGCGACCTGCCCGACCGCGAGCACGTGGTGCACACCCCGGCGTCCGTGACCCGGCGCCAGCGTGCCTTCGGGTACACCGAGGAAGAGGTGCGCATCCTGCTGCGCCCGATGGCGCAGACGGGCGCCGAGCCCCTCGGTGCGATGGGCTCGGACACCCCGATCGCGGTGCTCTCCCAGCGCCCGCGCCTGCTGTTCGACTACTTCACCCAGCAGTTCGCGCAGGTGACGAACCCGCCCCTCGACTCGATCCGCGAGCAGGTCATCACCTCCATGGGGATGGGGCTCGGTCCCGAGCGCAACCTCCTCACCGCCGGTCCCGAGCACGCGAAGCAGATCACGCTCGACTTCCCGGTGATCGACAACGACGAGCTCGCGAAGATCCAGCACTTCGAGACGGAGTCCGGTCGCCACCTCACGGTGACGATCAAGGGCCTGTACCGCGTCGACGCCGGCAAGAAGGCCATGCAGAAGCGCATCGCCGCCGTCTGCGACGAGGTCGACGCGGCGATCGAGTCCGGCAAGCAGTTCATCGTGCTGTCCGACCGCGACGGCAACGCCGAGCAGGCACCGGTACCGAGCCTCCTGCTCCTGGCGGCCGTGCACCACCACCTGATCCGCACCGAACAGCGCATGAAGGTCGGTCTGATCGTCGAGGCCGGGGACGTCCGCGAGGTCCACCACGTCGCGACGCTCATCGGCTACGGCGCCTCGGCGATCAACCCCTACCTCGCGATGGAGACCTGCGAGGTCCTCGTGCGCCAGGGCATGATCACCGGGATCACCCCCGAGCAGGCCGTCAAGAACGTGATCAAGGCGCTCGGCAAGGGCGTCCTGAAGATCATGTCGAAGATGGGCATCTCGACGGTGTCGAGCTACGCGGGCGCCCAGGCGTTCGAAGCGGTCGGACTCAGCCAGGAGTTCGTCGACCGGTACTTCACGGGGACGTCCTCGATCCTCGGTGGCGTCGGCATCGAGGTCATCGCGAAGGAGAACGCCGAACGGCACGCCCAGGCGTACCCGCAGGACGGCGCGGTGCTCTCGCACGAGCGGCTGCAGACCGGCGGCGAGTACCAGTGGCGCCGCGAGGGTCCGCCGCACCTGTTCAACCCGGACACGGTGTTCCGCCTGCAGCACGCGACGCGGTCACGTCGGTACGACATCTTCCGCGAGTACTCGCGTGCCGTCGACGACCAGTCCGAGCAGCTGATGACCCTCCGCGGGCTCTTCCGGTTCAAGAACGGCGTCCGCAAGCCCGTGCCGCTGGACGAGGTCGAGCCGATCGAGTCGATCGTCAAGCGGTTCAACACGGGCGCCATGTCCTACGGGTCGATCTCGAAGGAAGCGCACGAGACGCTCGCGATCGCGATGAACCGGCTCGGCGGCAGGTCGAACACGGGTGAGGGTGGCGAGGACGTCGACCGTCTGCTCGACCCCGAGCGCCGGAGCGCCATCAAGCAGGTCGCGTCCGGACGCTTCGGCGTCACGAGCATGTACCTGACGCACGCGACGGACATCCAGCTGAAGATGGCGCAGGGCGCGAAGCCCGGCGAGGGCGGGCAGCTGCCCCCGACGAAGGTGTACCCCTGGGTCGCCCGGACGCGGCACGCCACCGCGGGCGTCGGGCTCATCTCCCCGCCGCCGCACCACGACATCTACTCGATCGAGGACCTCAAGCAGCTCATCTTCGACGTGAAGCGGGCGAACCCGTCCGCCCGTGTCCACGTGAAGCTCGTGAGCCAGTCGGGCATCGGTGCGGTGGCCGCCGGCGTGACGAAGGCCCTCGCCGACGTGGTGCTCGTGTCCGGTCACGACGGCGGGACCGGTGCGTCGCCGCTCAACTCGCTCAAGCACGCTGGGACCCCGTGGGAGATCGGGCTGGCCGAGACGCAGCAGACGCTCATGCTCAACGGCATGCGCGACCGCGTCGTGGTGCAGGTGGACGGGCAGATGAAGACCGGCCGCGACGTCGTCGTCGCCGCGCTGCTCGGCGCGGAGGAGTACGGCTTCGCCACTGCGCCGCTCGTGGTCGAGGGCTGCATCCTCATGCGTGTCTGCCACCTCGACACCTGCCCCGTGGGCGTCGCGACCCAGAACCCGGAGCTCCGCAAGCGCTTCAGCGGCAAGCCCGAGTTCGTCGTGAACTTCTTCGAGTTCATCGCGCAGGAGGTCCGCGAGCTCCTCGCCGAGCTCGGCTTCCGCACCCTCGAGGAAGCGATCGGGCAGGCGGACACCCTCGACGTGGACCGCGCCGTCGAGCACTGGAAGGCGTCGGGGCTCGACCTCGAGCCGGTGCTCAAGGGACCGCGGTTCGAGGCCGACGAGCCGCGCCGGCACCTCCGTGACCAGGACCACGAGCTGGAGCAGCACTTCGACGTGCAGCTCATCCAGCAGACCTCGGACGTCCTCGAGCACGGCGGTTCGATCACCCTCGACCTCCCCATCCGGAACACCGAGCGCGCGGTCGGCACGATGCTCGGGCACGAGGTGACGCTGCGCCACGGTGAGAACGGGCTGCCGTCCGGCTCGATCGACGTGACCCTCCGGGGTTCCGCCGGTCAGTCCCTCGGTGCGTTCCTGCCCGCGGGCATCACGCTCCGGCTCGTCGGCGACAGCAACGACTACGTCGGCAAGGGCCTCTCCGGCGGCGAGATCGTCGTGCGGCCGGACGCCGGCTCCGGGTTCGACCCGTCCCGGAACGTGATCGCCGGCAACGTGATCGGCTACGGCGCCACCCAGGGCAGCATGTTCATCCGCGGCATCGTGGGGGAGCGGTTCCTGGTCCGGAACTCCGGTGCCACCGCGGTGGTCGAGGGCGTGGGCGACCACGCGCTCGAGTACATGACCGGTGGGCTCGCGCTCATCCTCGGCGAGACCGGGCGGAACCTCGGTGCCGGCATGTCCGGCGGCACGGCCTACGTGCGCGGCCTCCGTGAGGAGAACGTGAACGCCGACTCGCTCGCGTCCGGCGAGCTCCGGCTCGAGGCGCTCGACAGCGCCGACGTCGCGATCGTGAACGACCTGCTCGCCCGTCACGCGGCGGAGACCGGTTCGACGCTCGCGTCGGAGCTGCTGGAGTCCGGCGACCTGCGTGACTTCGTGAAGGTGCTGCCGCGTGACTACGCGGCGGTGCTCGAGACCCGACAGCAGGCGGTCGACGAGGGGCTCGACCCCGACGGCGACATCGTCTGGAACCGCATCTTGGAGGTGACCGGTGGCTGACCCGAAGGGCTTCCTCAAGGTCCAGGAGCGTGAGCTCCCGGCCCGTCGACCCGTACCCGTGCGGCTCATGGACTGGAAAGAGGTCTACGAGCAGCAGGAGTCCGGCGCGCTCAAGCGCCAGGCCGGTCGCTGCATGGACTGTGGCGTGCCGTTCTGCCACCAGGGGTGCCCGCTCGGCAACCTCATCCCGGAGTGGAACGACCTGACCTGGCGCGGTGAGGGCCGACAGGCGATCGAGCGCCTCCACGCGACGAACAACTTCCCGGAGTTCACGGGCCGCCTGTGCCCCGCTCCGTGCGAGGCGTCGTGCGTGCTCGGCATCAACCAGCCGCCGGTGACGATCAAGCAGGTCGAGGTCTCGATCATCGACGAGGCGTACCAGAAGGGGTGGGTCACGCCGCACCCGCCGGAGCGCCTCACGGGCAAGACCGTCGCCGTGGTCGGCTCCGGCCCCGCCGGGCTCGCCGCCGCGCAGCAGTTGACGCGCGCCGGACACACCGTCGCCGTGTACGAGCGGGACGACCGCATCGGTGGCCTCCTCCGCTACGGCATCCCGGACTTCAAGATGGAGAAGCGTCAGATCGACGCGCGTCTGGCGCAGATGCAGGCCGAGGGCACTCGCTTCCGCGCGGGCGTCGAGATCGGCCGCGACATCACCTGGGACGACCTCAAGTCCCGCTACGACGCGGTCGTGGTCGCGACCGGCGCCACCGTCCCGCGCGACCTGCCGATCCCGGGGCGCGACCTCGAGGGCGTGCACTTCGCGATGGACTACCTCGTCCAGCAGAACAAGGCGAACGCCGGCACGACGGTCGACAACCAGGTCACGGCGGAGGGCAAGCACGTCGTCGTGATCGGCGGCGGCGACACCGGTGCGGACTGCATCGGGACCGCCCACCGGCAGGGCGCGCTCAGCGTGACGAACCTGGCGATCGGCAAGCAGCCGCCGCTGGAGCGTCCCACGGAGCAGCCGTGGCCGATGTTCCCGACCGTGTTCGAGGTCACCAGCGCGCACGAGGAAGGCGGTGAGCGCCACTACCTGGCCTCGACCGTCGAGTTCCTCGGCAACGAGGCCGGCGAGGTCCGCGCCCTCCGCGTCGCGGAGACCGAGTACCTCGACGGCCGTCGCGTCCCGAAGGCCGGCACCGAGCGCGAGATCCCCGCGGACCTCGTCCTCATCGCGATGGGCTTCACCGGACCGGAGACGGACACGCTCGAGCCGCAGCTCGGGCTGCCGGTGACGGTGTCCGGCGCGGTGGCGCGCCAGGCCGACTACACGACGAACGAGCCGGGCGTCTTCGTCGCCGGTGACGCGGGCCGCGGTCAGTCGCTCATCGTGTGGGCGATCGCCGAGGGCCGCGCCGCTGCGGCCAAGGTCGACGAGTACCTCGAGGGCTCGACGATCCTGCCGGCTCCGGTCAAGGCGACCGACCGCGCGATCGCCATCTGATGCTCACCCACTCGTGAGCCGGAGGCCACCAGCACTCGGTAAGGTGCTGGTGGCCTCGCTTCGTTCCGCGCGGCCCCACAGCGCGGAAACCCAAGCACCATCCACCACCACGAAGGAATCCATTGAGACGCGCAAAGATCGTTTCGACGCTCGGACCGGCCACCTCGGACTACGAGACCGTCAAGGAGATCATCGAAGCGGGCGTCGACGTCGCCCGCCTCAACCTCAGCCACGGTGACTACAGCGTCCACGAGGCCAACTACGACAACGTCCGCCGCGCCGCCGACGACCTCGGCAAGCCCGTCGCGATCCTCGTCGACCTGCAGGGTCCGAAGATCCGTCTCGCGCGCTTCGCCGACGGCCCCCACCACCTCGACGTGGGCGACGTCTTCACCATCACGACGGAGGACGTCCCCGGCTCGAAGGAGATCTGCGGCACGACGTTCAAGGGCCTCCCGCAGGACGTCAAGCCCGGCGACCCGCTGCTCATCGACGACGGCCGCGTGCGCCTCCGCGTGCTCGACACCGACGGCGTGCGGGTCCGCACCGAGGTCGTCGTCGCCGGGACCGTCTCGAACAACAAGGGCATCAACCTGCCCGGTGTGGCCGTCAACGTCCCCGCGCTGAGCGAGAAGGACGAGGCGGACCTCCGCTGGGCGATCCGCCAGGGCGCGGACCTCATCGCGCTGTCGTTCGTGCGCAACGCCGCCGACGTCGAGCGTGCGCACGAGATCATGGACGAGGAGGGCAAGCGCCTCCCCGTGATCGCGAAGATCGAGAAGCCCCAGGCCGTCGACGCGCTCGAGGAGATCATCGACGCCTTCGACAGCATCATGGTGGCCCGCGGCGACCTCGGCGTGGAGCTCCCGCTCGAGGCGGTCCCGATCGTCCAGAAGCGTGCCGTCGAGCTCTCCCGCCGCATGGCGAAGCCGGTCATCGTCGCGACGCAGATGCTCGAGTCGATGATCTCGTCGCCGATCCCGACCCGCGCGGAGACCTCCGACGTCGCGAACGCCGTCCTCGATGGTGCCGACGCGGTCATGCTCTCGGGCGAGACGAGCGTCGGCGAGTACCCGGTGCAGACCGTCCGCACGATGGCCCGCATCGTCGAGTCCACCGAGGACCACGGTCTCGAGCGCATCGCGCCGCTCGGCACGAAGCCGCGCACCCTCGGCGGTGCCATCACGCTCGCGGCGGTCGAGATCGCGGAGTTCACCGAGGCCTCGTACCTCTGCGTGTTCACCGAGTCCGGCGACTCCGCCCGGCGCATGTCCCGACTGCGCCACGGTCTGCCGATCATCGCCTTCACCCCGAACGAGGCGACCCGCCGCCGCATGGCGCTCACGTGGGGCGTCCGGTCCTTCCTCGTGGAGCGCAAGACCCACACCGACGAGCTCTTCTCGCAGGTGGACGACGTCCTCATCGAGAACGGGCTGGCTGCGCCCGGCGACCGCGTCATCGTGACGGCGGGCTCGCCCCCCGGGATCGAGGGGTCGACGAACGACCTGCGCGTGCACCGCGTCGGGGACGCGCACGCCGAGGCCGCGCCGGCCTACGTGCGCGACTGACGACAGCGGCCGACGTCCGACGGGGCGCGGACCGGGAGGCGCGGTGCACCAGCACCGTCGGCCGCCGGTCCGCGCCCCGTCGCGTTCCCCGGCACGCCCGGCTCCGCCGCGGCGTCCCCTGCGGGTATCTCGCTGAGCGCCGCGAACGACCGGGTCGCGACGGGACCCGGGTGACCAGCGGTGTACCGGAGCGGGCAGGATTGCCGGTGTGAGCCTCCAGGACGATCCCCGCACGGTCCCGACCGCCGCCGACGTGCGCCGCTGGCGCCGCTACCTCGCCGACGAGCGTGCCGAAGCGGCGGTCTACCGCAACCTCGCGGCACGACGCGACGGCGAGGAGCGCGAGATCCTGTCGGCCCTGGCCGAGGCGGAGGGACGGCACGAGCAGCACTGGCTCGACCTGCTCGGCGCCGACGCCGGGCGGCCGCTGCGGGGGAGTCTGCGGACCCGGGTGCTGGCCGCGCTCGCGAAGCGCTTCGGATCGGTGTTCGTCCTCGCGCTCATGCAGCGCGCCGAGGACCGCTCGCCGTACGCCGACGACGCCGACGCGACCGCACGCATGGCGGCGGACGAGCGGATCCACGGCGAGGTCGTCCGCGGGCTCGCGAACCGGGGTCGGATGCGACTCTCCGGGACCTTCCGCGCAGCGGTGTTCGGCGCGAACGACGGACTCGTGTCGAACCTGGCGCTCATCATCGGCGTGAGCGCGTCCGGCGCGGATCGGCACTTCGTGCTGCTCAGCGGCATCGCGGGCCTCCTGGCGGGCGCGCTGTCGATGGGTGCGGGGGAGTACGTGTCGGTCCGGTCCCAGCGCGAACTCCTGACCGCGTCGGCGCCGCACCCCGAGGCCGGCCGGGCCGTCGCGGACCTCGACGTCGACGCCAACGAGCTCGCCCTCGTCTACCGGGCCCGCGGGATGACCGAGGCGGAGGCGCAGCGACACGCTGACGAGGTGCTCGGCGGTGCCACGGCGACCGGGTCCGGGACGGTGGACGACCACGAGGCGATCGGCAACGGCATGAGCGCCGCGATCTCGAGCTTCTGCTTCTTCGCCTCCGGCGCCGTCATCCCGGTGCTGCCGTACCTGTTCGGGCTCGCCGGCTGGGCCGCGATCGGCGTCGCGGCGGTGCTGGTCGGCATCGCACTGCTCGGCACCGGAGCCGTCGTGGGCGTGCTCAGCGGGGCGTCCCCGCTCCGGCGGGCACTGCGGCAGCTGGCGATCGGCTTCGGCGCCGCCGCCGTCACCTACGGCCTCGGACTCCTGTTCGGCACCGGCAGCGCCTGACCCGGCGACCTAGCGGCGGAGTGCGGCGCGCGGCGGCAACAGGAGCAGTGCCGCCGCCCCGACGACGATGAGCGCGATGCCCGAGAAGACCATGAACACCGTCAGCGCCAGGCCCGGCGCCACCAGCACGACCACGCCGCCCAGGACGGAGAGCACCCCGCTCACGATCGTCGGCACGCGCGACGACCCCGGGTGCCCGACGAACCCGCCGACGAGCGCCGCGACGCCCTCGACGATGAACCCGATCCCGGCGAGCAGCGCGTAGACCACCAGCGGCACCGCGGGGTCGAGCAGCGTGACGAGTCCGGCGATCCCGACGAGCGCGCCGACGATCCCGGAGGTCCAGCGCCACACCGGGGGCGTCCCGTGCCCACGGACGGCGGCGAACACCCGGAGCGCCCCCGCGACCACCAGGTAGACGCCGAACAGCAACGCCACCACGACGAGCGACGGGCGCGGCCAAACGATGGCGACGACCCCGAGCGCGATCGCGACGACGGCGGTGACGATGACGAACACGCGGAACGTGCGGACGGCACGAGAGTCCACGAGCACTCCTCCCTGTCAGGCTTGCTCGTCTCGACGGTACCTCGCGACGGCGCGGACGGTTCGGCGGGGCCGGGAGGCGCGGGTCGGGCTGGTACTGTAGGCCTCCTCGCGAGTGTGGTGGAATGGTAGACACGGGGCACTCAAAATGCTCTGCCTCACGGCGTGCGGGTTCGAGTCCCGCCACTCGTACAAGGCGGCTCACGGCGTGCGGGACAGTTCCGACCCGACAGTCCCGCCACTCGGACAACTCCGACTTCCCGGGTCTAGTAGGCTGCTCGCTGTGAGTGACACAGAAGCAACCGCAACAGCACCCCGTCGCGTCGTCGTCGCCGAGGACGAGTCGCTCATCCGCCTCGACATCGTGGAGATCCTCCGCGACAACGGGTTCGACGTCGTCGGTGAGGCCGGTGACGGTGAGACCGCCGTGCAGCTCGCGACCGACCTCCGCCCCGACCTCGTCGTGATGGACGTCAAGATGCCCCAGCTCGACGGCATCTCCGCGGCGGAGAAGCTCTCCAAGAACCACATCGCGCCCGTCGTCCTCCTGACGGCCTTCAGCCAGAAGGACCTCGTCGAGCGCGCCACCGAGGCCGGCGCACTCGCCTACGTCGTCAAGCCCTTCACCCCGAACGACCTGCTGCCCGCGATCGAGATCGCCCTCTCGCGTCACCAGCAGATCATCACGCTCGAGGCCGAGGTCGCCGACCTCGTCGAGCGCTTCGAGACCCGCAAGCTCGTCGACCGCGCCAAGGGCCTGCTCAACGAGAAGATGGGCCTCACCGAGCCCGAGGCGTTCCGCTGGATCCAGAAGGCGTCGATGGACCGCCGCCTCACCATGCACGACGTCGCCAAGGCGATCATCGAGCAGCTCAGCGCCAAGAAGTAACGCGCCGTCGCTCACCGGAGCGCCGTCGGACCCCGGTCCGGCGGCGCTCTTCGTGTCCGTGACGGACGGGAGGCGCGGGTCGGCCCCGCCGCCGCCGACCACCTGGCAGGGTGGAGCCATGGACGACGTGGTGATCCGTGCCTCCCGGCCCGACGACATGCCCGCGGTGGCCGACCTGCGCTGGCGGTGGAGCGTGACGGAGGACGGGGCCACGCCCGCCACGACCCCGGACGAGTACCGCGCCGCGATGACGGCCTTCGCCGTCGCCCACGCCGACACGCACCGGTGCGTCGTCGCCGAGCGGGACGGCCGGGTGCTCGGGATGGCCTGGCTCGGCCTCGTCGCCCGGCCGCCGACGCCCGCCCGCCCGACCGGACGGGTGACGGCCGACGTGCAGACCGTCTACGTGCACCCGGACCTGCGCGGCCAGGGCGTGGCGAAACGGCTCGTGACGGCACTGCTCGACGTGGCGGACGACCTCGGTGTCGAGCGGACCTCCGTGCACTCGAGCGTCGACGGCGAGACGCTCTACCGTCGACTCGGCTTCGGGGACGCGCGGCTCCTGCTGCAGCGACCGCCGGAGGACTGACCCGTCAGCGGGCGTCGCGGATCATGTTCGTGATCCGTACGGTGGAGCACCGCCGCCCCTGGTCGTCGGTGAGGACGATCTCGTGGGTGGTGAGCGTGCCGCCGAGGTGGATCGCCGTGCAGGTGCCGGTGACGAGTCCGCTCGTGGCACTCCGCGAGTGCGAGGCGTTCAGTTCGATGCCGACGGCGTAGCGGCCGGGGCCGGCGTGGACGTTCGCGGCCATCGAACCGAGGCTCTCGGCGAGGACGACGTACGCGCCGCCGTGCAGCAGACCGACGGGCTGGCGGTTGCCCTCGACGGGGATGGTGCCCACGGCGCGCTCGGCCGTGAGCTCCGTGATCACCATGCCCATCTTCTCGGCGAGCTCGCCCATCCCGCGCTCGGCGAGGCGGGGGTCGAGACCGGTGCCGGTGGAGGTCGTGCTGTCGGTCACGCGGGGTCCTTCCGGGGCGGTTCCGGCCTGTCGGAGGCCGTCGGTAGGCTGTCCGGGTGTCGGACTCCGCAAAGCCTACCCTCATGGTCATCGACGGCCACTCGCTCGCCTTCCGGGCCTTCTACGCGCTCCCGGTGGACAGCTTCGTCAACCGCGAAGGCCAGCACACGAACGCCATCCACGGCTTCATCTCGATGCTGCTCATGCTCCTCCAGCGCGAGAAGCCGACGCACCTGGCGGTCGCGTTCGACATCTCCCGGTTCTCGTTCCGCACCCGCGAGTACGAGGACTACAAGGGCACCCGCTCCGAGACCCCGGCCGAGTTCAAGGGCCAGATCCCGCTCCTCCAGCAGGCGCTCGAGGCGATGGGCATCACGACCGTCACGAAGGAGGACTACGAGGCCGACGACATCCTCGCCACGCTCGCCCGCCAGGGTGCCGAGCAGGGCTACCAGGTGTACGTCGTCTCGGGCGACCGCGACTCCATCCAGCTCGTCAACGACGACGTCACGCTGCTGTACCCGTCGGTCCGCGGGGTGTCCGAACTCACCCGCTACGACCGCGACAAGGTCTACGAGCGCTACGGGATCGAGCCGCACCAGTACCCGGACATCGCCGCGCTCGTCGGCGAGACGAGCGACAACCTCATCGGCATCGACAAGGTCGGTGAGAAGACCGCGGTGAAGTGGATCACGGCGTACGGGTCGCTCGACGGCGTCCTCGAACACGCCGACGAGATCAAGGGCGTCGTCGGGAACAACCTGCGCGAGCAGAAGGACCGGGCCATCCGGAACCGCAAGCTCAACCGCCTGGTGGACGACGTCGAGCTGCCGGTCGGCCCGGCGGACGTCGCGCTCCGTCCGCTCGACGAACAGGCCGTGCGCGACCTCTTCGCGAAGCTGCAGTTCCGCACCCTCCTCGACCGCGTGTTCAAGGTCGCCGGCTCCGGCGAGCCGTCCGACGCCGCGCCGGTCGAGGGCTCCGTCGACGACGGTGCCCCGACGCCGCCGCCGGTGACGACGATCATCGACGAGGAACTCGGGTACTGGCTCGAGCGGAAGGGCGCCGGCGACGCCGCGAACGGGTTCGGGGTGGCGGTCGAGGTCATCGACGGTCGCCTCAGCGCGATCGGCATCGCCACCCACGACGACGCCGTGCTGGTGCCCGGCGGCAGCGGCGCGAAGGACTACGAGCAGCTCGCCGCGTGGTTCGCGTCCGACGCCCCGAAGCACTTCCACGACGCCAAGACCGCGATCAAGGCGCTGGCCACGGTCGGGTTCCGGGTGAACGGCCTCGCCGGGGACGCCCGCATCATGGGGTGGCTGGCGCAGCCCGGCAAGCAGGGGCAGCCGCTCGCCGACCTCGTCTACCAGGAACTCAGCGAGGAACTCCCCACGGGGGACCCGAACCAGCTCGTCCCCGAGACGGACCCGGTCAACGTCGGCGTGCACGCGTGGTACGTGCTCCGGGTCACGACCGCCCTGCGCTCCCGCATCGACGAGTCATCCCTGCGGGTGCTCGACGACATCGAGCTGCCGCTGGTCCCGGTCCTCGCCGGCATGGAGACCACCGGCGTGGCCATCGACCGGCCCGTGCTGACCGAGTTGTCGCACGACCTGGGGGAACGCGCGGCCGAGCTCGCGCAGCAGGCCTTCGCCGAGATCGGGCACGAGGTCAACCTCGGGTCGCCGAAGCAGCTGCAGGAAGTGCTCTTCACCGAACTCGCGATGCCGAAGACCCGCAAGACGAAGACGGGCTTCTCGACCGACGCCGCGAGCCTGGCCGACCTGCAGGAGCAGCACCCGCACCCGTTCCTCGGTCTGCTGCTGCAGCACCGTGACGCGACGAAGCTCCGGCAGATCGTGGACACGCTCGACGCGGCGATCGTCGACGGCCGCATCCACACCCGCTACGAGCAGACCGGCAGCAGCACGGGCCGGATCTCCTCCACCGATCCGAACCTGCAGAACATCCCGGTGAAGACCGCCGTCGGGCGCCGGGTCCGCTCCGCGTTCTCGGTCGCCGAGCCCTACACGACGCTCATCACGGCGGACTACTCCCAGATCGAGATGCGGATCATGGCGCACCTCTCGGGTGACCCCGGGCTCATCCAGGCCTTCAACGAGGGCGAGGACCTGCACCGCTTCGTGGGCGCCCGGGTGTTCTCGGTCGAGCCGGCCGACGTGACCCCCGAGATGCGCACGAAGGTCAAGGCGATGTCCTACGGTCTGGCGTACGGCCTCAGCCCGTTCGGCCTGTCGAAGCAGCTGCGCATCGAGCAGTCCGAGGCCCGGACGCTCATGAACGAGTACTTCGCCCGGTTCGGCGCGGTGCGCGACTACCTCCGTGGTGTCGTCGAGCAGGCGCGAGAAGACGGCTACACCGAGACGATCTTCGGTCGTCGGCGGCCCTTCCCCGACCTGAAGAGCCCGAACCGGGTCCTGCGCGAGAACGCCGAGCGTGCAGCGCTCAACGCGCCGATCCAGGGTTCCGCGGCCGACATCATGAAGATCGCGATGCTCGGCGTCGCGGCGGACCTCCGCGACGGCGACCTGGCCTCGCACCTGCTCCTGCAGGTCCACGACGAACTCATCCTCGAGGTCGCGCCCGGTGAACAGGACCGCGTCGAGGAGATCCTCCGGACCCGGATGGGCGCGGCTGCCGACCTCAGCGTCCCGCTGGACGTGTCCGTCGGGGTCGGGCCGAACTGGGAGGCCGCCGCCCACTGACGCGCCGTCCGTGGTGGACGCGGTGCCGCCTCCAGTCCGGTGCCCCGCCGGACACCGGGCGCGCGCCGGTTCGGAGCGCGGCGCCGTGTCAGTCGGACGGGACCGCGATGACCCCGAACAGCTCGCCCTGCGCGCCCAGGACGAGCGCGGAGCGCCCGAACGGACTGTCGGCCGGCCCCGTCAGGGTCCTGCCGCCCCGTTCGACGATCGCGGCCACAGTCGCGTCGGTGTCCCGGGTGCCGAACCACGTCACCCAGTACCCGCGCACGCCGTCGGGGAAGCCGGAGGGCGGTGCGAAGACCCCCGCCACCGGATCGGCGTCGACCGCGGCGTCCGCGAGCTTCGCGATCGCGTACGGCTCGGCGGGGTCGCCGAACACCTCGAAGCGGTACCCGAACACCGCCGAGTAGAACGCCCTCGCCGCGTCGGCGTCGGTCGTGTGCGTCTCGTTCCAGCACGCGGCGCCGGGCTGGGCCACCCGGCCGTACCCGAGGTGGCCGCGGCCCTGCCAGAGCCCGAACACGACCCCGGTCGTGTCGGCGGCGATCGCCATCCGGCCCGCGTCCAGCACGTCGAACGGCGGCACCAGCACGGTGCCGCCGGCGTCCCTGACGGCGTCCGCGGTGGCGTCCGCGTCCGCGGTGGCGAGGTAGGTCGTCCACGCGTTCGGCGTTCCGGAGCCCATGCGCGGACCGATCCCGGCGACGGGACGTCCGTCGAGCATCGCGATGAGGTACCCGCCGGCCTCCGGAGGGCCGTCCTGCAGCTCCCACCCGAAGACGTCGGCGTAGAACGTGCGGGCGGCCCCGACGTCGTCGACGCCGAGGTCGGACCAGCAGGGGGACCCGGGTGCGAAGACACCGCTGTGTTCGGACATCTGTCCAGCCTTCCGATCGATAGTGTCGAGAGCATGACCGATGACCGTCCCGTCCGCCAGCCCTCCGCCGTCGACCGGGTCGCCGAGGACTGGGTCTCCACCCTCGTCGACCTCGACCCCACCGTCGCCACCTACATCGGTGTGCCGGGCCGCACGGGGGAGTACGGCGACACCTCCCCGGCGGGCGCGGCGGCGCTGGCCGAGGCCGCGGCGGCCACGAAGCGTGCGCTCGACGCCGCCGAACCGGTCGACGACGTCGACCGTGTGACGAAGACCGACCTCGCCGCCGAGCTCGAGCTCGTGCGCGAGTCGTACGACCGGAAGCTCCACCTGCGCGACCTCAACGTGATCGCGAGCCCGGCCCAGTCCGTGCGGGAGGTCCTGGACCTCATGCCCACGGCGACCGCTTCGGACTGGGAGGACATCGCGAGCCGGCTGCACGCCCTGCCGGACGCGATCGAGGGGATCCGCGAGACCCTGCTCGAGGGCACGCGCGAGGACGTGACGCCCGCCAAGCGGCAGGTCGCGCTCGTCGCCGAGCAGGCCGCGCGCAACGGTGCGGCGGACGGGCTGTTCCGACAGCTCGCCGACGGAGCCGCGCTCGACGACGGCCGGGCCCTGCCCGAGTCGCTGCGTGCCGAGCTGCTCCGCGGGGCCGAGGTCGCGGCCGCCGCGTACCGGTCGTTCGGGCAGTTCCTCGAACACGAGCTGATGCCCCTCGCCACCCCGGTGGACGCCGTCGGGCGTGAGGCGTACGAGTTGCACTCCCGTCGGTTCCTCGGCGCCGTCGTGGACCTCGACGAGACGTACGAGTGGGGGATCGAGGAACTCGCACGGATGCGCGCCGAGCAGGAGCGCATCGCCGACCGGATCGAGTCGGGTGCGAGCGTCGCCCGTGCCATCGAGGTGCTCGACGCCGACCCGTCGCGCGTGCTGCACGGCACCGACGCCCTGCAGCGCTGGATGCAGGAGACGAGCGACGAGTCGATCCGGGAGCTCGACGGCAGGTACTTCGACATCGCGGACCCGATCAAGCGCCTGGAGTGCCGGATCGCCCCGACGCAGGAGGGCGGGATCTACTACACCGGTCCGTCCGACGACTTCTCGCGCGCCGGGCGGATGTGGTGGTCCGTGCCGCAGGGCGTGACCGAGTTCGGCACCTGGCGCGAGAAGACGACGGTCTACCACGAGGGCGTCCCCGGACACCACCTGCAGATCAGCCAGGGCGTGTACAACCGCGGCGAGCTGAACACCTGGCGCCGTCAGCTCTCCGGCTCGTCCGGGCACGTCGAGGGCTGGGCACTGTACGCCGAGCGGCTCATGGAGCAGCTCGGGTTCCTCGACGACGACGGGGACCGTCTCGGCATGCTCGACGGCCAGCGGATGCGCGCCGCCCGCGTGGTGCTCGACATCGGCGTGCACCTGCAGAAGACGAACCCCGACGGGGGCGCGTGGACGTGGGAGTACGCGCTGGACTTCATGCGCGAGAACGTGAACATGTCCGACGCGTTCGTCCAGTTCGAGGTCGCACGCTACTTCGGCTGGCCGGGGCAGGCGCCGTCGTACAAGGTCGGCCAGCGCGTCTGGGAGTCGATCCGCGACGAGGTGGCCGCGCGCGAGGGGTCGTCGTTCGACCTCAAGGCGTTCCACCACCGGGCCCTCGCGCTCGGCAGCATCGGCCTCGACACCCTCCGGAGCGCGCTGCTCGACTGACCGCGGGACACGCGCGGTCCGGTCGGACACGCCCCGACACGCCCGGTTGTGGGGCCTCGCCCACACCGGTTAGACTTGTGCGGCGCAATCCGCGCCGACCAAACCACATCGCCACGACGGCTCGCACCGGCATCCGGTACGGACCAGAGGGTCGCTCCCTCGCCGTCACGGCCCGACTCATGTCCGTTCGGAGCAATCTCTACATGACAACCACCACGACCAAGGCTCCCAAGCAGGTCGCCATCAACGACATCGGCTCGGCTGATGACTTCCTGGCCGAGGTCGAGAAGACCCTGAAGTTCTTCAACGACGGAGACCTCATCTCCGGCACCGTCGTGAAGATCGACCGCGACGAGGTCCTCCTCGACGTCGGTTACAAGACCGAGGGTGTCATCCCCTCCCGCGAACTCTCGATCAAGCACGACGTCGACCCCAACGAGGTCGTCGAGGTCGGCGACGAGGTCGAGGCCCTGGTCCTCCAGAAGGAGGACAAGGAAGGTCGCCTCATCCTGTCGAAGAAGCGCGCGCAGTACGAGCGCGCCTGGGGCGACGTCGAGAAGATCAAGGAGTCCGACGGCGTCGTGACCGGCACGGTCATCGAGGTCGTCAAGGGCGGCCTCATCGTCGACATCGGCCTCCGCGGCTTCCTCCCGGCCTCGCTCATCGAGCTCCGTCGCGTCCGCGACCTCACGCCGTACCTCGGCCAGGAGCTCGAGGCGAAGATCCTCGAGCTCGACAAGAACCGCAACAACGTCGTCCTCTCGCGTCGCGCGCTGCTCGAGCAGACGCAGTCCGAGTCGCGGACCACGTTCCTCAACAACCTCCACAAGGGCCAGGTCCGCAAGGGCATCGTGTCGTCGATCGTCAACTTCGGTGCGTTCGTCGACCTCGGCGGCGTCGACGGTCTCGTCCACGTCTCCGAGCTCAGCTGGAAGCACATCGAGCACGCCAGCGAGGTCGTCGAGGTCGGTCAGGAAGTCACCGTCGAGATCCTCGAGGTGGACCTGGACCGCGAGCGCGTGTCGCTCTCGCTCAAGGCCACCCAGGAAGACCCGTGGCAGGTCTTCGCCCGCACCCACGCGATCGGTCAGATCGCGCCGGGCAAGGTCACGAAGCTCGTCCCGTTCGGTGCGTTCGTCCGCGTCGCGGACGGCATCGAGGGTCTGGTGCACATCTCGGAGCTCTCCAACAAGCACGTCGAGCTCGCCGAGCAGGTCGTGTCGGTCGGCGACGAGGTCTTCGTCAAGATCATCGACATCGACCTCGACCGTCGTCGCATCTCGCTCAGCCTCAAGCAGGCCAACGAGGGCGTGGACCCCGAGGGCACCGAGTTCGACCCGGCGCTCTACGGCATGCCGACGGAGTACGACGAGAAGGGCGACTACAAGTACCCGGACGGCTTCGACCCGGAGACCAACGAGTGGCTCGAGGGCTTCGACACCCAGCGCGAGGAGTGGGAGCGTCAGTACGCCGCCGCCCAGGCGCGTTGGGAAGCCCACAAGGCGCAGGTCGCGAAGACCATCGCCGACGAGGCGCAGGGTGGCTTCGACCTCCCGGCCAGCGCTTCCTCGTCGTCGTCGTTCTCGAGCGAGTCGAACGGTCAGGGCACCCTGGCCGACGACGCCTCGCTCGCGGCGCTCCGCGAGAAGCTCAGCTCCACCAACTGATCGAGCGGCTCGCCCGTACCGGAAGCCCGGCACCCCTGATGGGGTGCCGGGCTTCCGGCCGTTCCGGGAGGTCCGCTCGGTACGCTGGCGCGGTGCGCATCATCGGTCTCACGGGCGGCATCGCCGCGGGCAAGTCGACGGTCTCGAAGCGCTGGGCGGAGCACGGGGCGGTCGTGGTCGATGCGGACCGCCTCGCGCGAGACGCCGTGGCGCCGGGGAGTCCCGGGCTCGCGCGGGTCGCCGAGCGGTTCGGTCCCGGGGTGATCGCCGCCGACGGGTCGCTCGACCGTCCGGCGCTGGGGGCGATCGTGTTCTCCGACCCGGTCGCACGGAAGGACCTCGAGGCGATCACCCACCCCGAGGTCTGGCGGCTGGCGCAGGCCGCGTTCGACGCCGCCGCCGCTGCCGACCCGGACGCGGTGGTGGTCTACGACGTGCCGCTCCTCGCCGAGGCCCGGGGGAGTCGTCCGCTGTCGTTCGACGCGGTGGTCGTCGTCGACGCACCCGCGGCGCGGCGGATCGACCGGCTGGTCGAGCACCGGGGGATGTCGCGCGACGAAGCAGAACGCCGGGTCGGGGCCCAGGCGAGCGACGCCGACCGGCTCGCGCTGGCCGACCACGTGGTCGACGCCACCGGCTCCCTCGCGGACACCCTCCGTTCCGCCGACGAGGTGTGGGAACGCATCGCCCGATGAAGCACCGGCTGCTCCTGGCCGTCGCCGCGGTCGTGCTCGTGGCGATCGGCGTCGCGGCCCTCGTCGGCGCGAACGTGCTCGGCGGCGAGCGTGTGGCGCAGCACGGTCGGGTGGCGGCGGCGGACCGCCCGCGTGGCGACCAGCACGGGCCGGCCGGGGAGTTCCACCGGTTCCGACTCGGCACGATCGACGGACAGCGGCTCGAGCCCAACCGGGACGACTTCGCCGCCCGGACGAACGCCGACGGCCCGCTCCTGCTCTTCCTGCCCGCGACCCGTGCCAAGCCCGCCGACTACCAGCTGTTCCTCAGTGCGGCGCTGCAGGACGGGTACCACGTGCTCGGCCTCGACTACTGGAACCTCGGCAAGACCCTCTCCGGCACCTGCCAGGCCGACCCGCAGTGCTACGGCAAGGTGCAGCGGAACCGGTTCGACGGGAGCCGGCCGTCGCAGTTCAGTTCCGTGCAGCCGTCGGGGTCGATCGTCTCGCGGTTCCGCGACGCCATCGCGTACCTCGACGACCACGACCCGGGCGGCGGGTGGGGCCGGTTCGTCCAGGGCGACGCCGACATCGCGTGGAACGACATCGTGGTCGCCGGGCACTCGCAGGGCGGCGGTGAAGCGGCGTACATCGCGCACATCCGGGCCGTGCAGGGGGCGCTGATGTTCTCGTCGCCGGTCGAGTCCCTCGGTGCCGAGCACGCCGCGTGGATGGACCACCCGGGTCGGACGCCGGTGGACCGGATGTACGCCATCGACGACGTGCGGGACGTCTTCGGCGCCCGGATCCGCGGCTCGTGGAAGGTGCTCGGCCTCGACGGAGCGAACGGGCCCTTCCGGACGGACACGGCGCCGCCCGGCACGGACGCGGATCCGCACGCGATCCTCACCGACATCCGGGTCGGCTCGCCGGGAGAGTCCCACTCCCGGACGATCGACGACTCGACCCCGGTCGGTCCGGACGGGACGCCGCGGATGCTGCCGCTGTGGCAGTGGTTGTTGCACCGCTTCCCCTCGGAGCGGACATAGGCGGCCGCAATACCCTGGGTCCGTGCAGCAAGCAGGCGAACGACCCGACCTGCGATCGTCGATCCGCGCCCGAGCGGCGCAGCACGGCGGACGCGGGTTCCTCGAGGACGCGCGGAGCGACCGCGTCCTCACCTACCGAGCGCTCGACGAGGCCGTCGACGCCTGGTCCTCCACCCTCGACGCGATCGGCGTCCCGCCGTCCGGGGCCGTCCTCGTCGACGTCGGCGACCCGCTCTCGTTCGCCGTCGTGCACCTCGCCGCCGTCGCCACCGGGCGGCGTGCCGTGCCCGTCGACACCGGTCAGCCGGCATCGGAACCCGACCGTCTCGCCGCACTCATCGGGGGTGCCTCGATGGTCGTCTCGGACCGCGACGAGGACGCGACCGTCGCCGGGGCGCCCGCGGGCAGGATCGACCCGGCCACGTTCCTCCCGACCGGCGTCCGCGACGGCGACCTCCCGTCGGAGGCTCCGGACGCCCCTGGCGAGGGCTCGGTCGTGCTCTTCACGTCGGGATCGACCGGAACGCCGAAGGGCGTCGAGCTCCCCGAGTCGCAGCTGCTCTTCGTGGCCCGGGCGGTCGCGCAGCACAACGCCCTGACCCCGGAGGACCGCGGCTTCAACTCGCTCCCGCTCTTCCACGTGAACGCCGAGGTCGTGGGGGTGCTCGCCACGCTCGTGTCCGGCGCCACGCTCGTGCTCGACCGGCGGTTCCGTCGGACGGGGTTCTGGGAACTGCTCGCCGAACGCCGCATCACCTGGCTCAACGCCGTCCCCGCGATCCTCGCGGTGCTCGCGAAGACCGGTCCGCTCGACCCCCCGCCGGGGCTGCGGTTCGTCCGCAGCGCCTCGGCACCACTGCCCGACCCGGTCCGGGAGGCGCTGGGGGACGTCCCGCTCGTCGTCAGCTGGGGCATGACCGAGGGGGCGTCGCAGATCACGGCGACGCCGCTCGGTGCACCGGCCCGTCCGGGCACGGTCGGCGTGCCCGTCGGCGCCGAGGTCGAGGTCCGCGCCGAGGACGGAACCGTGCTGCCGCCGGACGAGGTCGGGGCCCTGTGGGTCCGCGGTGCGGGCATCGTCCGTCACTACCTGTTCGGCCGTGCCTCCGAGCGGTTCGACGCCGACGGGTGGCTCAGCACCGGGGACCTCGGTTCGGTGTCGGCCGACGGGTGGGTCTCGCTCGCCGGGCGGTCGGACGACGTCATCAACCGCGGCGGCGAGAAGGTGTACCCGTCCGAGGTCGAGGACGTCCTCCTCGGTGACGACCGCGTCCTCGAGGCCGTCGTCGTGGGGCGCCCGCACGACGTCCTCGGGGCGGTCCCGATCGCATACGTCATCCCGCAGCCCGACGTGCCCGTGGACGCCGACGCCCTCGTCGCCGACCTGACCGCCCGCGCCGAGGCCGTGCTCACGCGCTTCCGGCGTCCGGTCGAGATCATCGTGGTCCCGGACCTGCCGCGCGCTCCCACCGGGAAGGTCCAGCGGGCGAAGGTGCGCACGATGGCCGAGCAGCCGTGACCGCCGGAGCGCTGCCCGTGACCGGGCCGGGCGTGCAGACCCCCACGAGGACCGCCGAGGGGAAGCCCCGCCACCTGTACGAGGTCGACGTCCTCCGGATCCTCACCTTCGCGTGTGTCATCGGCGTGCACACGACGAGCCACACGGCGGCGTCCGACGACGTCCCGCTCAACGCACTGCTCGGGCTGCTGCACTTCACGCGGTTGGTCTTCTTCACGCTCACCGCGTTCGTGCTCGTCTACAGCTACTCCCTCCGACCCCGACCGATGTCGCAGTTCTGGCCGAAGCGGTTCCTGCTCGTCGGCGTGCCCTACCTGGCGTGGTCGTTCGTGTACGTCGGCGCGTCCTGGCTGGTGGGTTCCACGACACGCGGTGACGTGCCCGACCTGGTCCGCAGCTACGCCGAGGGCGTCGTGACCGGTGTCGCCTGGTACCACCTGTACTTCCTGCTCGTCACCATGCAGGTGTACCTGCTGCTGCCCGTCACCGTGTGGCTGGTCCGGAGGACCCGCGGACACCACGTCGCGGTGCTCGTCGTGGCGTTGGTGGTGCAGCTCGTCGTCTTCGCCGGGTACGCGTACTTCCCCGCGAGCGACGCCTGGTTGCAGGGGTACCAGAAGCAGTTCTTCTTCTCGTACGTGTTCTTCATCGTGTCCGGTGCGATCGCCGCCGACCACGCGGAGTCGTTCCTCCGGTTCATCCGCGTGCACCGCCGTGCCGTCCTGTGCGGCTTCGTCGGGGCCGGGGTCGTGACCCTCGCCGTGTGGTGGCTCCAGGTCGCCCTCGGGCAGTCGCTGAACGCCGCCGGCACGCCGCTGCAGCCGATCCAGGTGCTCTGGAGCAGCGCCGTGTTCGTCGGGTTCCTCGCGGTCGGCGCACGGTGGGCGGACCGTCGACGACCGGGGAGTCCGCTCGCCAGGGTGGTCGACTACGGGTCCGACCGCTCGTTCGGCATCTTCCTCGCCCACCCGTTCGTGATCTGGGTCCTGCTGTACGGCGACAGCTGGCTCGAGCGGTCCGTCCCGGGGCCCTGGCTCACGCTCGTGACGTACGTGCTCGTGCTCGTGCTGTCGGTCGCGGTGACCGAGCTGTTCCGCTGGACGCCCCTCAGCGTGCCGCTCACCGGACGGCCGTCGCTCGCCTCGAGGGGGCAGCGCCAGGCGCGTGCACGCCGACGCGCGGCCGCCACGCCGCCGCCGCAGCGGTCGCCCGAACCGGTGGAGCCGGACGACGCCCTGGTGGGCGAGACCGACGACGTCGGGCGGCGCGCCCCGCGCTGACGGACGCGGCGTCGGACGGGAGGCGCGGGTCGGCCCCGCACCGCGCCTCCCGTCCGACGTCCCAGCGGTCAGGCCGAGCGTTGCTCCGCGCGCGGGGTCCCGATCTCGAGGACGCCGTCCGTGACGGTGAGACGCTTCGGCTTCATCACCCACGCGACCACCGCCGCGGCCGCGAGCAGCACGCACGAGAGGGCGAACGGGAGCTGCCAGCCGGACGCGTCGATGAGCGCGCCGAAGACGATCGGCGAGATGACCCCCGCGAACCCGAAACCGGTGTTCATGAAGCCGGAGGCCGTGCCCGACCACTGCGGAGCGACGTCCATCGGGATCGCCCACAAGTTCGCGTTGCAGAGCTCGAGGAAGAAGAACGAGAGGGCGAGCGACACCGTGGCGACGACGAGTCCCTGGCCGATCACGAGCGGGAGCAGGCAGACGAGCGAGCCGCCGAGGCCGATCACGAGCACGATCCGCCGGGCGTTCCGGGTGTCGCCCCCGCGGTGGATGATGCGGTCGCTGAGCATCCCACCGACCGTGTCGCCGACGACGCCGGCGAGGAGGACCAGGGTGGTGAAGAGCGCGAACGTGCTGATCCGCAGCCCGTACGTGTCGCTGAGGAACGTCGGGATCCACGTGAGGAAGACCCACAGCACCCACCCGTAGCCGAAGTCGACGAAGGTCACCGGCAGGATCTGTCGGGCGAGCGTCCGCCACGGTACCGGTGGCCGGGTCGCGCGGGTCTCGACGGGCGGGAGCTCGTCGAGCTCGACCCGTTCGATGCCGGCCGTGTCCTCGGGGCGGTCGCGGAACCAGACGAACCAGACGATCGCCCACGCGACGGAGAGCACGGCGGTGGCGAAGAAGGCCCATCGCCAGCTGCCGGTCGCACCGATGACCCAGGCGACGAGCAACGGCGCCAACGCGTTGCCGAGTCGGGCGGCCGAGTGCACGACCCCCTGCGCGAAGCCGTTCCGGTCGCGGGGGATCCAGCGGCTCATCGCCTGCGTGGCAGCCGGGAACGCGGCCGCCTCGCTGAACCCGAGGAGCGCGCGGGCGGCGAACAGCGTCCAGAAGCCGACGGAGAGCCCGGTCCACAGGGTGGCGACGCCCCACACGACGGTGATGACGAACAGTGCTCGTCGCGGCCCGAAGCGCTCGGCGATGGTGCCGCCGAAGACCTGCAGGAGCGCGTACGGCAGGGCGAACGCGGAGACGATGAAGCCCGCGGTCGTCTCGTTGAAGCCGAAGTCCTCGGTGATGTGGGGGAGCGCGGTCGAGATGTTCGTGCGGTCGATGTACGAGATCGCGTACATGACGCAGAGCAGGATGAGCACCCGCCCGCGGATGCGACCGCGGAGCGGAGTGCCCTTCGTCGGTGCGGCTGGGGTCGCCGTCGTCATGGGGCCTCTTCGGGGGAGTGAGGGACTGCCGGTTGCTGAACGGATCGGAGGCTATGCCCGGATCCGATCAGCCACCTTGGAGCCTGCTTACAGTGGACGATACGCCGAGGGCGAGCACGGGGCTCCGGTGTCAGGGGTCCCGGCTACCGTTGATGGCATGGCAGTGTCAATCGAGCCCACGCGCGCGGTCCGCCCGTTCGAGGTCGTCAGCGAGTACTCGCCGAGCGGTGACCAGCCCGCGGCGATCGCCGAGCTCGCGGGCCGGATCAACGCCGGTGAGACGGACGTCGTGCTGCTCGGCGCCACGGGGACGGGCAAGTCCGCGACGACCGCGTGGCTCATCGAGCAGGTGCAGCGGCCGACGCTCGTGCTCGCGCACAACAAGACGCTCGCCGCGCAGCTCGCGAACGAGTTCCGCGGGCTGCTGCCGAACAACGCCGTCGAGTACTTCGTCTCGTACTACGACTACTACCAGCCCGAGGCGTACGTCCCGCAGACGGACACCTTCATCGAGAAGGACTCCTCGGTCAACGCCGAGGTCGAACGACTCCGGCACTCGACGACGAACTCCCTGCTCAGCCGGCGGGACGTCGTCGTGGTCTCCACCGTGTCCTGCATCTACGGTCTCGGCACCCCGGAGCAGTACATGAACGCGTCGGTCGCACTGCACGTCGGCCAGACGATCTCGCGGGACCAGCTCGTCCGCAAGTTCGTGGCCATGCAGTACCAGCGCAACGACGTCGACTTCGCGCGCGGCACCTTCCGGGTCCGCGGCGACACGCTCGAGATCATCCCGATGTACGAAGAGCACGCGATCCGCATCGAGATGTTCGGCGACGAGGTCGAAGCGCTCTCGTACCTGCACCCCCTGACGGGCAACGTGATCGAGGACATGCCCGCTGTCTCGATCTTCCCGGCGTCGCACTACGTCGCGGACACGGACGTGATGCACCGGGCGATCGGCACCATCAAGGAAGAACTGGCCGAACGGCTCGCCGAGCTCGAGGGGCAGGGCAAGCTGCTCGAGGCGCAGCGGCTCCGGATGCGCACCACGTTCGACATCGAGATGATGGAGCAGATCGGGTTCTGCTCCGGCATCGAGAACTACTCGCGACACATGGACGGCCGGGCCGCCGGTGAGCCCCCGCACTGCCTCCTCGACTTCTTCCCCGACGACCTCCTCATCGTCATCGACGAGTCCCACGTGACGGTCCCGCAGATCGGCGCGATGTACGAGGGCGACGCTTCCCGCAAGCGCACGCTGGTCGAGCACGGGTTCCGTCTGCCGAGCGCCCTCGACAACCGCCCGCTCACGTGGGAAGAGTTCCTCGAGCGCTCCGGGCAGAAGGTCTACCTCTCCGCGACGCCGGGGCGGTACGAGCTCGGTGTGACCGACAGCGTGGTGGAACAGATCATCCGTCCGACCGGCCTGGTCGACCCCGAGATCGTCGTGAAGCCGAGCGACGGCCAGATCGACGACTTGCTCGAGGAGATCCAGCAGCGCGTCGAGAAGGACGAGCGCGTGCTCGTGACGACGCTGACGAAGCGCATGGCGGAAGAGCTGACCGACTTCCTCGGCAACGCGGGCGTCCGGGTGCGGTACCTGCACTCCGACGTCGACACCCTGAAGCGCGTCGAGCTCCTGACCGAGCTGCGCCAAGGCGTCTACGACGTGCTCGTCGGCATCAACCTGCTCCGGGAAGGGCTCGACCTGCCCGAGGTCTCCCTCGTGGCGATCCTCGACGCCGACAAGGAAGGCTTCCTCCGCTCGTCGACGTCGCTCATCCAGACCATCGGTCGCGCCGCACGCAACGTGTCCGGCCAGGTGCTCATGTACGCCGACAAGATCACGGACTCCATGCGCACCGCGATCGACGAGACGGACCGCCGCCGCGAGAAGCAGGTCGCGTACAACACCGAGCACGGCATCGACCCGCAGCCGCTCCGCAAGAAGATCGCCGACATCACCGAGGTCCTCGCCCGCGAGAACGACGACACGAAGGCCCTGCTGGAGGGACGCCCGGGTGCCGACGGCCGTCGTTCCCCGACGCCGAACCTGCGGCGCGAGGGCATCGCCGGCGAAGGTGCGACCCAGCTCGAGGCGACCATCGCGGACCTGAACGACCAGATGCTGCAGGCCGCGGCGGAGCTGAAGTTCGAGCTCGCCGCGCGGCTCCGCGACGAGGTGCAGGACCTGAAGAAGGCGCTCCGGCAGATGGAGTCCGCCGGTCATGTCCGCTGACCGGGCCGACGCCGGAACCGAGCACGACGCCGGACGGCGCACGGTCGTCGTGACCGGGGCGAGCGCGGGGCTCGGGTACTTCGCCGCGGAGCAGCTGGCGGCCGCCGGACACCGCGTCGTGCTCGCCACGCGAGATGCCGGTCGTGCCGCCGCCGCTGAACGGAGCATCCGTCGGCACGTGGACGGAGCCGAGCTGGAGCACCTCCACCTCGACCTCGCCGACCTCGACAGCGTCCGGTCCGCCGCGGACACCCTCGCCGGACGCCACCCGGACGGCGTGGACGCGTTCCTCAACAACGCGGGCGTCGTCGGTTCGGCCGCCGTGCAGCACACACCCCAGGGAACCGAACTCCAGATGGGGACGAACCACCTCGGTCACTTCGCGTGGACGGCCCTGACCCTCCCGCTGGTCGAACGCCGGAACGGTCGCGTCGTGCACCTCGGCTCCATCGCCCACCGCTGGGTCCGGCTCGACCCGACCGACCCGCTCGGTGCCGGCCACTACGCGAGCTACCGACAGTACGGCCGCAGCAAGCTCGCCGTGATGCTCTTCGGGTTCGAGCTCGCGCAGCGCCTCGCGGACGCCGGGTCCACGGTGGCGAGCGTGGTCGCGCACCCCGGGTTCTCAATCGACGTGCTCTCGCCCGAGCGTCCCGACGTCACGTCCTCCCGGCCGGAACCGGCGTGGACGCGCCCGGCGCAGCGCTGGTACGCCCAGGGCAAGGACGCCGGAGCGGATCCGCTGGTGCACGCCGCCGTCGGCACCGACGTCCGGTCGGGGCAGTACTGGGGACCGTCCGGCCGCATGCAGCTGCGGGGTCCGGCCGCGGTGGTGCCGGCCGAGCCGCGCGCGCACGACCGGATCGCCGCCGCTCGGCTCTGGGCCGCGAGCGAGCGCGCCGCGGGCGTCGCGTTCGCTCTCGACGCACTCGTCTGACCGCCGTTCGCGGCGGAATGTCGGTGCCGCTTCGTAGAATCGACGGCGATGACCATCACCTCTGACCGCGGTACCTCGACGTCGGGCCGGAACGCCTTCGGCGAGCCCGCAGACCTCCACCTCCCGGGCGGTACGGCGCCGCACAGCACCTCCACGCTCAGCGTGCGCGGTGCCCGCGTGCACAACCTGCGCGACGTCGACCTCGAGATCCCGCGTGACTCGCTCGTCGTGTTCACCGGTCTGTCCGGCTCCGGCAAGTCCTCGCTCGCGTTCGACACGATCTTCGCCGAGGGCCAGCGCCGCTACGTCGAGTCGCTGTCCGCCTACGCCCGTCAGTTCCTCGGGCAGGTCGACCGCCCGGACGTCGACTTCATCGAAGGGCTCTCGCCCGCGGTGTCGATCGACCAGAAGTCGACGAACCGGAACCCGCGGTCGACCGTCGGCACCATCACCGAGGTCTACGACTACATGCGCCTGCTCTGGGCGCGCATCGGCGTCCCGCACTGCCCCGTCTGCGGTGAGGTCATCAGCAAGCAGAGCGTGCAGCAGATCGCCGACCAGCTCATGGAGTTCGAGTCCGGCACCCGGTTCCAGGTGCTCGCGCCGGTGATCTCGAAGAAGAAGGGCGAGTTCGTCGACCTCTTCCAAGAGCTCGCGGCGTCCGGCTACGCCCGCGCGATCGTCGACGGGGAGCGCATCCAGCTCAGCGACCCGCCGAAGCTCAAGAAGCAGGTCAAGCACGACATCTCGGTCGTGGTCGACCGACTCGTCGCGAACGACGACATCCTCGGGCGTCTGACCGACTCGCTCGAGACGGCTCTTCGCCTGACCGACGGCACCGTCGCGATCGACCTCGTCGACGCCGAGGGGCCCGGCGCGGTCCGGACGTACTCCGAGAACCTCTCCTGCCCGAACAACCACCCGCTGGCACTCACCGAGATCGAGCCCCGCACGTTCTCGTTCAACGCGCCGTTCGGTGCCTGCCCCGAGTGCTCGGGCCTCGGCACCCGCATGTCCGTCGACCCGGATCTCGTCCTGGGGGACCCCGAAGCGTCCCTGCGCGACGGCGTCCTGCTGCCCTGGACGGGCACGAGCGGTCTGTACTCCTACTTCGAGAAGCTCCTCGCCGGCCTCGGCAAGGACCTCGGGTTCGACCTGGACACCCCGTGGAACCGACTCGACCCGTCCGTCCAGGCGGCGATCCTCACCGGCAAGGACTTCCAGGTGTCGGTCTCCTGGCGGAACCGGTTCGGCCGCGAGATGCGGTACACCAGCGGGTTCGAGGGCGTCATGCCCTACATCGAACGGAAGTTCGCCGAGGCGGAGTCCGACTCGCAGCGGCAGCGCTTCCAGGGCTACCTGCGTGAAGTGCCCTGCCCGGTGTGCGAGGGCACGCGCCTCAAGCCCGAGGTGCTCGCGGTCACCGTCGACGGTCGCAGCATCGCGGACGTCACGGAGATGTCCCTCGACAACGCGTACGCGTTCATGGACGAGCTCACCCTGACCGACCGTGAAGCGCACATCGCCGCCGCGGTCCTCCGCGAGATCCGGGCGCGTCTCGAGTTCCTGCTCGAGGTCGGGCTCAACTACCTGACCCTCGCGCGCGGCGCGGGTGGGCTGTCCGGCGGGGAAGCGCAGCGCATCCGCCTCGCGACCCAGATCGGTTCGGGCCTGACCGGCGTGCTGTACGTCCTCGACGAGCCGAGCATCGGGCTGCACCAGCGCGACAACCGCCGGCTCATCGACACCCTCGTCAAGCTGAAGGACCTCGGCAACACCCTCATCGTCGTCGAGCACGACGAAGACACGATCCGCACGGCCGACTGGGTGGTCGACATCGGTCCGGGCGCCGGCGTGAACGGCGGCAACGTCGTGCACTCCGGCTCGTACGAGGGCATCATCGCGAACCACGACTCGATCACCGGTGACTACCTCGCGGGTCGTCGGGCGATCGAGGTGCCGGCGGAGCGCCGCCCGATCAACCCGAAGCGCACGATCAGCGTGCAGGGCGCCCGGGCGAACAACCTCAAGTCGATCGACGTGGACTTCCCGCTCGGGGTCTTCACGGCGGTCACCGGGGTGAGCGGGTCGGGCAAGTCGACCCTGGTGAACGACATCCTGTACAAGGTGCTCGCGAACCAGCTCAACGGGGCGCGGCACATCGCGGGCAAGCACACCCGGGTGAAGGGCCTCGACCAACTCGACAAGGTCGTTCACGTCGACCAGGCTCCGATCGGCCGCACGCCGCGGTCGAACCCGGCCACGTACACGGGCGTCTTCGACCGGATCCGACAGCTCTTCGCCGAGACGCCCGAGGCGAAGGCGCGCGGCTACCAGCCCGGTCGCTTCAGCTTCAACGTCAAGGGTGGCCGCTGTGAGAACTGCTCCGGCGACGGCACGATCAAGATCGAGATGAACTTCCTGCCCGACGTCTACGTCGCCTGCGAGGTCTGCGGGGGCGCTCGGTACAACCGCGAGACCCTGCAGGTGCACTACAAGGGCAAGGACATCTCCGAGGTCCTCGACATGCCGATCAGCGAGGCTGCGGTGTTCTTCGAGCCCATCTCCGCGATCCACCGGTACATGCAGACGCTCGTCGACGTCGGACTCGGCTACGTCCGCCTCGGGCAGAGCGCGACCACCCTGTCCGGCGGCGAAGCACAGCGCGTCAAGCTCGCGACCGAGTTGCAGCGCCGGTCCAACGGGCGCACGGTGTACGTGCTCGACGAACCCACGACGGGCCTGCACTTCGAGGACGTCCGCAAGCTCCTGCTCGTGCTGCAGGGTCTGGTCGACAAGGGCAACACCGTCATCACGATCGAGCACAACCTCGACGTCATCAAGTCGGCCGACTGGCTCATCGACATGGGCCCGGAAGGCGGCTCGGGCGGCGGCACGGTGCTCGCGACCGGGACGCCCGAACACGTTGCCGACGTCCCGGAGAGCCACACGGGTGTCTTCCTGCGCGAGATCTTCGACGCGCAGGACGCCCGGGTCGGCAAGGAGCAGGCCGTGGGCGCTCGGCAGGCCTCGAAGTCGAAGCAGAAGGCGGGTGCTCGGTAGGTGGCGGACACCGTTCCCTGGCGCCCGAAGGCCGGGGAGATCCCGACCGACCCCGGCGTCTACCGCTGGCGTGACGAGGCCGGTCGGGTGCTGTACGTCGGGAAGGCCAAGAACCTCCGCGCGCGGCTCAGCAACTACTTCGCTCCGCTGCCGACCCTCCACGAGCGCACCCGACGGATGGTCCTCACCGCGCGGAGCGTGGAGTGGACCACGGTCGGGTCCGAGATCGAGGCGCTGCAGCTCGAGTACACCTGGATCAAGGAGTTCGATCCGCCGTTCAACGTCAAGTTCCGTGACGACAAGTCGTACCCGTACATGGCGATCACCCTGGGGGAGGAATCCCCGCGGGTGATGGTGACCCGGAACCGGAAGATCAAGGGCGCGAAGTACTTCGGGCCCTACCCGAAGATCTGGGCGGTGCACGACACCATCGACCTCATGATCAAGGTGTTCCCGATCCGCACCTGCTCGGACTCCTCCTACAAGAAGGCCATGCAGACGGGGAAGCCGTGCTTCCCCGGGCAGATCGGCAAGTGCGGCGGACCCTGCTCCCAGAAGGTGACGATCGCCGAGCACCGGGCGATGGTCGAGGAGTTCGTCCGCTTCATGAGCAGCTACGACCGTCGCGTGATCACGCAGCTCCGGCAGCGGATGGCCGCGTCGGCCGACGCCATGCAGTACGAGCAGGCCGCGAAGTACCGTGACCAGGTCGAGGCGCTCGAAGCGGTCCTCGAGAAGTCCGCCGTGGTGCTCCGTGACTCGGTCGACCTCGACCTGTTCGGCGTCGCGGAGGACGAACTCGCCGCCGCGGTGCAGCTGTTCTCCGTCCGGGGCGGCCGCATCCGCGGTGTGCGCGGGTGGGTCGTGGACAAGGAACTCGACATCTCGACGGGGGACCTCGTCGAGCAGATCGTGCAGGGACAGTACGCAACGGGTGAGGAACCCCCGCGCGAGGTGGTGGTGCCCGAGCTCCCCGAGGACGCCGACGCGCTGCAGCAGTGGCTCAGCGAACGCCGCGGCGGTCGGGGCACGAAGCTCAGCACCGCCCAGCGGGGCGACCGGGCCGGGCTCGCCCGCACGGCGGCGCAGAACGCGGCACAGGCGCTCATGCTCTACAAGACGAAGCGTTCCGCCGACTACACCACGCGTTCGGCGGCGCTGGCCGACATCCAGGACGCGCTCGGCATGACCGAGGCGCCCCTCCGCATGGAGTGCTACGACATCTCGCACCTGCAGGGCACCAACGTCGTCGCGTCGATGGTCGTGTTCGAGGACGGGCTGCCGCGCAAGGACCAGTACCGGCGGTACACGATCGCCGAGACCACGGACGACACCGACAGCATGTACCAGGTGCTGACGCGACGCCTGGCCCGCCTCGACGAGGACGCCGCCGTGCCCGACGTCCCGGACGTCACCAGCGACGAGGTCGTCGAGGGGTCGAAGCCCACCAAGCGGTTCGCCTACCGGCCGCAGCTGCTCATCGTCGACGGTGGCCAGCCGCAGGTGCAGGCAGCGAAGCGTGCGATGGACGAGGCCGGTGTGCACGACATCGCGCTCGTCGGCATCGCGAAGCGACTCGAGGAGCTCTGGCTGCCCGACGACGACTTCCCGGTGATCCTGCCGCGCAACTCCGAGGCGCTGTTCCTCATCCAGCGCATCCGTGACGAAGCCCACCGGTTCGCGATCACCCACCAGCGCACCCGGCGCAAGCGCGACGTCCGGTCGCGGCTGTCGGAGATCCCCGGCCTCGGTCCGACCCGCGTCAACGCGCTGCTCAAGCACTTCGGCTCGGTCGCGCGACTGCGCGAGGCCACGGCGGAGGAGATCGGCGAGGTGAACGGCGTCGGTCCGGCCACCGCGGCCGCGGTCGTCGCGAAGCTGGCGCAGACGCCGACGAGCGCGTCGAGCGCGCCCAGCCCGGTGAGCGCACCGGAGACGGACGAGGTCGCCGACGACCTGGCGAGCGGGCCAGGAGGCGCGGCTCGTCTCCCCGAGGTGACCCACGACGGTCCGCACCTGCCCTCGTGACGGAACCCGTGCCTCCCGGGACCCCCTGGACGGTAGCCTGGACCCGCAGCCGAGACCTCCCCGGGCGACGCGCCCGGGCCGCCACGACGGAGCCCACTCCCAGATGACCGACAGCGCCACGTCGCAACAGCACGACATCCTCATCGTCACCGGCATGTCCGGTGCCGGCCGCTCGACGGTCGGGAAGGCGCTCGAAGACCTCGGCTGGTACGTGGTCGACAACCTGCCGACGCAGATGCTCGCGCCCCTCACCGAGCTGGCCGACCGGGCGGGCGAGAAGATCCCCAAGATCGCCACGGTGGTGGACGTCCGCGGCGGCCGCTTCTTCACCGACCCGGAGCAGGCGGTCGAGCGCGTGCGCAACAGCACGTCCGCCCGGGTCCGCGTGCTCTTCCTCGAGGCCACCGACGCGGTGCTGGTGCGCCGGTTCGAGCAGGTGCGACGTCCGCACCCGCTGCAGGGCGAGGACACGCTCCTCGACGGCATCGCCCGCGAACGCGAGCGGCTCGCGGCACTGCGCGAGGCGTCCGACGTCGTCATCGACACCTCGGACCTGAACATCCACCAGCTGGCCAACCGGGTGACGGAGCAGTTCGCGGACGACCACTTCGTCGGCGTCCAGGTGACGCTGATGAGCTTCGGGTTCAAGTACGGTCTGCCCGCCGATGCCGACATGGTCGCCGACGTGCGGTTCCTGCCGAACCCGTACTGGGTGCCGGAACTCCGGTCCCACACGGGCCTGGAACGGCCGGTGTCCGACTACGTGCTCGCGCAGCCCGGAGCGCGCTCGTTCGTCGAGCGGTACGCCGCCGTCCTCGAGCCGGTGTTCGAGGGGTACCAGCGCGAGAACAAAAGACACGCTACGATCGCCATCGGCTGTACCGGCGGCAAGCACCGCTCGGTCGCCATCGTCGCCGAGTTGGCGAACCTCCTCCGCGGGGTGCCCGACGTCGCCGTGCGTGTGAAGAACCGAGATCTCGGCCGGGAGTGACCGTCCCTCCGGCCGCTCCACACGACGTGCGCCGGGCACGCGGACCCCACCAGAAGAAACGTTAGGAATGATGCTGTGCCGTTGACTGCCGAGGTCAAGGACGAACTGGCCCGGGTCGTCGTGAACCGGAACACGGTCCGCGCCGCCGAACTCGCGACCATCCTGCGGTTCGCGGGTGGCCTGCACGTCATCTCCGGCAGGATCGCCGTCGAGGTCGAACTCGACACCCGGATCATCGTGCACCGCGTGCGGAAGGACCTCGCCGAGCTGTACGGCGTGCGGAGCGAGGCGTCGGTGGGGTCGTCGGCGTCCGCCCGTCGTGGCACCCGGTACCTCGTGCGCGTGCTCGAGGCGGGGGAGACCCTCGCGCGGCAGACCGGGCTCATGGACGCTCGTCGCCGTCCGGTGCGCGGGCTCCCGAACCGGCTCACCACCGGCAACCGCGAGGACCTCGCCGCCATCTGGCGCGGCGCGTTCCTCGCCTCCGGCACGCTGACCGACCCGGGCCGCGCGGCCGCGCTCGAAGTGACCTGCCCGGGGAACGAGGCCGCGATGGCGCTCGTCGGTGCGGCGTCCCGGCTCGGCATCGCCGCCAAGGGACGAGAGGTCCGTGGCGTGCACCGCGTGGTCATCCGCGACGGCGAGGCCATCGGTCAGATGCTCACCGTGATGGGCGCCGCCCGCACCACGGCCGAGTGGGAGGAGATGCGGCAGCGTCGCGAGGTCCGCGCGACCGCGAACCGCCTCGTCAACTTCGACGACGCCAACCTCCGCCGTTCCGCACAGGCCGCCGTCGCCGCGTGCGCCCGGGTCGAACGTGCGCTCGAGATCCTCGGCGACGAGGTCCCCGACCACCTCAAGTACGCCGGCGCGCTGCGACTGCAGCACCGCGACGCGTCGCTCGACGAGCTCGGGCAGCACGCCGAGCCGCCGATGACGAAGGACGCGATCGCGGGGCGCATCCGCCGCCTGCTCGCGATGGCGGACAAGCGCGCCTCCGACCTCGGGATCCCGGGGACCGAGGCGAGCGTGCCGGAGGAGCTCGAGGGCGCCTGAGCGGCGTCATCTCGCGCGGCCGCGCAACCTCCGACTGCTAGGGTCGTTACGGCGACGTTACGGGGCGTATCGTCCACCACACGTGGGCCCGAAGGGCCTTCGACTCCGAAAAGCAGCGCCCCCTGGGCGCTCCACACCCACCAGGAGATCCATTGACCGTCAAGATCGGTATCAACGGCTTCGGCCGCATCGGCCGTAACTTCTTCCGGGCCGCACTGGCCAAGGGCAGCGACCTCGAGATCGTGGCGGTGAACGACCTCACCGACAACGCGTCCCTCGCGAACCTGCTGAAGTTCGACTCCATCACCGGCAAGCTCCCGGCGACGGTCGAGCTCGACGGCGACAACATCGTGGTCGACGGCAAGGCGATCAAGGTCCTCGCGGAGCGCGACCCCGCCAACCTCCCCTGGGGCGAGCTGGGTGTCGACATCGTCATCGAGTCCACCGGTTTCTTCACCAAGGCCGCCGACGCGCAGAAGCACATCGACGCGGGTGCCAAGAAGGTCATCATCTCCGCCCCGGCCACCGGCGACGACGTCACCATCGTGCTCGGCGTGAACGAGGACCAGTACGACCCGGCGAACCACCACATCATCTCGAACGCGTCCTGCACCACGAACAGCCTCGCGCCGCTCGCCAAGGTGTTCAACGACAAGTTCGGCATCGAGCGTGGCCTCATGACGACGGTGCACGCGTACACGGCCGACCAGAACCTCCAGGACGGCCCGCACAAGGACCCGCGTCGCGCCCGTGCCGCCGCGCTCAACATCGTCCCGACCTCGACCGGTGCGGCGAAGGCCATCGGCCTCGTCCTGCCGGAGCTCGCGGGCAAGCTCGACGGTTTCGCGCTGCGCGTCCCGGTCCCCACCGGCTCGATCACCGACCTCACCCTCGAGACCAAGGCCGAGGTCACCGTCGACGAGATCAACGCCGCCTACAAGGAGGCAGCCGAGGGTCCGCTCAAGGGCATCCTCCTCTACAGCGAGGACCCGCTGGTGTCGACCGACATCACGACGGACCCGCACTCCTCGATCTACGACTCCGGCCTGACCAAGGTCATCGGCGGCCTCGTGAAGATCACCTCGTGGTACGACAACGAGTGGGGCTACTCGAACCGCCTCGTCGACCTCACCGAGTACGTGGGCGAGCGGCTCTAAGCAGATGGCGCTCCGCACCCTCGGGGACCTCGGCGACCTCGCCGGCAAGCGCGTCGTCGTCCGCTGTGACCTGAACGTCCCGCTCAAGGATGGCACGATCACGGACGACGGCCGCGTCCGGGCGTCGCTTACCACCCTGAACACCCTCATCAACGCCGGTGCCCGTGTCATCGTGATCTCCCACCTGGGCCGCCCCGACGGCGAGCCCAAGACGGAGTTCTCGCTCGCACCGGTCGCCCAGCGGCTCTCCGAGCTGCTCGGCAAAGAGGTCACGTTCGTCGGTGAGACCGTCGGCGACGAGGCGACCGCGGCCGCCGAGGCCCTCGGCGACGGCGACGTCCTGCTGCTCGAGAACCTCCGCTTCAACCCGGAGGAGACCTCGAAGGACGCCGCGGTCCGCGGCGGCTTCGCCGACCGGATCGCTGCGCTCGGCGACGCCTTCGTCTCCGACGGCTTCGGTGTCGTGCATCGCAAGCAGGCCTCGGTCTACGAGCTCGCGTCGGCGCTGCCGTCGGCCGCGGGCTCGCTCATCGAGACCGAGCTCGGCGTCCTCGAGCGGCTGACGTCCTCGCCGGAGCGTCCCTACACGGTGGTGCTCGGCGGATCGAAGGTCAGCGACAAGCTCGGCGTCATCGACCACCTCCTGCCGCAGGTGGACACGCTCTGCATCGGCGGCGGCATGCTCTTCACGTTCCTCGCGGCCCAGGGCCACGGGGTCGCGAAGTCGCTGCTCGAGCAGGACCAGCTCGACACCGTGCGCGAGTACCTCTCGCGTGCGCAGGAGCTCGGCGTGACCATCGACCTGCCGACCGACGTCGTGGTGGCGTCCGGCTTCTCGGCCGATGCGTCGCACGAGACGGTCGCCGCGGACGCGATCGAGTCCTCGTCCTTTGGGACCGACGGCATCGGTCTCGACATCGGACCGGAGACGGCTGCGCGGTTCGCCGACGCGGTGTCCGGCTCGAAGACGGTGTTCTGGAACGGTCCGATGGGCGTGTTCGAGTTCCCGGCGTTCGCCGCCGGCACGAAGACCGTCGCGCAGGCGCTCACCGAGGTCGACGGCCTCGGTGTCGTCGGCGGCGGTGACTCGGCGGCGGCCGTCCGGTCCCTCGGGTTCTCGGACGACCAGTTCGGGCACATCTCGACCGGTGGCGGTGCGAGCCTCGAGTTCCTCGAGGGCAAGTCGCTCCCCGGTCTCGAGGCGCTGAGGTGGTCGCGATGACCCGCACGCCGTTCATCGCCGGGAACTGGAAGATGAACCTGGACCACCTCCAGGCCATCGCCACCGTGCAGAAGCTCGCGTGGACGTTGAAGGACGCGCGCCACGACTTCGACGACGTCGAGGTCGCGGTGTTCCCGCCCTTCACCGACCTCCGCAGCGTGCAGACGCTCATCTCCGCGGACAAGCTCCCGATCCACTTCGGTGCGCAGGACCTCTCGCAGTACGACTCGGGTGCTTACACGGGCGACGTGTCCGGGGCGTTCCTGGCGGCGCTCGACGCGCAGTACGTGATCGTCGGCCACTCCGAGCGGCGGACGCTGCACGGCGAGACCGACGAGATCGTCGCCGCGAAGACCGCTGCGGCCGTCAAGCACGGTCTCGTGCCGGTGGTCTGCGTCGGCGAGACCGGCGAGGAACGCGAGCAGCGCGGCGCGGGTGTCGTCCCGGTCGAGCAGCTGCGGGTCGTCCTCGACGCGGTGAAGCCCTCCGAGATCGTCGTCGCGTACGAGCCCGTCTGGGCGATCGGTTCCGGTCAGGCCGCCACGGCCGAGCAGGCGCAGGAGGACTGTGCCGCGCTCCGCCGCGGGATCGCCGCTGCCTGGGGTGACGAAGCCGCTGCCGAGACCCGCGTGCTCTACGGCGGCTCCGTGAAGTCGGGCAACATCGCCGGGTTCCTCCGCGAACCCGACATCGACGGCGCGCTCGTCGGTGGCGCCTCGCTCGACGTGCAGGAGTTCGCGGCCATCGCGCGCTTCCGTCAGCACGTCGGACTCTGATCCACCAGACACGGGCCGGTCGTCACACGGCGACCGGCCCGTGCCACGCCCGCCCGGGTTCGCCGGTCGCTGGCGCGGCCCGCTACACTTGCAAGGCTGACTGACACGAAAGGTACGTCGTGGCGATTCTCTCCGTCGTGCTGCAGGTCCTGCTCGCGATCACGAGCCTCCTGCTCACGCTCCTCATCCTGCTGCACAAGGGTCGCGGTGGCGGCCTCTCCGACATGTTCGGCGGCGGCGTGACGAGCAACCTCGGGGCGTCCGGCGTCGCCGAGCGCAACCTCAACCGCATCACGGTGATCCTCGGTCTGGTCTGGATCGCGTCGATCATCGTGCTCGGTCTCATCAACAAGTTCACGGCGGGGAGCTGATCCATGGCAACCGGAGGCAGTGCAATCCGGGGTTCGCGCGTCGGCGCGGGCCCGATGGGGGAGCAGGACCGCGGGGTCCAGGCCGAGCGTGTGGCGATCTCCTACTGGGACGCCCTCGGCAACGAGGTCGTGCGGTACTTCGCCGCCGGCCTCCCGGAAGAGGAGATCCCCGAGACGGTGGACTCGCCGTCGACCGGGCTCCCGGCTGGCCGCGACAAGGACCACCCTCCCGTCGTCGCCAAGACCGAGCCGTACAAGACGCACCTCGCGTACGTGAAGGAGCGCCGCACCGAAGAAGAGGCGGCGCAGCTCCTCGAAGACGCGCTGCAGCAGCTCCGCGAGCGTCGCGGTACTGCAAAGCAGGACTGACACTCCCGCGCCCGAAGGCCCCCGCACCRWYGGTGCGGGGGCCTTCGGGCGCGGGAGTGTCGCGGCGGCGGCCGCCGCGGCGGTTGCTGCGGACCGCGGCTGCGCGAGTGCGCAGAACACGCCGCATGCCGCTCGCCGAGTGGGCACGATGCGCCGCCAGTGCGGGCCGAGTGTGACGTATTTTGCACACTCGGCGATCGGCGGGGCCGCGACCGCCGCGCGCGCCCCGCACACGGACGGGAGGCGCGGT